>CAYIRQ010000001.1:0-39692 GCA_964365905.1 uncultured Candidatus Peribacteria bacterium
CCAGTGTGTCGAATGTTTCCCTCGTTCCATCACTATCGAATTTCCCGAGGACTGCATATCGAAATTTCTCGTCGTTTGTCGGCGGATTGGACCCATACTGCTGAACATCCTCCACAATGTTAAAATCTGGCATAGAAGTTGGCGCATCCTCCCACAGGCGTCGATGCTCGAAGTCTCCGAGATTGCCTTCCTCGCGCCCCATCCTGAAATGAATGTGCTTCATGGCGCTTTATGCATGGTCAATTTCCTGTTCGAGGGCGGAGAGGACACCCGCTTCCTCGATGCCGATGCGCTCTTTGAGGGATGCGAAGGCGGCATCCTTGAGTGTATGGAACGCAACCCTTGAACGCTCCAGGAATGTTTCCCAGAGGCGGATGTACTCCTCGAATGCCTCCCGGTATCGCGCACCTCTCTGCTTCGCTTCTTCCGGCGTTTCATTTTCATAGATATCTCTGAGAAGCGGGAGATTCCGGGTCGTGAGCTCCTGCTCGATCTCTCCCATGAGGATGTCATAGAGGACGGCGGGATTCGCGGGCTCAGCCTGCTTTGTTTGTGTCTTTTTCTTCGCGGGCATATCGTCTCATTCTAGCAGAGTTTCACCTTTTTCGCCATATCGCATAAGCCTCTTTTCTCTCCCTCTCAGGTATCGCTTGGCACGGGCATTCCGACGTGCCCACGAATCTTGATCGTATCCAGGATCGTTGCAGTGAGGTCTTCCTCGAGTGCGTCGATGCGCTGCGTGAGTGCATGGACCGCTTTCGTGTTTGTCTCGATCTTGGCAGAAAGTCGCTGTTCCACAGAGACTATCTCCTTTGCTGTTGCCCCGATCTCGCCGGAGAGCCGCTGCTCCATCGCGGACATGTGGTTCACGACGTCCCGGAGCGTGATATCGGGCGCTTTCTTCTTCTGCCGCTTGTTTTTCATGAGCATAGGGAAGGGGAGCGTACGCCGTCTCTCGCTCGCGTGCAATGGAAGCCTGTGTGGTGGGTCGGGCGGGGATTGAACCCGCGACCAATGGCTTAAAAGGCCACTGCTCTACCGACTGAGCTACCGACCCATTTCCCACGAAAGACAAACCTTCGGTTTTTCTTTCGTGGGCTATCTTTTCCTTAGAAGAGTCGCTCAGCGCCGGGGCCCGCGAGACCCGTCGCTTCGCGAATCATTTTGTAAAGAGCATCCCTTCGACTTTATAAGTATACGCCAACTTAACTTTTTTTGTTTCACTCCAACCGAAACCCGATCTTTCCCTTCTTCTCCGGCTCCACCGGAGTCATCAGTTGCCGAATCGCTTCGAAGACGACCGCGAACTGCTCATCATATTTCTCCTCGAGTTCTGCAAGTTTCCGGGCGAGATCTTTGTGAGTTGCAAGAATTTCACGGAGACGGACGAAAGTCCTTACAACTTGAATGCTGACTGCAACAGCCCGGGGACTACTCAGAACATTTGCAGCCATGACAGCACCATGTTCTGTGAATACCAAGGGTAGTTTACGGCGCCCTCCCCATTTCAATCTTGATGTCGCAAAATGCGATATCAAGTTATCAAACTCGTTCTTATTCAGACGGAAGACAAAATCTTCAGGAAAACGACTTCTGTTTCGCTTTACCTGTTCATTCAAACGAGCAGTTGTCACACCGTACAGTTCCGCCAAATCGCTGTCCAGAATCACTTTCTGTCCCCGGATGAGCAGGATGGATTGCTCAATACGTTCAGCAGGGATGAGGGAGCGATTTTTCGTCATCTGATATTCCAATGTGGAATCTCAAACACAAGGTCACAGATTGTGACCTTGAAGCATGCACATTCACTCCCTCCACGTCACCGCCGCTCCCAGTGTGGTGCCGAAGCCAAGAAGCAGCAGAAGGTTCATGGCGGTGATCGGTGCTCCTGTCTTTGGGAGAGATCCGATGATGGCGACCTGCGTGCGTGCGGAGCGCTCGCGGAGCGGCACGCCGGCGATCGCGCGACCGGAGACCGTGGCGACAACGGTCGTCTGCCCCGAGACCGCTTTGCCATTCCCGACGCGCATGGTGAAACTGCGCTCCCATGTGCCTTGCGGCTCGAGAATCGTGACTGTCCACATCACCTGATTGCCGCTCTGATAGCCGCCAAAGAGATCGATCGGAGAGAGCCGGTCGGGATCGAAGCGAACGATCACGGGAAGGTCGCGAAGCATGCGATCCGTCTGATTTTGCAAGCGCACTTCGAAGCGCGCTTCGCCTCCGGCGGTAATTTCCGGTGTCTGTGTGACGAGCGAAAATGTGACGAGTCGCTCCGTGCGTCGGGGGAGAGGAGGTCGCGCGCGGGGGAGGGTTCCTTCGAATTCGGGTTCGGGTTGGGGTTCGGGTCTGGGCGTTGGCCTCGGGATCACGACCGCTGATTCCGCGCAGGGAAAGTGCTTCACGAACTCGATGCTGCGTCCTTCTTCCAGAGTGCGACGCATCGGGAGAACCGGCCGACATCCTTCGGGCGCGATGAACGTCACGCGATATTCTCCTTCCGGCTGATCATGTGCGATATACGGAGTCGTGACTTCAAGCGTCGTTGCTCCGCTTCCAAATTCATAATACAAAAACGCCCGCAGTCCAGAGGGTTGCGTTTCGATGCTCACCGAACCTCCCGTGAGCGCCTGCACTCTCTCAAGATGACCGTTCCTGAGCGGCGGAAGAACGAGCACGGCACCGAAGGTGACGGCGAGAATGTAGAGCCCGATACGGGGAAGAGACATAGGGAGCACGAGGGAAAAGGAATGCATGAAATCATCTTGGCCATATCTTGTCAAGCGGTAGCACGGCCATCTTGGCCGTGTCATACCACCTGCGCCACTCCTATTTTCAATCCCTCCTCTTCAGCGGCTTCGACGTAGCTTCCTGATTGTGGCAGTGCTCCGGATCATTCGAGCTCATCACCCTGCGACCAGTCGTTGCGAGACGGGCGGGAATGGCGCCGGTCTTGCGCGCCGTGAGTCGCTGTGCGAGCTTCGTGCGCATGCTCATGAGGCTCGCGGATTGCGTCGCAGTTCTCTCTACTGCAGTTCCGAGAAGCGCGCACACGGGAGAAAATTCAAACGCGATACGTCCGCCTTCGAGGAGTTCCTTTGAAAGTTTCGGTGGCGCGGCGCATCCTCTCGGAAGGATGTATTGCACGGAGTAGGATCCTTCGGGAAGACCTTTTTTTGTGAAGGGAGTCTTTCCTTTGATGACATCCCATGGCGTCTTGAGTTCAAAAGGAAGTCCTGCGGGGGAACTATGGACGCTGACAGCGTCGCCAAGCCGTGTGTAATCATAATCCACGGAAAAGGTGAGCGTCCCTCCTGCAGGAAGCACTCCCGAAGCTGTTCTTCCATTGATTATTTTCACGTCGCTTCCGCTCGTCACCGTGATCACGGCTTCCGCACCCGCTGGAGGAGTCACGATGAGAGCATAGGGCCCTGCCGGTCGTTCCGAGGAAAAGGTCTCAAACTTCCCCTGGGTGATGATTCCTCCCCCAGCGGTGAGGGTCCAACTCCCAAGATGCAGATGCTCCATTTGTTTGACTTCGACAACCCCCGTTCCTTCTTCCGCTCTCGCAACGGGCATCGCAGAGAAAGAAACGGCGAGAAGAAACGATGGGACAACAAGGATGCGTGAAACCATAAAAAAAAGATGGAAAGCGTATATGACAATATAATCACGATCTTCCATTTGTGTCAATGCCGTACAATGCGCTCATGACACTGCGGAATATTCACCGGGAGAAAAATCTGCGGGGAAAACGAGTGCTCGTGCGCGCGGATCATAACGTGGAACTTGAGGCGAGGGGAGGGCTGAAAGACGATCGCAAGCTCAGGATCACGCTCCCGACGATCGATTTTCTCCTCGAGTCCGGCGCGAAAGTGATTCTCATGACGCACATCGGCCGACCGAAGGGAAACGTGATCGAAGAACTTCGCGTGACGACGGTTGCGAAGCATCTGCAAAAACTCCTGAAACATTGCAAGGGCATGCATGTCGCCCGCGAGACCGTGGGGCCATCCGTTCAGGCACAGCTCGAGAAATTGAAGGACAGCGAGATTCTCTACCTCGAGAATGTGCGTTTTCAGCCTGCGGAAGAAAAGAATGATCCCGCATTCATCAAGGCACTTGCATCACTCGGGGAGATCTACGTGAACGAAGCATTCCCGTCGATTCATACGTATGAAGAAGCGAGTACGTGCGGCGTTGCGCGATTGCTTCCCGCGTTTGCAGGATTTCAGCTCGAGCACGAGATTGATGCGCTTGCGGGAGTGACAGAGGACCCGCGACGCCCGCTCCTCCTCATCATCAGCGGTGCGAAAATGGAGACGAAGATCCCGGTTATTCGGCGGTTCCTCACGACCGCGGATCATATTCTCCTCGGCGGATGCATCGCGAACACGTTCGTTGCTGCGCGGGGATTCGATGTCGGCGCTTCGCGGTATGGACAGAAGGAAGTGGAATTCGCGCAGGAGATCATGCTCGAGAGTGAGAAAGAGGGGATGGCCAAGGTGCAGGTTCCGTGGGATGTCGTTGTTGCATCGGAAGCAGCGGAAACGGCAACCAAATTGGATCTGCCGGTCGAGGATGTATCCGGGGACATGAGCATCTTCGACATCGGGAAAGTGACGATCGAGCGCTATCGGAAGTTGATTGAGCAAGCGGGAACAATTATCTGGAATGGCCCTGTCGGATACTACGAACTCAATCGTTTCTCCCATGGAACGAAGCGGATTGCGGAAGCGCTCGCCACTGCGACGAAGCATGGAGCGCGCACGATCGTCGGAGGAGGGGACACCCTCGATTTTCATACCCGTTACGAATACCCGCTCGATGTCTACTCCTTCGTGAGCACGGGTGGGGGAGCGATGCTGGAATTTCTTGCAAGCGAGAAACCGCTTCCGGCGCTCGTGCCGTTGCTTGCGAAAAGCGAACGACAGGCCGTCGTTGTGTAATTCCAAAGACAATAGAACAATGTACCATTGAGTCGTGCCTTCACAAGCGCCAACGATCCGCTCATGGGTTTCTCTTGTTTGGAGCAGGCTTCGGAGCCTCTCCGCGCACCGCCTGAGCGTGTGGCTCCTTCTCGCTGCGAGTGCCGGGCTCTTCGGAACAGTTATCATCGTCGCACTCCCTTCCGCGCGCATTCGTGTGTGGCCGAGGGTTACGCTCGTGAGTCACACGGCGAATGTTCTTCTCGTGGTGTCGGGCTCGACCATTCCCGTGAATCGTCAGCATGTCCTTCCACTGCTGCCTCTCACGGCATCCATTCAACGATCGCTCACCTTCGATGAAATCAGCAAAAACTTTCTCGGGGAAAACGCAGAAGTCACGATGACGATCATTAATGAAAGCAAAGAGTCGTACGATCTGCGTGGAGGAACGAGACTCGTGAATCAGGCGGGAATGATTTTCCGCACACTGTCTCCGATCACTGCGCCGCCTGCATCTCTCACAGGGCCGGGGTTCGTTTCGGTACGCGCACGAGCCGAGCCAAAGGATCTCTATTATGAGATCGTGGGGGAGCGCGGCAATGTCCCCCCGGGGCTCAAGTGGGAATTCCCCGGCCTCTCGCTCGAGGATCGGAAGGTGCTCTACGCACGTAATCTGGAAGCAGCAACGGGCGGGGCCACGGTCTATGGAACTCTCCTGCGCGAAGAAGATTTGGAGCTCGCGAAACGCCAACTGGAGCAGGAACTTTTGAGAGCAGCGAAAGCGCGCATCGAGGAGGAGGTGGAGGCTCTCCAGGCAGCGACAGGCCATAACACTGTTGTCCTGCAGTATGACGTTCTCACGCGTGCCAGCTTCTCCGGCGTTGTTCTCCCCATGCATCTCGTGGGTACCTCCGTGACCTCGCTTCCGGTCGAGGGCGGACTGCGCTACACGGTCCTCGCCTATGACAAGGACGCGCTCCTCGGATTTCTCCTCCCCGGCCTCGCGGATCACGTGGAGGATGGGTACGACCTCATCGAAGGGAGCGTGCAGCGGGAGAGCATCTCCGTGAACGTCATCGAGTACGACGACAATCTCCAGTGGGTGAAAATCACCGCGGAACTCACGGGAAAGCAGCGTGCCGCACTCTCTGCGGCATCGATCGGAGGTCGCGCATTTGGCGAGAAGGTCCGCGAAGCGATCCGTGGCACGACCGTCAATGATGCCGAGCGCATTATCCAAAATTTCACGGAGGTAGATCATGTCGAAGTGTCGGTCTGGCCGCCGTGGCGGCGAAGCCTCCCATCGCTCCCCAGCAACATCGTCATACTTCCGCAGGTCGAACCCTGATTGTCATGCTGAGCTCGACGAAGCATCTCCGCGCCATCCTTCTCGGCCTCGTCTCGCTTCTCTTCGGCCTTTTCCTGGCCGCATTCCTCATCAGCGTGCTCTTTGTACTTTCAAAGTTCGAGGGAACGGCGCATGGGGAAATTCCAAAGGGTGAGAATGCCTGCGCGCTCGTCTTTGGATCTGCAATTAAGAAAACAGGGGAGCCGGGGCCTGCGATTGTGCGTCGTGTCGCCGCCGCAGTGGATCTTTATGAAGAGGGGAATGTGGGGACACTCATCATGAGTGGGGGGAGGGGAAAGGGGATTTCTATGAGTGAAGCAGCTGTGATGGGGAGTGTTGCGCGCGATGCGGGAGTTGAGGCAGGAGATATCGTGCTTGAGGAAAAGGCAACATCGACGCTCGAGAACATTAAATTTGCTCAGGGTGCCATACGGTCACAGTGTACGTTCGTCCTCGGTGTGAGCGATCGGTATCACCTCGCACGGATCGAACTCCTCGCATGGCGGCTTGACGTACCCCTGAGAACATATTCCGCCGGCGGCCCAGAGAATCCGCTCCTCGAAATGAAAGATATCGTTCGCGAAGCGATGGCGATCGTGTATTACCTGCCGTTTCTGATTTGGAGTTTCTGAATCGTACAGTGTACAAATTGCCCCTATTTTATGATCTGTCGAGCGTTTATTCCTCACCTCTGTGGAAAAGGGAGATGTGTTAACATAAAATGCATTATGTTAACTAATTAGTTTTCAACAGATATGTCTAAAACCTCTCCCCTCGCCCGTGCAGTTGATCGCTATCTCCTGCACCTCGAGTCCGAGCTCGGGAAATCGCCGCTCACGGTGAAGAACTATGCGCACCAGCTCAAAGACTTCCTTTCTGCCGTAACCATCTCCTCCCCTCTCAAAATAGATAAGAAGGTCGTGCAACTCTATAAACAGCATCTGCATCGGTTTGAGAACAGAGATGGCACGCAGCTCACCGTGCGCACGAGGAATCACCGTCTCACGGTCCTTCGAGCGTTCTTGCGGTATCTGATCCAGGAGGAAGAACTTGATGTCTACCCACCGGACCGTGTTCAACGCTTAAAAGAAGACCCTCGACAAGTAAAGGTTCTCTTTATCGAGGAGGTCGAGAGTCTTCTTGATTCACCAAACACAGGTACTCTTGCCGGAAAGCGGGACAAGGCTATCCTCGAGCTCTTTTTCAGTACAGGCCTTCGTCTTGCAGAACTCCGAAGCCTCAATCGGAAGGACCTCAACTTCACAACGAGGGAAATCAGTGTTCGCGGAAAGCGTGGGAAGATCCGACTCGTTTTTGTATCTGATCGAGCCGCAGCGACTCTCAAGGACTACCTTCAAGGCCGCATTGATCATCTCTATCCCCTCTTCATCCGCAATCTCACGCGGACGCAGCATATTCTCCCGCCGGGGGAAGAATATCGTCTGTCCCGTATTAGCATTTACAAGATTGTGAAGAAATACGCGCTGAAAGCAGGGATTGTTTCGGATCCATCACCACATACTCTGCGTCATAGCTTTGCAACAGACTTATTGCGAAATGGAGCGGATTTGCGATCGGTGCAGGAATTGCTTGGACACAAAGACCTAAGTACAACACAGATATATACTCACGTTACGAATCCCCAACTGAAGGAGGTACATAAGAAATTTCACAGGAAGATTTAACTTGCTAATTCTATGGAAAAAGCTCGTCGCGGCATGATCGGCATATACCAATTGAAAAACGTGAAAACCGGAGAATGTTTCATTGGATCCTCTCCAAGCATTTGTAATCATTTCAAAAAACATTTAGGCAAACTTGCCCTTGGAGAGCATCCGAATACAAGTCTCCAGCAGCAATGGGACAGAGATGGAGCAGAAAGCTTTGAATTTGTATTTTTGGAGATCGCAGCGAATAAATATACCCTTCGCGAGCGAGAGGATTATTGGCTGCAAAAGACTCAGGGAGTTCGGATTGGTGATGAGCATCAATATGCTCACGATTATGCTGATGGAGTCGGGAGACTGACAATTTCGAAGGATTTGAAAGAGTCTCTGAAGCAGCTCGGTATTGGGAGTATGGATAACACTGCTCGTTCATTAATTCTTTTCTATAAACAGACTTCATTATGAATGCCCCATCTCTCAAAGGTATTTATCAGATCAAGAATGTCCTTACTGGTGAGTGTTACATTGGTTCTTCTTTCAACATTCAAAGGAGATTGGCCGACCATATGAGATATTTGTCAGATGGAGTGCATATCAATAAAATGCTGCAGGGATCATGGAAAAAATATGGATCAGAGAATTTTACAATTTCGATTCTGGAAATTGTTGGAGATGATCTTGCTCTCGCTGAAAGAGAGATCTTCTGGGTAAAGAAAACTCGCGCGGAAAAAGACGGATTTAATACAAAGACTGATCAACACAAATATTCCTCTGTTATTGTAGTTAATCTAACCACGAAGTTTGAGTTGGAAAGCTTAGGCATGGGGTCAATGCAGTCGACATTAAGTCAACTTCTGAAGTTTTATCAGAAGCAGCATGGCAGTAAGCCCACTACTGAACGATTATGAGAATCAGATTTTTCAATTTAATTGTAAGTCTTCGAAAGATTCCGGCTTGTAGAGCCAGATATCCCCAACAGGCCGCATCCTTTATCGGTTTATATGAAAAACCGATGCTGGGTCAATGCGCTTCTGTGTTAGAAGAGCTGGCAAAAAAATCGCGCGATGCATCGTGGCTACTCAAGAACTTGTTTATTGAGGGTTTCCTCATACACGCGAGGAATGTTCGAGATTTTTTGTTCAATCCTCCCGTGAACTGGAATGACGATATTGTCGCAGCGGATTACCTGACATCTTGGAATAAAAAAATAAAGAAAGAGTGCAAGTTTCTCCACTCTAAAAAAGCCCAGATAGATCGATCTGCACTACATCTGTCATACTCACGCATAGATTACGAAAGTAAGGGAAAGTTGGAGATCGAAGATTGCCTCAGAATTAATGGTGAGTTGGAGATAGTATGGTGTGAATTCTGGGCGAGATTGCCGGATGAGAAGCGCAGATGGTTTTTAGAGAGGAATGAATGGTCCCCTCCGGCCTCGTAAGGAACAGCGGAGGGGGATTTTTCTTCTCATGCAATCTGATCCATCTTCGCTGCCACAATGAAGTCATTCTCACTGAGGCCACCGATCGCATGCGTCCAGAGCGTGAGCGTCATGGAACCCCAGCTCACTTCGAAATCCGGATGATGATTCTCACTCTCGGCGATATCAGCGACCTTCTCAAAAAACGCGCGTGTTTCTTTGAAATTCTTAAATTTGAATGTACGTGCAATCTTCTTCCCGTTCTCACTTAGCTTCCATTCCGGTGTTTGCTTCCGGAGTTCTTCCGCTTCACTTCGTGTGAGCGGCGCGACGCCGCCTTTGCAGGGGAGGCAGTGTTTGGAGGTGAGAGAGGACACGCGGTGATTGTGGCATGAGAATATGACCAGCGCACCCCTCCGTGGGTGCGCTTTGTTTCAAGCAGTTTCCACGAGCCATTCACCGGATGCGGATGACCACGGATAGTCCTCAGGAATACTTACAAGTTCCGCCTTCACAGGATTTTCATGGATATAGCGTAAAGCAATTTCAGCATTGTCCGGTAAACGGACATGGAAACGTGGTTGCCATATTTTTGAAAGACCAAGATCAAAGGTAAGGCCGGATTTGTAAGAGTTCATTATTTTGGAAATGGATTCCGGTGGAGGGATAAAAAGAAGGAAATGGCAATGGTCTGGCATGATAACGAATCCGTATAAAAGAAAAGGTCGCTGCTTTTGTACCCGATAGAGGCATTCAATCGCTTCTCGCGCATATGCAGGGTTGGCAAAAACCGGCTCTCGATTTGCAGTGACGGTTGTCACGAGCATGAGGACATCATTTTGTACAGGATGACGTTGGGTCATAAAGGCGTAGAGAATATCACATGAAATCGCAGCCACGGAGGGCATATGACCGCAGCCACGGAGGGCATATGACCGCAGCCACGGAGGGCTGCTCTGATATATGGGATCATTTCATAAACCAGAGCGCCCCGGAGTTTATGGTGAGCCAAGTCGAACTGCGGGCGCGATCCTTAGACAATTTTCACTCTCACAAACTTCCTCTTCCCCACCTTCACCACCACCCCCTTCGCCCAGGCTTCGGGGGTCAGGCCCTCTTCCACTTTCGCATTCACATCCTTCACTACTTTCTCATTCATCCTCACTCCCCCCTGCTCAATGAGCCTCCGTGCTTCGCTTTTTGATGATGCGAGGCCGCCTTTCACAAGGGCATCGATGAGCAATGTTCCCTTCGGTACTTTGAGCTCAGGAACCTCATCAGGCACTCCCCTCTCCTTGAAGACCTTCTCAAACTCTTTCTCAGCCTTAGCGGAAGCCTCAGATCCGTGATACATCGAGACAATTTCCTTCGCGAGTCTCATCTTCGGTATTTTTGGGTTCACCTCTTTGCCCTCTATGCCCTCTCGTACCTCTTTCACCTCTCGTAATGGCATATCCGTACAGCACTCCATATAGAGAGGAATGAGATCGTCCGAGAGCGACATGAGTTTGCCGTACATATCGGCAGGATCATCATCGAGGTACACGCAGTTCTCGTAGGTCTTGCTCATCTTCCGGCCATCCGTCCCTTCGATGAGCTTCGTCGTGAGGACGAACTTCTCGCGTTTGCCGTAGGCTTTCTGGAGTGTACGGCCGCAGAGCATGTTGAACTCCTGATCGGTGCCGCCGATCTCGCAATCGACATCGAGCATGACGGAGTCATAACCGACCATGAGCGGGTAGAGGAATTCATGAACGGAGACGGGTTTCTCTTTGCTCATCCTCTCCGCAAACATCGCACGCTCCTCCATCTGCTGCACGGTGAAGAGACTTGCATGGTGGAGAATATCGCCATAGGTGAGCTTCTCCAGCCACTCATGGTTGTATCGGATTTGCACTTTTTTGAAATCGAGCACCTTCGATGCCTGCTCCTTGTACGTCTCAAAATTCTTCTCCACCTCCCTCTTCGTGAGCGGCGCGCGCTGCGTGTCTCTTCCGGAAGGATCCCCGATCATCGCCGTGAAACTCCCGATGATGAGGATGGCTTCATGACCGCTATCGGCAAATGCCTGGAGCTTGCGCATCGGGATCGTATGCCCGAGATGAATCTTCGTGCTCGTGGGATCAATCCCCCAGTAGGCGCGCAACTTCTTCCTGCTCGCAAGTTTCTCCTCCGCCAATTTCTCCGGAATCACTTTCGCGACGGCGCGGGTGAGAAGATCGTTCACTTGCGGGTAGGTTATAGGTTTTAGGTTTTAGGTGGTAGGGCCAATATTTGAGCCGCCTTTTTGCCATCTTGAGCCATTTGTTTCTTGAGTTCTACTGCAGTCTCGAATTTTTGAATATCTCGCAGCTTTGCAACTACTTCAATCGTCATGTTGTCTAATACCTCAAACCTATCACCTAACACCTCAAGGATATGTATTTCGCAACTCATCGTGTCTCCAAACGTTGGTCGCGGACCATAGTGCATCGTCGCGGGAGAATTTTTCGCACCCACGGAGGGGTGCTTTAACAATGCACGGACGGCGTAGACTCCCTCCTCGAGCTCCTTCGGAACCATTCCGAGATCCAGATTGAACGTGGGAACTCCGAGCGCTTTTCCCCTCCCACTCCCCGAAATGACGGATGACGTGAATTGCATATCCCCATGGTATACTCGACCAAACGCGCATGCAGCTCATGATCCCTCTTTCCGGGCGATGGAAGGTTCTCCTCGCGGCTGCAGTCCTCATCCTTCTCATTCTCGGGGGGACGTTTTTCTTTTTCCGCAACGGCAGGAGCTCGGGTGACTTAAGGCTCGCGCATCTCGAGGGCATCGCCCGCATTCTCGAAACGTATCGCGAGAGAAATGGCTTCTACCCTCAACCCGCCGCCCGCATGGAGACGCTGGAGGGAGTGAAACATGTCTGGGGATATCGAAGCAGCCGCCCGGCGCTTGCTTCCTGCACCGTGAAGATGATGGACGGAGTCGTGGACCCCGAATCTTCTGCGTGCGGAGGAGAAATCTATGACGTCGAGGGCAACGTCATTGGCTGGAAGGGGACGATCGCGCTCGAGAGCGCGGGGAACAGCGTCGAAGTCGCGGGGAGAGAAGGTCGTCTCGTCGCTCCCCTCGGAGACATGCTGAACGCGCTCCCATCAGATCCCGGTTATGGCTCCACTCCTGATCTTACGAAGTACGGATTCGGGGAATACATCTACGCCGTGCGCATGCCGGAGGATGGTGCAGTCGGCAAGGGCGGCGCCCAATACCAACTTGCTGCGACCGTGAGGGATCCCGCGACCGGAACCCTCAGAACCTTCATCCGCGGGGATTACTTCGTGCGTTCCGAGGAACGGGGGACGCTCCCTCCTTCCCTCATCGGACCGGGCATGCTCCTGAATGAAAAGGGAGAGCCCGTGGGAGTCGCTCCACTCCACGTTCTCATCGATACACAGGCGCAAGGGTATCCGAATCCCCTCCTTGGGGAAGGAGAACATGTGCTCCGGCAACTTTCCGTCCATGGCAAAGCGGATGTTCTGCAGAATGTTCTCGAGCGACGTATTGAACTCCTCCCGCTGCTTCCGGAAGGCTCCGCGCGCGAAGAACTTTCTTCCTCACTCTCGACGCTTGATGATTCCGTAACCAATCTCCTCACGACACTAACGGAAAAAGAAGCCGAACCGGTTCAGGCGGAAGGTCTGAGTCGCTCAGAAGTGCAGGTGAATGAGCTTGCGATGAATGCGGAACTGGCGCTTGCAACCTATCTTTCTGCGGTGGCGGAAGAAGCCGAGCAGATGCTTATTGCCGAACGGGACGAGCGATCTTCGCATGTGGCAGCGCTTTCGGGAGCCCTGCTTGCACTCCTTGATGTTGAGAAAGACGCGCTCTTTGCCCGCGATGAAATCCTCAAATATCTCGATGGAGAGGGTATCGAAGAGCAGGCGCGGAGTCGCGCCGGACGCAAGATCGAGAACGCGCTTGCGGGTATTCCGGATTTTTCTTCTCAGCGACTCTTCCTCACGGAGGAAGCGGAGAAAGCCATTCAGGAGCTTGGGGAAGTCGAGGGTGAAGCCCCTGCCACATCTGCATTCTCCGGGGGCACCACGACGCAGACCACCCTCATTCCCGCCGTTTTTGCGCTCACGGTGTCGCAGGAACTTTCCGTTCTTCTCAGGGAATTGCGCGGCATCCTGCGCGATATTCAGGAGGATCTTCAGAATCCCTCGATTCCCATGGAGGAACTGGATGATGCCATGCGAAGGCTTTCACGAGCCCTTCGCAGCGAGATGGAGCGCGTCGAAGGATTGCTCAGAGAACTTGCACCGGCGGAGAATCTCTCATCACTTCTTGCCGCATTCCAAACGGAGCGCGCTTCTCACGCATCGCTCGCTCTCGCTCATCTCTCGAAAGCAATGAAACTCCACGGGCACTTTGCTCCACTCCTGTTCTCGAAGGAGCGTCTCGAAAATATCGTTCTTCGGGGGCAAACGGGAGTCCCGGATGTATCCGCCTATGAACATCCTGAGGAAGCCGAATACCAGGGCATTCCGTATCCTTTACCTTAATGTCCTCCGTCATTGGGATTGATCTCGGCGGAACGAAAATTCATGGGGCGCGCTTTGATGCAGAAACATTTGAGGTACAGGCGGAAGAGCGGGTCCCAACACATGCGGAGCAGAAATTCGAGCATGTGCAGAGAGACATGCTCGGACTTGCGCGACGTTTAAAGACAGAAGATACCGTTGCGGTTGGCATGGGCGTTCCCGGCCTTGTGGGGAGAGGCGGTGTGATTGCAACATTGCCGAACATTCCGGGTGCCGAAGGAGTCGCGCTCGCTTCGAGCTTTGAGAAAGAACTCCGGCTCCCCGTGATCCTCGAGAATGATGCGAATTGCTTTGCGCTTGCGGAAGCAGCGCACGGAAGCGGGAAAGGTCATGACATCGTGATCGGCATCACGATGGGAACGGGGGTCGGCGGGGGCATCGTCATTCATGGGGAACTTTTTCGCGGCCACCACGGATTTGCGGGAGAAATCGGGCACATGCTTCTGAGGCCCGGCGAGCCGCCGTTTAGAGCACACGATCAGCGCGGGGACGTCGAACAGTTTCTTTCGGGAACCGCGATGGGAAAGCGGTGCGCCGAAGCAAAAAGACCGAAGGAATATCTGGAAGGAGAGGCATGCGCGTTCCTGCATCCGCAGCTTTTCCGCGAAATCGCGTGGATGTCGGTCAGTCTCACGCACCTCCTCGATCCGAGCATCATGATCTTCGGAGGCAGTGCGGGAAATCCTCTGAAACCGCATCTTTCTGAAATTCAGAAAGAAATGGAGCGATGGATTCTCCCCGGCACCCCGTTGCCGAAACTTGCAGTTGCAACCTTTCGACGCGCCGCGACGCGCGGTGCGGCGATTTTGGCGCTCAGGAAAGTGTCGAAATAGAGCCAAAAACGTGCTATACTGCATGGATATACCTACACCAAAAATTTCTCATGCGTTGGAGAAATATCCTCCTCTGCGCACTCCTCCTCCTCCCGCTCGCCATTCTTCCCGCTCATGCCGGGGAGGGTACGCATCCTGCGGTTCTCCTTCGAAGGGTCATTCCTACGGAAAAACCAAAGGAGGCGAAAAGCAGAATCACGTTCACCGACGGATGGCGGAGGCCCCATTCGATTCGATCGCATTTCCGTGATTCCTGGCATCGGTCGCGGGGCGTGGACATCCTGGGAGCGGAGGCCGCTTCTGCATCGAGCGTGTATGGCGCTGAGCTCTCCCGTACGCAACGTCTCGCGAACCTCGTGGATCTCATCAATCAGAATTTATTGCTCTCCGTCTCGTTCGTTCTCGCGGCGGTCGTCATCTCGGTTCTTGGAACACGTTCGAATCTGCGCCGAAAATGCACCACGATGATCTGCGTGCTCGAGCGTGTCATGGTCCCGCTCGACAAGCATTTCCAGCACGCGCGCCTCCTCCTTCGCTTCTTCCTCCTCGCATCGGGTATGGGAGTTCTTTTCTGGCTCACAGCGGTCTATGCGGCCGCGGAGACAGCGGTTCTCGTAAACACGGAGGCCTTTTACCGCATCGATGATCTCGACACCGGGGCGGATGTACAGCTCAAGTTTGGTGATGTCGTCAATGAGCAACTCAATTGGGAACGAGCGACGGGCCGCTTCCGCTTCACGGATGACCTCTACATCGAGGGGAATCTCGAAGTTGCGGGGACACTGTCCGGATCCTCGACGATCACGCTGAGCTCCCTCAAGGGCTGCGACACGATCGATACCACGATCAACGGTGTGCTCACGTGCGGGACGGATGCAGGGCCAGGCGCCGCCGTGAATATCCAGACCTTCACCGCAACAGGGACATGGACAAAGCTAACGCCGGCGCCGACGGTCACGCGGATCCAGCTCTGGGGTGGCGGCGGATCGGGCGGACGAGGCGGCAGTGCCGATGCCGGTGGAGGCGGAGGCGGCGGGAGTTATCTCGATGTCCTTGTTGCGACCTCCACACTCAGTGCCACAGAAACCTGTGGGGTCGGACCGGGAGGCGCTGCAGCAACGTCGGATGAACAGAACGGCAACTGGGGAGGGCAAACGACATTCGATGTCTATCGGGCGTATGGAGGTGGTCCCGGTTTCGGCGCAACAAACACGAATGGTGGCGGTGGTGGTGGCGCTTGCCCGTTTGCAAACGGAAATATCGGCACGGCGTCAGCCGGCGGCACCGGAGGGTGCGGGGCGGCTGCCGGTGTGGATGACTATCTGGGAGGAGGCGGCGGAACCGTCAATGGCGGAGATAGTGGGACAGGGGGCGGCGGAGGAGGACTCGGCGTCACGAGCGGAACCGAGGGTGCAGGGGGGAGAAGCATCTATGGAGGTGGTGGCGGTGGCGGCGCCGATGGGGGTGCCACGCCCACGTCGGCTGGCGGAGATTCTCTCTATGGGGGTGATGGTGGAATAGGTTCAACGGCAACCACAGTAGCGACGAATGGCGCTCAGCCGGGGGGCGGCGGAGGCGGTTCGGAATCAGCGAATTCCGGTGCCGGGGGCGCCGGAAAATGCATCATCACGTCGTGGTGATCGGGTAAAAATGATAGTTGTCTTCGGGAGAGAAGTTCCTTAGTCCTTCGTCTCCCAATTGAGCTCGATGAACCCGGCGTCTGCGAACTCGTTATTGAGTCCGGAGCCAGAGGCCGTCATCTTGAGGAGGAAGGTCATGTAGTCGTCCGCAGTGAAGGTGCCGCTGCTTTCCGGGCCCGTGATCGTTGCGATTTGCCAGTTCGCGCCCGTGAGGCCCGACCCGCCCGAGAGCGGAACAATGGTGTCATTGGTATCCAGAAGCTTCACGTTGAGCGAGCCGCCGGAGCCTCTGTAGCTAAACTGAATCGGCTTCACCGGATCCCAGCTGCGGAAGGTATTGGGGATCCGCACCTGCGTCGCGATCCAATACTGCTGCGCGGTCGTCTTCGTCGTCTGCCAGCGGTAGTAGTTGATAGAACTTCCAGAGCTATAAAGCGCGGAGAGCGTTCCCACTTTGCTCGCGCCGCTCCCGAAGTACGTGGCATTCGGGTACGTGGGCTTGAGCCAGACGATGGATCCGCTGCTTGCGCTTCCGCTCGTCCAACTCAGCTTCCCGGTCGAAGGATCCACGGAGAGGAGCCTGCCGGACGCTGTGGCCGCGCTTTCCGGCCATGTGTACTGCACGTTATTGAAGGAGGTTGCGCCATCGAAGGAGACGGCGCCGCTCGCGGAGAGGTTGCCGGTGATCCGGAGATCATCGGAGAATTCAAATTCGTTGAACGTATCGGAGAACTTCAATGTCTTATTACCGGCATCATTCCCAAATGTGAGTGTCGCATCGGCGGCAGTTTGATCGTCATTGATCGTGAGATCACTGTCCGTTCGCACGGCTCCTGAAGCAGTGAGAGCCCCGTGGACATTTGCTCCCCCATCGACCCTCAGAGAGGAACCAGAAAGAGATCCCTGAACTGAAAGGTCATCCGTCAATTCAAAGCGTCCATTGTCACGATGCCATAGAAGTTTCTCATTGAGCACTTCACCGAAACGGAGTTCTATTGGTGTTGTCCCATCTCCTTCACCAACGTAGTCGAACGACTCGTTATTCACGAGGAGAGTAGTTGCCGAGAGAGCTTGCAGTGGAAATCCACCGGCGAAAAGTGCAAGAGCCGCGGCGGATCCAATCCACCGACAAACGTTATCGCTTTGCCGTCTTTTTGTCTGTTTCTTCATGTTTTTGGTATTCCGAATAGTATAGCATGAACTCGTTCTCTCGTGCGGGGTCATATGATGGGTTTGGAAAGACGTTACTGTACGGGCAGCTCCACGAAGTCGAGCGTGAGATCGCCGGTGTGCATCTGGAAGTTATCCTTCGCATACATTTTGAGCTTCACGAGGAAGTCCTGTCCGGCTGTCCATGTCGGAGACCCTCCGAAATTGAGCGTCGTCGTCGTCCAGCTCGTGCTTGCGAGGCTTGTGGAGGGACCCCCCGTGAGCGTGACCGGAGCACCATTCGTGTCGAAGACGGAGATATCCATCTTGTTGTTGGCGGTGTCCACCGAAGTCGAGCGGTAACTCACTTTGAGCGCGCCGCTTCCCCAGCGCACAAACTCAGGGGAGAGCGTGATGCGAATGGAAATGTCGTAGTCCTGGAGAGTCGAGGATGTGCTCGTCCAAAGGTAGTAGTTCCGGAGCGTGATGTTGTCGTGCGACACATACATGCGGCCGACGTTATTCGTCGCGTCGCCCTGATAGCTCGCGTTCTGATGTTCCGCATGGTAGATCTGCTGCATGGTGCGCTCGCGATCGTCGTTCGTGAGCACGCGCTTATCGGTCACCGTCTGGAGACCACCTGCCTGCGTCGTGACTTCCGCAAGCGGGATGTAACTCTCGTCGGTCGGGTAGGTGGACAGCCGCGCCGTGATGCCGCCGGATCCGAAGAAGATGTAGTTCAAGGCATTATTTGTGAGCGAAAGATTTTGGCCGGAGAAACTGCGGTTATTTCCCGCAAGCCGGTAATTCCCCGGGTTCACCTTCACCGTAAGACCGCCGCCGGAGGCGACTTTGAGCGCACCCGTGAGCGTCCGAAGGTCGATAGTATTAATGAGACCGGAGACCGTCAGGCTCCCCGTGACGGTGAGATTCCCCTGAATGCGCACGTCGTCATTGAAGTTGAATCGGTCGTTTGCGATATCGAAGCTGAACATGTTCGCGATGGTGCTCCCGAACTGCAGACCGATGGAGCTCCCTTCCGAACCATCCGCATCGATCGCGAAGGTTCCCCTGTTCGTTCCTGCCGGGATAGTGCTTACCGGCAATAGTCCCCCGCTCCCAAGGACGGCAATGGAGCCGCTCGCCGTCCCCGTATCGTGCTTATCGAGGAGATCGGCATTGAGCGCGAATGGCACCGAGAGCACCGGTGAGCGGTCGACGGTGTCGCTGCTCGTGTTGACATCGAGGAGCTCGTAACTCGTGTCGGCCGCCGCCGAGGCTTTCACTTCGACCTGCAAGAAGAGATCTGTCAGTGTGCTCGTATCCATTGTTTGGAAATTGAGAAGCGCAGTGACGCTCCCGAGGCTGACCGAGAAGTAGCCTTGGCTGTTCGGCGTCACCGTATGCACCTCCTGCCAGCCGGCGTAGTTTGAGGATCCGGTGTTGATGGCGCCGGTGCCGGTTGTATCCGAGGAAACATAATCCGCGCTCTTCCATTCGCTGAAGCGGATCGTATGCGGCGTTGTCACTGCCGTCCCGTTACTTGTGAGCAGGTGTCCGTGGTAAACGTGCTTCTGCGGAACCGTGACTTCCGCAAATGCCAGCTTGCTCTTGCCGAGGGTCATTGCAGCAATTCCCGTGAGAAGGAGCAGGAGCGTGAGATGCGAACGTGTGAAGGATCCACCATTCGGTCCTTTTCTCCCGGAAACGTTCTTGCCTCTCATTCGTCGAGCAACGTTGCGCATCCTTTTTTGTGCGCTCTCGCGCGTCGGCTTGAACGCGAGGAGAATCGCAATGAGGAGCAGGACGAGCGCGAGCAGAATGTTGCGCTGCAGGAGCAGAGTGTTGTATGAAGTCTCCGGGGCGGGAGAACCGCCGTACGCACCCGCTCTTGGAGTGCCAAAGATGTCCGTTCCCCCAGAGCGATGCCAGGCATCCTGGAATCTATTGCGCATGAGGCTCTGCACCGGGCGATGCCACGCATCGAGATAGCGCATCCCATTTGCACCTCTCCTCTGAGACGGAGCAACCTTGGCGTTGCTTCGCTTGGGTTCGACTTTCTTCGGCACCGGTCTCCCGATGAGTCCTTCTTTCGGAATTCCTGGAGGAGCAGCGACTGGTGCGGCGGGCGCTGCGGGACGGGGTGATGGCGTCTGCGGCGCCTTCGGTGGTTGAGGCGTAGGAGCCGGGGGGGGCTGTGACGGAGGACTGCCTGGAACCCGCCTGCCGCCGCCTCCAGGTGATTCGTTGCCTCCGTTGCCACCAACACCTGTTCCACCGCCTCCACCACCCACACTGCCTCCACCGCTCGTTCCATACGGCAAACCCGTCACAATTTGATAGTTCGCACCCGTGACGGGCAGATTGAGATCGGTGATCCCCGCTTCCTCCAGTTTGTAATTCGCGCCGATCTTCGCGCTTTTCTCCACGTAGTCTGTGACATCCCCGTACATGCGATAGTTCGTGCCTTCTGCAGCCTGCGCTTCTCCGGGGTTTGCAAGAAAACCCGCCGCAAGGAAGGTGAGGAAAACGAGAGCAAGCGTACTCATCCCGCTTCCCCCCGCATCGTTTCCTTTCTCCACTGCCGTCTGCTTTTTCTCCATCTGCATCATCCAATGCTTCAGTGCCTCCTGCGTCATGCGCATTTCGGAGGCGATCAAAACGTTCGTTACGTCATGCTCGCAAACTTTCACAGCGTTGCACCCCGCTCTCTTGAGCCAATGAGAAGGCGTGTCACCGAAGAAGAATCCATGCCGACGGATAATGCGCCCGATGGAGGACGCGGAGAGCGTGACGCCGTGCTCTCTCCTCAATTTCTCCCGTATGCGCTCACGACTCATCTTCGGGTCCGTCGTCCGATGGTTTCGAATGATCTCAATGACTTCCGGCGATGCTTCCGGTTGTCTCATTGTTCGTGGTCGCTTCGATCGGTCCTCGAGCGTCGAAGGATCCGATGGATCAAATCGCTTCGCCCAGCGATTGAATGTTGCCGGTGTGATATCAAACGCTTTGCATGTCCTGCGAACATTTCCACACTCGAGCGCATATGCAAACCATCGCAATCGCTCTTGAGCAGATGTGCTCAGGCTCAGAGCATTCGCCCTTTGGATCAGTCTCCTGATGTCCTCAAGCGAAGCATTCTGCCTCTCAGGCTTTTTATTATTTGTATTATCCACGTTGTGAAGCCATGAAATTGATGTGTATTTCCACAGATCATTCTATCATATTTTGCAACATTGCGCTTCCCTCTCTTTGATTGTTTGCTTGCTTTTTTGCATGCAGGATGGACAGGAGATTCTGGCTTTCTCAAAAGACTTTTCGATTTTCGACTTCCATCTTTCTGAACATTTCTCTTTTGAGACTGTCTCTGCAAGGTTTTCAAGAATTCGTCTCTCTCTGAGCAGAACTCTCCCCTCTATCGGACATTCATCTCCCTGTGTACAGACGTTGCTCATCTCTCTGCTCAAAGCTACTCTTTCGCCGATGAGACAGTTCTTCTCCGGGTTCGCGGTTCTCCTGGTCTTGAGTATTTTTTCTCCCCCTGCGTTTGCGCAGCAGTCTTTTACAGACGTCCCTCAGGATCATCCCGCCTATGCCGCGATTGAACATCTCAAGTCAATCGGTGTACTCCAAGGGTATCCCGATCCCAAAGCCCTAGGGGCTCCCCTTCGGGGAGGGGACCCTTCGGGTCGGACATTCCAGCCGGACCGAACGGTGAATCGTGCGGAGGCAACGAAGATTATTGTCGCACCGAGAGCCACTGCCGATGCATTGGCAACGTTCACCACATCTCCGTTCATGGATGTCCCCGAGGGAGTGTGGTATCTCCCGTACGCCGAAATGGGACGACAGGTTTTTGGATTTCTCGACGGGCCGCCGAAGAGGATGAAGTTCGAAGGCGAACGTGGTGTGCAGAAGGTGGAGTTCCTCAAGATGCTCCTCACGACCTATCAGGTGGATACCTCCGCATTCAGCGAGATCACGTTACCACTTGCGAGAGATGTCACGGATGCAAACGCGTGGTACTACCCGCACCTTCGCTACAGCCTCACGGCTTCGATGACGATGGTTGGGAATGACGGGCTGCTTTCCCCTGCGAAACCTCTCACGAGGGGAGAGGTTGCGCTGCTCCTCTACCGGTTCCTCATGTACCGCGAGAATCGCAGAACGCAGGCGCTCCTCTCTGAGGCCGAGCAGGAAATCGTCCGCATTCTCGATGCCCTCGGGAAGAATGATATTCTGCAGGCGGAATACGCATCCGCACGGGCACTCCTCGCTTCCCGCGGCGCCCATGCGAGTCGTCCGGATACTCCCCTTGTGAAAGCTGCACTCAAGGTGACGGAAGCATTCCGCACGCTCGTGCGCGCGTATCGCGCGGGCCTCAACAAGGATTTTAACATGGTCATCGAGCTCACGAAGCAGGCATGGACGCTCTCCAATCAGGCACTGGAATACAGTGCGGACATGGGGCCCATCGTCGAGCAGCTCCAAGCAAGCGCGCATGCGATGGCGGAGAGCGCAAGATCTCTTGGAAGGAAACCTTAAGGAATCTCTGATTAATGCCGACATCGGAGCGCGGATTCGGCTATCCGCGCTCCGCAGCGCAGGTAACCGAACCTGCGCTGCGGTTGATCAGAGGTTCCTTAACCCTTTCCCTTCAAGGTTGTGCTTCAGCGTGTCAAAGACGTGCTCTTGCTACACAACGACGGAAATCGCCGGACATTCTCCCGTTAGCCGGCGGTTTAAACCGCCGGCTAACCGACAGGGGCAACATGGAATTCATTCCGTATTCCGTCGTCGTGTCTAGAACCCCTCCCTCAATGCTTCCGCATTCGGCAATTTTCCGGGCGGACACGCTCTTTTTTTCCAGAACGTCCGAAGATCCTCAATATATTTCCCCCTCCCCTTGAGCTCCTGAATGAACGGGAGAATGGAGGGCCCGAAGCGACTCAAGGATGCGCTGCGCTTGATGGTCGAGAGCACTGTCACGAGAACGTCTTCCCCTCCGCAGACTTCCGCATGCACTTCATCGAGGACGGCATCGGCAATACTTTCGGCATCGAGTCCCGCGAGAGCGCGCAAATCTTTATCGGAACCGGAGGGGAAATAGTGATTCACACCGAGGCGGCGAAGCGAACACGGCAACTGAAAATCGGCGATGACATCGGCTACCTGTGTCGCAAGACCTCCTTCGCTACAGTGATCTTCGACGACGATGAGATGCGCGGTTTCGAGTGCCGCTCGAATGATTGCAGTGGCATCCAGGGGGCGAATGCAGGGTACATTGAGCACGCGAACCTGCTCATGATGCTCCTGCTGCAACGCATCCGCGGCTGCGAGCGCTTCATGGACTTCGATGCCGGTTGTGATGATGGTTGCTTGATCCGTGAGATCCCCTCTGCCACGCAGCAGGTCAGCTTTTCCTTCAAAGACGTAATTCTCCGAAAAGAATGGCTTTCCATTATCTATTAAAACCTGTGGATGTCCGCTCCGTGGGAAGAAGATGTACACACTCGTCGTGCCTTCTGCAATAAACTCCAAAGCCTTCTCGGCCATCGCGGCCGCTTGATTACTGTCACATGGCATCCAGACCTGCGTGTGATCGAAGGGAATATTGAGATAATGTCGTTCTTGGTGTGTTTCGCCGTCTTCCCCGACGGAAATACCGGCATGCGTGCAATCGTGGAGTACCGCGCATCGCGTGTGACCGCAGTTGATATCAATGAGGCGCGCATTTGCGCGCGCTTCATTCGTTCCGAACGCCGCAAAGGTGTATGTGACGGGGAGCAGTCCCGACTGACGCAGACCGGCAGCCATCATGTACATGTTCGCTTCTGCAACGCCCACGTTGATCACGCGCGCAGGTGCAAGCGAGGTCGAACCTCCCTCAGAGAGAGCCATCGCCACTTTCTCAAATCCTCCCGATCCTGCGAGATCTGCATGGAGGACGATGATGCGAGGATCTACCTTCATCAGATTTTTGATGTGGACTGCCCCAAAATCTGTTCGTGCCGATCCTTTACCTGCAGTGATCGTTCGCGCAACCTTCGGCGGCGGTGGCAATGGTTTTGCAATCTGAGATCTGAAATCTGAATTCCTCTTCCGATGTTTCTCATATTTCTTCACAAGCTCCTCAAGTGACGGAAGTTCATTCAGCGCTGCTGCAGCAACCTCCTCCTTGAGCGGCGTCCCATGGAAATTCTCTTTCCCTGTATTGCTCCCCTGCTCCATGAGCGGAACACCGTGCCCCATCGTGGTGTAATAGCAGAGGAATGTCGGAATTCCTCTTTCCGTTTCCCCATGTTCTTTCCGGAGCGTATCTGCAAGGTCGAGCGCTGCGAGCACCTGACCCGGATCGTTCCCATTCTGCACTTCGATCACGTTCCAACCCGTAGCTGCAGCGATGCGTGCAAAGTCGGCGATGACCGTCTTTGAGGGGAGATCGGAGAGCTGTACGTCATTCCAATCGCCATGCACGAGGAGATTACTCAGGGCGAGTCGCGGAGCAAGTCGGAATGCTTCCATCACCTGACCTTCCTGAGAATCGCCGTCCGCGAGCAGAACATCGACGACTCCGGGCTTTTTCTGATACTGGAGGCCCAGCGCAACGCCGAGACCGTTCGAAACTCCCTTTCCAAGCGGCCCCGCTCCGAATGGAATGGATCCGATGCCAGCCTCCGCATGCCCGGGTAAACCGTTCGGCGTTCGAAATGTATCGATGATTACCTGCGGAGACTGGAGACGAGGATCATCTCCTTCCCTTCCGAACAACCACTCAAGTCCATACGCGAGAAGTGAAAGATGACCTGCGCTCATGCGGAGGGGTTCGTCGATTGCAAGATTTCTCCGCACGTTCAGAAAGTAGGCAAAGGTGAAAGAAGAGAGCGGTCCACCCGGATGCCCGGATTGATGCTTCGTCGGAGCCTGAATGCAGAGATGCGCCATGATCTGCTGCGCGAGGCTGTACGCTTCTTTCTCTTCCTTCGGCAACTCCTTCGCGCATCCAGGTCCAATCCAGTGCATGGCTCCTTCCTGCGATGCGCCGATCACCCGCTGCAGAGACATCGGAACATCCTTCGGGTCTTTGCCGATGAGAGCCGATGGAGGCGGACGTGAGGACACAGGCGGCAAGGCTCAGACTTCTCCCGGTGATCCGATGCGGCGCTTCATCGGGAAGGCGACGGAGATGGCGCAAGCCGAAGCACATTCTCCATCTCCATTTCGTGTCGCATTATCAGCGCCTTGACGGCATGCAGACGATACCAATCATCGGGGTCAATCCCCTCCCCTCCCCTCGCAACCTCCAGGCGTCGCTGCTCTGCGCACAGTTCATCGTGGGTCATGTGGCCAAGGCTGTCCATGAGCGCGGCCACAGGCCTCGCTGTACTGCCGTCCACCGGATCCGCCGGAGCAACTCCCCATCTTCCCATAGATGCGGAGCATAGCGGAACAGGGACGTTGCGCAAGGTTGTGGCGCGGCATCGCGTCAAAAACGTACGGGAACGGTCACGAGGCTCGCTTCCCCCCCATCCAGCGCGGATTCCTCGAACACTTCGAGCGTTCCCTGTCGACCGCTGGGCTGCGGATAGGTGATATCGGCAGAAAATGCGCTGAAGTCCACTGTTTCCGATACTTCCGCAGTCGTAAATCCATCGACAAGGATCGTCTCATCCGCATCGCGAAGACGATAACGGACAGTGCCCTCAAAGACGCGCGCTTCTCCCTTGAGCGTAAGAGGAAACGAAGCAATATCTCCGGATCGGGGAGAAGTGACGCGAATATTTCCTTCTTCCACCTCCTCAGGAACTGATTCCGTGAATGACTTCCATCCGGCGCGACACGACCGCACGATGCTCTCCTGAACGGTGAACCCGGCGGAAGCGCACTCCTCGAACGTGGTAACGCCGATGATCCGTCGCGCGTATCGCGCTCCCGCAAGCACGGGGATAAGCAGGAGGAGGATGCCGAGGAAGAGGAGAATTCTCTGAAGCATGTGGTTCATTGTATGTCCGTGTGCATCCGGGGTATAGTGGTTTTGCTTCTTTATGCACCGCTCCGCCATCTTCTCCCTCGTCGCTGCAATACTTTTCGTGCCTCTTGCGGTCGGTGCGGCCGGTCTCTCTGTCATGATTGATGGACGGACAGTGGTGTTCTCGGACGTGCCGGAAGACGCATGGTTCTCGACATACGTGCAACAGGCTGCAGAAGCGGGAATTGTCAGTGGATACAGGGATATGCAGGGGAACCTCACGGGGAAATTCGGGCCGGGTGATCCCGTGACGATCGCACAGGCACTCAAAATTGCCGTGGAGGGAGCTGGGTATTCAGTTACACCAATTTCTGCATTCAATTGCTCAGGACCATGTCATTGGGCGACTGGATATGTCCAGCTTGCGCATGACAGGCACTTTCCATTTTTTGCCACAGATGGGGAATACCTTGTTGAAATTGATCGTCCTGCAATACGCGCGGAGCTGGCACAGATTTTTGTTGATGCTTTCAAGCCCACTCAAAAGGTTGACACGATTATCCCCGAGACGTACTCGGATGTTGATCTCAGCGACTCAGAACACTATGCAGGCGCCATTAATTCTTTGACACAGGATGGCATTTTATCCGGCGACGGGCAGTGCAATATTCAGGAAAGTGGCTGGTGTCCCAGAACCACTTTTCGTCCCAAGGATGTTATCAACCGCGCGGAGACCGTGAAGATCGTGATACGAGCACGTGAAGTCTATGGAGAATTAGAAGGAAGTATGGAACAGGAAAAGAATTCCTCGAGTGTTGTTACATACACCGACGATGGATTCACACCCTCGGAGCTTCATGTGAAAAAGGGAGAACGTGTGACTTTCCTGAATACCTCTGCCCACATGATGTGGATTGCTTCTGACCCGCATCCCGATCATACGAACCTCGAGTACTTTGATGCCGGGAGAGGGTATGATCAGGGAGAAACGTACGAGTTTGATTTCCTGCGCGCTGGCAGGTGGGGATTTCATAATCATATGAATCCGCAGCATCGTGGATTGATTATTGTCGAGTCCGGTGAATCGGATGGCTCCTCGACTTGGAAAACCTACACGAATTCTAAATACGGATTTGAGTTTAAATATCCGCAAAATCTTGATCTTCCCTGTTTAGGCGATGGTTTCAGCGACTGCGACCCGGAACAAGAATGGAGCTACATTGAAATATGGGGTTCTCTTGAAAATGATCCAAGAATCATGACTATTAATATATATGAACCTGGAGATTGCGGTTTGGTGCTAAGCCGACAAGGTCCTGACCCTAAGTACAGCTACGTCTACAAAGAAAATGGTCTTACTCTTGGGTTGGAAAACTTTGTTGAACATATTCGAATGTACAATAGTTCGTATCTAAAAGATGCCAGCTCTGCTAATAAGCGCACGATAGGAGAATCGATTACATTAACTTCTGTAGCAGGATTACCTGCCTATAGTTTTTCCTACACAAATGACCATCTGGATGGCTGTGGTGATTTTTCACTATTTGTAAACAAAAAAGCCACCGCTCTTTATTTAGAAAAAAACAATGTTTTATACACTTTTCATTTCTTTTCGGATGATATTGTTGCAGACAATATTCTTTCAACATTTAGATTTACCAAGCCATGAAACTTTTCCTCGATACCGCAAATGTCGCGCACGTCGCCGAAGTCGCTTCCTGGGGGGTGCTTGATGGAGTGACGACGAATCCAACGTTGGTCGCCAAAGAAGGTACCCTTCGACAGAGCTCAGGGCCCGGAATGTTTAAGGAGGTCGTCCTCGCAATGTGCGAACATGTCCCCTGTGTTTCTGCGCAAGTCACTGCAAATGATTTTGAGGGAATGAAGAAGCAGGGGGAGGAATATAGTGCATGGCATAAGCATGTGGTTGTGAAAGTTCCGATGACGACCGAAGGGCTCAAGGCGCTCAAGTACTTTCGCTCAAAGGAAATCAAAACCAATACGACGCTTGTTTTCTCCACGACTCAGGCGCTGCTGGCAGCGAAGGCCGGCGCGAACATCATCAGTCCCTTTATCGGACGTCTCGATGATGCGGGGGAAGATGGGATGGGCTTGATCGAAGAGATCATGGAGGTTTGGCAGAACTACGATTTCGATTGCGAAGTGCTCGTGGCATCCACGCGGCACCCACGGCACATTGTGGACGCCGCGCGTCTCGGTGCGCATATCTGCACGATTCCCTATGAAGTCTTCGTGAAACTCCCAAAGCATCCACTCACGGACAGCGGACTGAAGAAGTTTCTCGAGGATTGGGAAAAGGCGAAAAAATAGGGTTGGGGTTGGGGCTGGGGTTGGGATAGTATGGCCGTGTGAAGCAGATCGGTGTCATTGGCTTGGGAAGAATGGGGGCAAATATCGCTCGACATCTCCTCGAGCAGAAGATTGACCTTGTTGTCTGGAATCGAAGTCCGGAGCCGAGGGTGGAACTCGCAAAGGAAGGTGCGCTCGCTTTTGAAACCTTGGAGAAGTTCATGGAGGCGCTGAAACCGCCACGTATCGTTCTCCTCTTTCTCCCAGCAGGAAAGGTTATCGATGATATGTTGGAGCAGCTCCGAAAACCTCATACCGATACCCTAAAACCTCATGACGTTGTCATCGATGGGGGAAACTCCTTCTTCCGTGATTCCATCAGACGTTGCGAAGAATTGAAGAAAGCAGAAATTCATTATCTCGATATGGGGACGAGCGGCGGTCTCAGTGGCGCGCGACACGGAGCGTGCCTCACGATCGGCGGCGATGAAAAGGTGTTTAGTGAAGTGGAATGGGTCTTTCAGGCAATTGCTCAACCCCAAGGGTATGCGTACGTCGGTCCGCAAGGAGCGGGCCACTATGTGAAGATGGTTCATAACGGCATGGAGTACTCTCTACTCCAGGCATACGGCGAAGGGTTTCAGGTGCTTGCCGAAGGCCCATACAAAGATCTCAATTTCGCAAAGATTGCGGATGTTTGGTCCCATGGAAGCATCATCCGCTCGTATCTTCTGGAGCTTGCAGCAAAAGGATTTCACGCGGATCCACGGCTTTCGAAAATCGAAGGAAGGGTGGGAGGAGGTGAAAGCGGAACGTGGACCGTGCAGGAGGCAAAAAAAACAGGCACGCCCGTGCCGATGATCGAGCTCGCTCTTAAAGCCCGGGAAGATTCACAGAAGGAGCCGACCTTTGCGACAAAGGTTGTCGCAGTCCTGCGGAAACTCTTTGGAGGTCATGAGCTTTGAACGATATGTACCGTTGTACCGGTACAAGAGTACATTCAAAATGAGACTACGGTTCCGAAGATGGATATCAGAGGATATGCGAAGTACGTGCTGAAGAACGGGAAGGTGGAGGAGAAGAGGGAAATTCTTGGGTGTCTATGGGACATGTTTTGCCATAGCTTACCCCTCATTGTTTGAGTACAATTCGCTCACTATGAGCATGGAAACTCCCACATCCAGCTTCCTTGTATTGGCACTCCTGCTGTCTGCCTGTACTCCTGCCATTCCTTCCGGCGGAGGCACAAGTCAGAACGTATCTGAACCGGATACGGCTCAGATTGCCTCCGCACCATCAGCGGATGCAGTGGGAGATTTCACGATCACCGGAGTGGTTACAGCCGATGCGGCTGGCTTCGGTGAGGACGTGCCGTATAAGGAGCCTACGCTGTCGATCAATCCAAAACTGGCCGCCGATTTCTCGACGGATGAGGTGAAGAACATCGCTGCCTTGGCAGAGGCATACGGCATCACGCTGAGTGCCAAGGAAAAGCAGCTCCTCTCTCAGCGCAAGTTCCTCATGAAGCGACTCGCGGATACGAACATCGTGCCGAAGCTCACCTCCGAGCGGAGCCGTGAGTTCCTGGGTCTCTACAATGCCGTTGCCGGTGGCGATGCGAAGTCGCGAACACAGGCGAATACGCTCTTCTGGACTTCAGACATCTTCCTGCACTCATACACTCTTCTCCAAGTAGAGCTCCTCAAAGAGATGGAGAACACTGTGTTCGCTCCGGCAATGCGGGCGCTGAGCAAAAAGTTCTACCAGTCCGCCGCAGAGAAGCTCGCGCAAGTTAAGACCGATGCCGAGCGGATGAAGTGGAGGAAGGCGCGAAATTACTTCGCGGTTCCCCATGCGTTCTTCTCCACCTCGATTCCGCCGCTCTCGAAGGAGAGCTACGTCGATGCTAATGGCGCGGCACGCGATCCTGCAGCTGTGCGCGATGCGTTTGAGGAGGAGGACAAAGCTGCCGATACCGAGGAAAAGGCCAAAGCATTCATTGATACGCTCGGCCTCGACGCGGAAAGCAAGGCGGAGGTACTCGCAGATCTCCATCGAATTTTCGATCCCCAGGAACCCGATGTGCCTGCGGTCTTCAAACCAGAGTACGACGACTACGCAGCGAAGAAGCAGATTCAGTTTAAAGTCGATTTTTCGCAGTTCACGCCCCGCAGCCACTACACGAGTAGTTCCTTCCGCAGGCAGTATTTCCGCGCGATGAACTGGTACATCCAACTGCCATTCTTCGTGGAGAGTGATCCGCTCACGGACTATGCCTTCGCGATCAGCCAGCTCATGGCCGAGCATCCTGAGCAGCTCAAGAGTTATAGCCTCCTGGAATCCACGATCAATTTCATGGTGGGCACGAGCGATGACCTGATGCCCGTGGACTACCTGAATGCGCTCGAGGCAACGAAGGGGAAGCCGGACCAAACGGCAGAGATCCGCTCCTACCTGCTCAAAACGAAGCAGCCCAAGATCAAGAGCATCGCAGCACAGTATCCGACTGTCGGTGAGAAGCAATCCGCTGATGTCCTCGCTGCGACAACCGGCATGCGCTTCTTCAGCGGCAAGTTCATCATGGATTCCTACTGGACGGGCTACCTGACGCAAGGAGATGAAGCGCCGCGCCCAGGCTACCCTGCCAAGCTACCGCCGATGGCCTCGTCCCTCCAAGTGATGGCACTGCTCGGCTCGGAGTATGCCAAGCAGAAGATCCCGACCCTCGATTTCTACACACCGCAGAACGGCAAGGCGATTGAGAAGGCCATGAGCGAGCTTGCGCAGGAAGTGCAATCGATGACGGATGCCGACTGGCGGGAGAACGCCTACACGACAGCGCTCTGGACGATCAAGGGACTCTTCGACTTCGAGCAGAAGCATCGCAAAGAGCTTCCGCTCTTCATGCAGAGCGAAGCCTGGCCTGCCAAGACCCTCCAAACTGCAGCGGGGTTCTGGACGGAGGTGCGTCATGCGGTACTCCTCTACGCAAAGCAGTCGTTTGCGGAACTCGGCGGTGGCGGCCCATGCGATCCGCGCGAGGTTCCCGATCCGGCTAAGGCGTACATCGAGCCGCAAGCACTCGCCTACAGGCGTCTCAAGTATCTTGCGGAGAGGACACACCAAGGCCTCCGGAATCTCGGCTTCACACTGCAGAACTTCCAGCCGCTTGAGGCGTACGTCTCTGCCATGGATACGGTCATTGCGTACACCGACAAGGAGCTTGCGAATACTGTTCTTACCGAGAATGTTGTTGAGCAGCGCCACGATGAGCCCGATCAGCCAGGCGGCAAATGCATCTGGTACGAGATCACGCAGAGCGACTGGGAGACGCTGCGCAAGGAGCTGATCAATCAACTCGACGCGGCACTGCCGATTCCTGTTGAGGGGCGTGTGCTCTCCGCGAAGGATAAGCGCGCTGCCATCGTGGCAGATGTGCACACCGGCGGCGATTCGCTGAACCCCCATCAGATCCTCTACGAAGGAACTGGCGTGCCCTACGTGATTCTCACTGCCGTGAAAGATGCGAATGACCCGCGCCTGGGGATTGGCTTCACCTACTCGCAATTCGAGTTCCGTGAGCCGCTGGGCGGCAAGCGCCTGACGGACGAGGAGTGGCAGACGCGGTTCTACGAAGGTGAGGATGAGAACAACCCCTTCCAGTACACCGCTCCCTCGATATGGCCGCAACTCAACAGCTGGTACGCCCCCCTCTTCCCATCGCAGTAAGGAGGATCTGCATCGCGTCTCTCGGGCTTTTCCTGCTTGCTTCCTGCATACGAGAGGAGAAGCCTACGACGCTTGATATCCCTCTCGGAAGTGCCGAGCTGCACACAATCTTCCAAGGACTATATGACGCTGCGCAGCTACCCCCACGCGGCAGAACTCCACCAGTGCCCTTAGTCATCGTTCCGCATCACCTCACGGCTGCCGTGACCATTGCAGCCGGTATTCAATCAGTACAACCAGAGAAACCCTCCTCTGTTCTGCTTCTTTCCCCAGATCATTTCGATGCCTGTCCCACTTTGCTCTGTACAGGGAACATCCGTTTCCAAAGCACATTTGGGACAACGGAGCCGGATGCAGGTGTACTCAACGTGCTCCGTGCTTCGCCTCTTGTCTCCGAGCAGAGCGCGATGTTTCGACGGGAACATGGCATGCACGCTATTGTCCCTTTTATCGCGCATCTGAACCATGGAACACGAGTGACTCCACTCACGATAGCTATTCGCCCCGATTGGAAGGCGCAACGTGAAGCATTGCTCGCGCTCATCCGCCGCGCCATGGAACAGAATGTCACCCTCGTTATTAGCAGTGATTTCTCTCACTACCTTCCGCTCCGAGAGGCGGATGCCGAAGACGAGAAGACGGCAAAAGTACTCTTCTCGCGTGATTTTGATGGCATTGCGCGGCTCGAGAACCCCGCACAGAGTGATTGTCCCGCTTGCCTCTGGCTTGCCGCAAAGATCGCCGATGCGCGCAATGCCTACAATCCTTCCATTCTGCTCCACACGAATTCCGCGCGGCTGCTGCAGGAGGAGTCATCTCCATCAACGACCAGCCACTTCTCCATCGCATTCTACGAGAATGCGGCACTGTCGTCGGAGGATGCAGCATTCGCGGGAGATGTCACTCTTTCGAGAGCTACAAGTGGAAGTCTGCTCAACCCTCCCCAGGGAGTGAGAGCATTCTGGGCAGGGACAGGACCGCGCATCGTGAACCTGGAAGGGCCACTACAGGAGCGTTGTCTACCGCAAGCGAATGAGTACATCTTCTGCAATCCTCTATCCCTATGGAAACAACTGCACCCCCTTGCGACGCACTGGGGAATAGAGAATAACCACAAGCTCGATCAGGGCGAGCGCGGATATAAGCAGATACGAGAGCTCATCGAACGGGAGGGAGAAATTCCTCTCAGCGAAGATGGCATCTTGGTTGATGGGATTCGCATCTTTGCCCTCACCAATGTCATGAATCCTGTATCCGAGGAGGAAGGCGATCTTGCTGGACAATACCGGAGAGTCATTCAGACCCTTCGCAGAGGGAGCGGCTCCGCGCTGCCGCAGGTCATATTCGTCCACGCAGGGACGGAATACCAGGCACTTCCTTCTGAGGAAGAGCAGAAGTATCTACGCAGCTTCGTGGATAACGGGGCGATGGCGGTCATTGCGGCTCACAGCCATGCGCCAAGTGGCATGGAGATGTATAAGGGCGCTCCGATTTTCCATGGCTTAGGAAACTTCGTATTCGATCAGCATGATCGTGCAGAGACATCCACGGCGAAGGTTGTGAGGCTACGGCCGGAAACGAGTGGTGTCTCATTTGAGACCCTCGTGGCGCGATAGGAGAATAGATCTCCCTGGAACAACGATATCCCCATAGACCATGGGTCGCTTTCGACCAAAACATTCTGGCGGAGAGGGAGGGATTCGAACCCTCGATACGGTTTGACCCGTATACCACATTAGCAGTGTGGTGCTTTCGGCCACTCAGCCACCTCTCCGTGGCACCTGTAGTGTAGCAAAGAGATGTGGCGGTGGGGGTGGGATTCGAACCCACGATCCCCTTGCGGGGATAACAGTTTTCAAGACTGCCGCCATAGACCACTCGGCCACCCCACCACAGGTATCGTACCATTTCTGCAGAGTTGGAAACGATGAGCAGACCGAGGTGTTTCTGACTATCGCGTCACTTCAATCACCGGCGGCTCCCCTTCTCCGCCCTGTCCCTCGGCCTCCGCATCGCACGCGCCGACGCTTACGATGCCGTATTCATCGCGATTCACGTAGTAGCGACTTTCGCTGCGGTTACCGGTTTTCGGATCTTCCGGAATCGTTTTGAGGTATGGTCGAAGATCAGTGACAAAGGACCGGAACACACACTCCGTTTCCGCGATCGGCTGCTTCGCGCACGTGAGTTCAGAGCAAGGTTTTGCCCGTTCACCAATAATCTGGACAGTCCCAAAATCTTCATCCATCGCAGGAAGAACACCATCGTGATCGAACTGGTATTTCTTGATGGCTTCGAGAATCGCGGTGATATCGACCCACCGCGTCGCATTTCGTGCCGTCTGCAAGCGTCGTGCCGGATCAATGGCAACGAAAACCGTCGAAGCAACGACGGCGATCATCGCAACGACCATAATGAGTTCGATCAATGTGAATCCGGATCTGTTGCAGAATGCTTTCATAGCGAACAACGAAGAACGAAGAACGAAAAACAAAGATTTGTCATCTACTCACTTCAATGACGGGGACCTCGCCTTTTCCTCTCTCCCCTTCCCCCTCCTCATCGCACGCTCCCACGACAATGAGGCCATCGCTATTGCGGTTCACGTAGTATCGGGTGTCGGCAGGGCTCCCATTGCCGGGATCCACGGGCAGGCGCTTGAGATACGGCGTGAGATCTCCTTTCAGTCCTGAGGCATAGCACTGTGCTTTCGGGAAGGAAACACCGGGACAGAAAGAAGCGAGATCCTCACAGGAGGACGTGCTGTTTCCGATGAGCTGCACGCTCTCCGAAAGCGAATCGATCGCAACGGATGTCCGTGGAAGACTCCCCCCATGATCCACCTGATACGTTTTGATTGCTTCGAGAATCGCCCGCGCATCCGTCCACCTCGATGTATTACGCGTTGCACTCAATCTGCGTGCCGGGTCTACGGCAACGAAGACGGCAGAAACCACGATCGCGATCATTGCGACCACGATAATCAGCTCGATCATGGTGAAACCTCGGCGAAGTCCCGCCATTGCGGGACGTAGACGGGTGAAACCCGGTTGGGAAGCGCCTTTTTGCCGCATAGTTCGATGGGGGAGAGTACAAGGGGAGGTCTTTTGCCGCCATCCCGGTGACATAGGCAAAATGTCGTTTTTCTGCTATAATTACCTGATTTATACCCGTTTTGCGGCATGCCCGCGGAAATAAACATCAAAACTCCCCAAACCGGCGAAAAGGCACTCGACCGGGCGGTCGTCGACATGCTCCTGCAGAGCGAACTCCTCGATGCAGACAAAATCCATGCACTGACGGAACGAAGCTTCGGAGATGAGGCTGCCTTCGAGCGTCTGCTCCTCAGCGAAGGACACATTTCAGAGGAGCAGCTGACGTGGGTGAAATCACAGGCGTACGGCGATGCCTTCGTGGACCTGCACCGTCAATCCATTCCTCAGGAGGTCCTCAGCGTCCTGCCCGCAACCTTCGCGAAGAAGCAACGCGTTGTTCCTTTCCGGGAACCGGATGGTGCCATCTCCTTCGCAGTCGCATCGGGAACATCCAGAAGCATTCGGCGCATTCTCCGAAAGAAATTCGGAATGCAGGTGCGCATCGCTTCCGCGATGGAATCGGCCGTGGCCGAGGTGCTCACGCGTTATGACGGAGGGTTTCAGGAGCGATCCGCAAAGATTCTCGCGCGCTATCAGGAAGCAAAAGTGGGAGGAGCCATGGATGACGATACCGTTCCCGCGCTCGTGGATGCACTCTTGCTCCATGGCGTGCAGGACGGGGCATCCGACATTCACCTCGAGCCGCGAGCGAAAGATTGCGCCGTTCGGGTGCGTGTCGACGGCGTTCTCCGGATTCTTCTTCGCTATGCCATCGATATGCACCCCCTCCTTGTTCTGCGGATCAAGGTGCTCGCGGGTCTCGCAACGGACGAACACACGGCTCCGCAGGACGGAAAGTTCGCATACATCGGCCCCGATGGCAAACAGGTGGATGTCCGTGTCTCAATCGTCGCGACCACGCACGGAGAAAAGATCGTCTTGCGTCTCCTCCTCCCACAGAATTGGGCGCTCTCGTTTGAACACTTGGGACTGAATACGCACGATCGCGCACTCCTCACCAGAGAAATGGAGCGTTCCTGGGGAATGATCCTTGCAACAGGCCCAACGGGATGCGGTAAGACAACGACGCTCTACTCCGTTCTTTGTGCCCTCAATTCCGACGACGTGAATCTGGCAACAATCGAGGATCCCGTGGAATACGATCTTGCGGGAACGAATCAGATGCAGGTAAATGAAAAGTTCGGGATCACGTTCGCGACGGGTCTCCGTTCCATCGTGCGTCAGGACCCGGATATCATCCTCGTCGGAGAAGTCCGTGACCCTGATACCGCCAGCATTGCCGTGAACGCTGCGATGACCGGTCACCTCGTGCTCTCGACCCTGCACACAAATGACGCGGCGACCGCCATCATCCGTCTGCGGAACATGGGCGTGGAACCGTTCCTCATCTCCTCGACCGTCAACATGATCATCGCACAACGTCTTGTGCGGAAGATCTGCGTGCAGTGTCGAAGCAGTATCGAAGTGTCTGCTTCTGAGCTCACGAAATCCATCTCCGAACACAGTGCGAATCACATTCTGCGGAAACGCGACTCGGTTCGTTTGTATCGCGGCAAGGGATGCGACGCCTGCGCAGGAACGGGATATCGCGACCGTACGGGAATCTTCGAGGTGATGATCGTCACCGATGCCATTCGTTCGCTCGTTGCAGAAAGTGCTGATGCGGAAGTGATAGAGAAAGCGGCGATTCAGGGGGGGATGACGACGATGCTCGATGACGGTCTGGAAAAAGCCGTGGAAGGAATCACGACACTGGAAGAAGTTCTTCGCGTTATTCGTTCCTAATGTTCTATGCTTCCGCTTCTTGCCCGACGCGCGACACCCATGGAAGTGCTCACGCTCATGCGCAATCTTTCCGTGACGCTCAAGGCGGGCGTGCCGCTCACGCGGGCGCTCGCGCTCTTCGAACAGGATTCCCCTCTGCGACTGCGTCCGATCCTGCGGCATCTCCGGCGGAGTCTCGAGACCGGTCACCCGCTCGCACAAGCTCTTCAGAGTTCTCCGCGCGCATTTCCTCCACTCGTGATCAACCTCGTGCGCACCGGTGAACTCGGGGGAACGCTGCGGGAAAATCTGGAACAGATCGTTAAGCATCTAAAAAAAGTGCTGGATCTCAAGCGCAAAATCCGCAGCGCCATGATGTATCCGATGTTCGTCCTCATCGCGCTCGTCGGGCTGGGACTTTCGGTGAGCACGCTCGTACTTCCGGAGCTCCTTCCGCTCTTTGAGTCTCTCGACGTCGAGCTGCCGTGGACCACGCGCCTTCTCCTCAAGCTCGCCGCATTCTTTGAACTCTACAGTTTTCCCTTCACGGTCGGCGTCTTTTCCTCGATTATTCTTCTCTTTGCGCTCTCCCGCCTCGAAGCCGTTCGTTCATTTCTCCATCGCTGCACGCTGCTCCTCCCCTATGTCCGCGTGCTCCAGAAGCAATCCGCGATCGCCTACATTGCGGGCACTCTCGCAACACTCCTCCGCAGCGGTATTCCGATTCAGGAAGCCGTTCTTGCGACCGCTGATGCGACGAATAATCGCGTGTTCCGTCGCGCACTCCAGAAAACGCTGCCCGCCATCAAATCCGGTCATACCTTCGCGCATGCGCTTGCTGAATCGGGAAAGCTGTTCCCCGACATGACGGTCGCGCTCGTCGATATCGGCGAGAGTACCGGCACGCTCGTCGAAACCATGGAATATCTCGCGGAGTATTACGAAGGCGAAGTGGATTATTCCATGCGGAATCTCACGGTGGCGCTCGAACCGCTCCTTCTCATCCTCATCGGTTTGCTCGTCGGCGGCACGGTTCTCTCGATTATTACCCCCATCTACGATGTCACGGGAAGCATTCAGTAGGCCCGGCTTCACCGTTATCGAAATGATCGTGGTTCTCGCGATCTTCATTCTCTCCGCGGCCGTGACGCTCCCGTTTCTCGGAACGTTCCAGCAAACCGAGGATCTCGAGACCATCAGTGTGGACGCGCTTCTCGCACTTCGTCGCGCGCAGAGTCGCACCATGAGCGGGCAGCGGGACAGCAGCTGGGGTGTGCATTTTCAGGTCGGAGGATTCACGCTGTTTGCCGGGGAGAGTTTTGAGAAAAGAGAGGTTGCATTCGATGAAGCACATGTGGTTCCGGTGGCGTATTCCTTTACGGGACTGACGACGGTGCGCTTCGTCCGTCCCCATGGCCTTCCGATCGCTGCAGGAACGCTCTTCATTGCGCATCCCTCCAACGTAGCCGCTCATATCGACGTGAATGCCGCCGGAGCAATTTTCCTCGAAGATGAATGACACAAATTTCTTCCCATCGCCGTGGGCAAACGCTCGTCGAAGCCATTGTTGCGATGGGCGTTGTCATCGTCTTTGCATCCGCTCTCGGCCGCCTCATTCTCGGCGCGTACGAGGGACGGAGAGTGGCGAACGAGCGGACCGAAGCGTCCTACCTCGCCTGGGAAGGACTTGAAGCAGCGAGGTCCATTGCAGAGCAGAATTTTCAATCTCTTCAGAACGGGACCTATGGGCTTACGTCCGATGCCAGCGGCACGCTGCTCACGAGGGAACCTGACACTCATGGAAAATTTCTCCGGGAGATCACGATCGGTCCCGTTTTACGCGACGAACATGGTACCATTTCCCAGAGTGGCATGGAGCTCGATAAGAGAACGAAAGCGGTCACCTCTTCCATAACGTGGACTCCGGCACATGGACGTCCGCAGGCCGTGCGCACCTTCACCTATCTCACCGATTGGTTTCGACCACGCTGGTTGATCGACCTTCTCACTGAGTTTCTTCCTGGTAACAGCCATGCCACCGCTCTCACCGAAGAACACAACGGAGAAGTTTCTCTCGAACATGGATCGCTACGGGAGCTCTCCGTCTTTCACGAAGAAACATTGCCCTTTCCAGGGGTTGTTCGTGACCTGCTCCTCGATCCCATCGCAGATCGTCTGTACGTCGCAACGGCGAATAATGCCGATGGGCAGGAAGTGTTTGTCTATGACACCGCGAATCTGAGCGCACGGGAGTTCCCGTTGCTCGGATCGGTAAATCTGGAGGATGGAGCGACGGCGCTTGCCGCAGATGACGAGTATTTGTACGTCGGAACGGAAGACGGCGACAGGGAAATTCAGGTGGTGGATCTCGATGACTACACAGTGAAAACAACGTGGGATCTCATGGACAGCGCGACCCCGATTGATTTTGCGTTTGATGAAGCGAACCAGCGTCTGTATGTCGTGACAACGAACGAGGCATTCCATGCGCCGGAAGTTGCACGATTTTCATTTTTGAATAATGTCTGGAAGGCGCTTGGCCGAAAAGCGTCAAAAATATTTCCCCTTGAACGCGCACTCGCTCAAAGCGTTCCCACTTGCCAGGGGCAAACAGCGACGATCTATGTAAATAGCAGCAATAAAATTGTGGGGGGTCCGGACGATGGCGACACGTATGCGGGGACACTCGATGGCACGAGCGGTGCGGATGTGATGGTCGGCACAAGTTCCGCGGATACCATCGACGGCAAAGGCGGAGCTGATACCATCTGTGGTGAAGGCGGAAACGACACGCTCAAGGGCGGAAACGGAAATGATACGATCGTTGGAGGAGATGGAAACGACTCAGTCCAGGGGGAAGGAAACGACGACACGCTGACCGGCGATGAAGGAAATGACACCGTGGAAGGAGGGAATGGCGATGACGTCGCGTACGGCGGAAACGGCGATGATACGGTGAAAGGCGATGGCAATAACGATACGGTATATGGGGACGCCGGAACGGATACTGTGGAGGGAGGCAATGGAGACGATACGGTCTACGGAGGAAGCGGCAACGATACCGTCAAGGGGAACGGAGGAACGAATACGCTCTATGGAGAAGCGGGGAACGACGCATTCACCGGCGGGAGCGGCGATGACACGATATTTGGCGGCAGCGGCAATGACACTTTTGATGGACAGGGCGGGGCCGACATCGAATGCGGAGAAGCGGGCGCCGACACATTGAA
>CAYIRQ010000002.1:0-17617 GCA_964365905.1 uncultured Candidatus Peribacteria bacterium
CTTCAACAGGCTCCACTGCCTATTCTCTCTCTGCCGGCGGCCCCATCCTCCACCCCACGATTGACGCCATCATCCTCACACCGATCAATGCGTACGCATTTAATCAGAAGCCGCTCGTGCTTCCGGCTTCCGACGTCATCACAATCTCCGTTCTCGCGCGCGGAGCAGGGCAGTCAGACTTTGAATTGAGTCTTACGCTTGATGGCCAAACAAACACACGCCTCAAAAAAGGAGACGAAGTCACCATCCAGAAGCACCCCGAGCACGTGCGCTTCCTCCGGAGGCGCGACCGCACGTTTTCGATGAAGCTGAGGGATAAGCTGAAGTGGGGGGAGTAGAGGCATGGTAGTGAGTATTCTGCCATCATTCGTGACACCGGAAGATCTATGAATCACTCGTGTGAATCCAATGAATTCTCCCGTCTTTCCTCCACCAAGTAAGCTGCCTCTTCGCATACTGACACGTTTTCGTGACGATCCTCTGCTTCAATCGTTCTTTTGCTTCCTCTATTTCCTCTCCAACCTCTCCACCTTCTAATTCTTCCAAATACTCGCAGATCTCCCGGTATCCATGACTTTCCATGCCTGGATCAGCAGGAGAGTATCCACGCGCGAGAATGCTGCGCACTTCATCGATCCAACCTTGCTTCATCATTTCATCAACCCTCCTCTCGATCCGCTTCCTCAGCGCATCCCTCGGAACGGAGATCCCGATGATGAGCAGGTCATATGAACACTTTTTTTGTTCATTCTTTGTACCTTGTCGTGCGGACGCAGTGCTTATTTCTGCGTTCGGCCTCCGCTCCATGACATATCCATCGGTAATGGAAGCGATGTACAGCATCGAGCCACCGATAAGAATGGGGACTTTTGTGCGCGAGAGAACTTCCTCGATCGCGGAAAACGCCCATTCCTGATACTTCCCCACGGTGATTTCTTCATCTGGATCCTTGATGGAGAGCAAGTGATGCGGAATGCCATGCATTTCTCCTTCGGTAATTTTTGCCGTCCCAATGTCAAGGTATTTGTAGAGCTGCCGCGAATCCGCATTCACAATCTCGCCGTCAACGTGCTTCGCAATCTCAATGGAGAGGCTCGTCTTCCCGCTCGCCGTGGGTCCGAGGAGGACAATGAGAGGCCGCCTGGCATCGCCCAGGAACACGTCGATCAGACGTAGAAGTTGCGTTAGCACGATTGATAAATTGTCAAATTGTTAAACTGTCCGCAAGCGCGCACCGAGAATCCATTCAGCAATTGAACAATTTGGCAATTTAACAATGTCATCAGGAGAGCAGAAATGGTAGAATACAATCGTACCCATTCAACATAACCCCATGTCTTCATCCATTCAATCCATCTACACCGGTCACGAGTTTCGTCCTGTACAGAACTTCGTGATCCCCACCGTCATCGAAAAGACACCGTTTGGGGAGCGCGTCTACGATATCTACTCCCGTCTGCTCGAGGAGCGCATCATCTTTCTCGGAACGCCCATCAATGATGATGTTGCAAACTCCGTGATCGCGCAGCTTCTCTTCCTCGAGAAGCAGGATCCGGACAAGGACATCACGATGTATGTGAACTCTCCCGGTGGTCAGGTGACCTCGACCCTTGCGATGTACGACACGATGCAGCACGTGAAGCCGGATATTTCGACGGTCTGTCTTGGCATGGCGGCGTCCGGTGCGGCGATCATTCTCACGGGAGGCACGAAAGGGAAGCGCTTCGCGCTCCCCCACTCCGAGATCATGATTCACCAGCCGATTGGAGGCACCGAAGGGCAAGCGACCGACATTGCGATCCACGCGAAGCACATTCTGGATATCAAGGATCTCCTCAACGAGCTCATCGCGGAGCATACCGGGCAGCCCCTCGAGAAAGTGAAAGAGGACACCGAGCGCGACAAGTTCATGAGCGCGAAGGAGGCGCTGAAGTACGGCATCATCGATCGGGTGATTGTTTAGAAAGAATCCAAAACGCCAAGAAACCAAGACGCCAAGGTCTTTTCTTGGAGCCTTGGAGTCTTGGACACTTGGAATCGTATGGCCTTGCTTCTAGCAGCATCCTCCCCCGTGGCTCTGTTCCTGCATCTCCGCTCCTGTCCCACATCCACTCCCACAGCCGCAGCAGTGACTCTTCACGGCAAAGAGGTACACGAGAAGCCAGAGCAGCGCGTTCTGCACGGCGGGAGCAACCTCCCCCATCGTGACCGTCCCGAGAATGTCCTTGAGCATCATGCCGATAATGATCGAAAGGAGCGCCACTCCGCCGCACCATGCGGCGATATCCATGCGGTATCCCGCAACGAAGAGTCCCCCGCCGACGATCATGAGGAGCGGAAGGATGTACGCCCAGAGACCGGCGAGGCTCGCGAGCACACCGGTGAAGCCACCCGTCACCATCGGGGCAAAGGCCTGGAAATCCATGTAATGCGCGACGCCGAAGAGGAAGAGCGCAGCGCCAAAGCCGACGCGGAGAACGCACTTCGAGACGCATTTCGACGATGTAAGACAACCGTGCATAGAGAAAGGGGGAAGAAATGAAAAACCGTTTAGGAGTATAAGAGTACGTCAAGCACGAAAAAGCGATGCGGAGAGGATTGTACCGCTTGCGCAAGGGAAATCAGTGCCTCCTATTTCACTTCCACTGCCCTCTTCAACGCATGCCGTAAATCAAGCAGCACTCTACTGGCAGCAGAAAAATACCTTTCAATATCGGCAGACTCCCCATTGGCTCCACTCATAGCTTCTTCCTTTCCTGTACGGAGCACTTTGCGGGCACTCTCGCTCTCTCCCGCCCGATGAAGCTCTCGCGCAAGAACAAATGCAGGATATGCCAGCCCAAGTTCATAGCGCAAACGGGATTCCTCGTTTATGATTTTCCCTGCACCGGTCTCTGCGTTCTGTGTGTCTGGAGTTTCCGTATGAGCGGGATGATCGTTCATGAAGTATGGGGGAAATTTGCGGCATTCTAAGCCTTCACATTCACAATCTCAATCTCGCTCCACCACTGCCGATGCCCCCTCGTTTTGCGCATGCGCTTCCGCTGCTTGAAGCGAAATACGCGGATTTTTTCGCCGCGCCCCTCGGAAAGCACTTTCGCTTCGACCGTCGCTCCCGCGAGGTACGGCGCACCGACCTTCACCAGTCCGTCATTTGCCGTGAGGAGAACACGACCGAACGTGACATTTGCCCCGACTTTTCCCGGGATGCGCGCGATACGCAGCTTCTGTCCCGCAGCCACTTTTTCCTGGGAGCCGACGATGTCGACGACTGCAAACATCGGAGAGTGCGCGCAGCATAGTGGTTCTCATCCCCCCTTGCAACCGCGCGGAAAGTATTTCTCGGTGTATCGAGGAGCGCTTGTTTCCACTATGGAAAGTGGTTAAAGTCATTGGGTTTGGCTCCTTCCATCTCCCTCCCATGAAGAAACTCGTCGCAACACTTTCCGCACTTTCCCTCTTCGCCGCATCCGGCGCGTTTGCGCAAACAGAGGGCGAAACGACCGCTACGGAGACTCCGGCGGTGGAGGAAACTTCCAGCGCAGCTCTATCCTGTGATGAAAAGAGAGGCCGTGATCGCGCCATTTGTGAGCACGAGAAGAGGCTCGCGGCAGAAGGAAAAAGTCTCCCAAACTGCAGCGACGCAGAGGAGCGAAAGAGACTCATCGGAATTGCTCTCGCGCTCTGTATGCTCCGGGAGGCGAGCGTGAGAGAACATTCCGAGCGCGGATCCTCGAATCAGGAGTCGCGGGCCACGCAGAAAGTGCGGAATATCCTGAAAAAAGCGGGGAAGGCCGCGCGACGGTCGGAAGTGAAGGAGCTGAAAAAAACGATCCAGGGAGCGAAAAAGGAAATCCGACAGATGCGCGGTGGAGGGAGAGAGCTGAAGAAGAGTCGCAGAGACTTGAATCGCGAGAATCCTGAAGTGAATACGGAGGAATCGGGACAGGCGGTGTTACAGGCGTACACACGGGAGGGCGTCGATCCGAGCGGACATAAAACGGGAAATTATAAGTTCATCGATACACGCAAGAGGCGGGGAGGAGGAAAGAAGAGAGATATGGTAGTGTCTCCAAGGGAGCGAAAGGCTGCAAGAGATCTTCGCGATACGAATCGCCGTGACATACGAGATGCAGCACAGATGAGGTTGCAGAGGCAGTCAGAAGCAGTGCCTATGGAGACAGCTCCCAGCGAATACTGAACTTTTTGAAACATACCCCACCGCATTTCGAAAGAAGTGCGGTGGGTTTTTCGCATACAATGGATTGTGGGCGGCTAGCTCAGCTGGTTAGAGCGTCTGGTTTACACCCAGAAGGTCACGGGTTCGAATCCTGTGCCGCCCACCACAGTTGAATTGCAGACGAATGAGGACGCTGAGCCTGTCGAAGCGGACGAAGTGAGTCGCAAGATACTGTGCCCTCCGAAGCTCCAAGAAGAGCGAAGGAGGGCGGGCTTCAGGGTGAATATGGCACCAAAAGGAGCCATGCAGCACACGGGCTGAAGCCCGTGCCACAAAACATTGAAGAAAACATCCTTTTGCGCTATAATACAAGGATTTATACCCACGTTCATGCCGGAAACAGAAACATCTCAAATCCTCCTCGAATGGCAGTCTCTCGATAGCTATCCGCACGCACGGAGCGCGCGGTGGTATTCGGTCGGTTCACTCCTGATTTTGGGTTTTGCCGCCTACGGCCTCTTCGATCGTTCGTGGAGCACGGCGCTCGTCGCACTCTCTCTCGGTCTCGTCTATTTCCTTCTGCGCAATACACCGCCGCGCGTCATGAACGTGAAAGTGAACGGTTTGGGTATTGCTATCGACGGCTCCTTCATCCCCTGGAGCAATATCCGGCATTTCTGGATCCTCCAGAAACCTGATTGCACGGAATTGCATCTTCTCCCGAGACGATATCTGCAACCCATGATCACGATCTTCCTCAAAAACCCCCCGAGCGTGCTTTCACCGGAAGACAGCGACTCCGCAAAGGTCCGTGAGACGTTCCTCCGGTTTCTTCCCGAGCGGACGGGAATGGAGGAAAGAATGCTTGACACATTTGCCCGACTCCTCAAACTGTAGATGACTTCGCTTCGACACGAACATTTTGCATCCAGTGAAGACTCCTTTCTAGGAGAGCAGCGTTTTGTGTGGAAAAAAATAAAGAAGTTCATCGCAACCTCCGTGGGAGACATGAATCGGGAAGAGGAAGAGAGCGATCTCACGCCGGAGGAAAAGGCGCTGGGGATCGCGAAGGAAAACAAAGGGACGGAGATCGCAGTCGACGATCTCCTGTGGAACGCGCAGGCCGCGAAAGACGATGGCGCTCTCGAAACGCACTTCACCGACAAAAAAATCCGCGATCAGATTCTCCTCACGCTGAAAGGGAAAGAAGGAATATGGCAACTTCAGAAGATGCTCGATGGAGCGATCCCCGGATCGCCCGAGGATGTGCTGCGCAAGATCGAAACGATGATCCGAAAAGACGAGAAACCGGAGGACGACGCCGCGCTCCGAAAAGTGATGGAGGAAACGCGGAGAGACGTCGCGGAACTTCCGGAAGGGAAGCAGCAGTCACGGTGGGCGCTCTTCCTCGAAACGATCAGGAAGTTCAATAAGCCCGTCTATACCCGGCTCGCGGATTTCCTAACGCACCCGCTCATCAAGACAAAGCACGCGTGGAGTATCGAACGTTCTTTCGAGGAGTTCCAAAGGCCGGAGCGGCGTCTTGCACTCATGAAGGAGCTGAGTGGTCCGGATGTCCGAACGACACTGGTGCGTGAGCGCAGTCATCCCCTCACAGAGAGACGCCGCGCCCTCGATGATCTCTTTTCGTTCCTCACGCATGCCTATCCCCTTCTCTCGGGCGAGGAGCGTGCAGCATTTTACGATACCTACAGCCGTGTGAGCGCGTGTGTCGCCATCCTCGATGATGAAGCGCACCGGGCATCGCAGGGGAAAGAAGCACGGGAGGGAGAAACAGCGGAAACGTATCAAAAGAAACAGGAACGCCTCGGAGGGTTTCTTCGGGAGGATGCGGAAATCCGCAGGGAACGAAAAGAGAGTATCTGGATGGGATCGAGAGAGGGCCGGGAGAGTCTCCTCACGCGCCTCAAGAGAGAAGATGATGTCGTCTTTCAATATCTCCGTCGGGGGCTCGAAACAGGAGGATGGATCTCCGAACTCCACCTCTCGCGGGGCGAGGAATATCTCTGTACCCGGATCACGCTCGAGGAGATGTACCTCCTGTACGACGAGATTGCGAGCGGTCGGCTGTCTCCGCAAGAACCCGAATCCCTCCTCCATCACGTGCGCAGCACGTTCCTCGATGTCATTCGCAGGAAGTCGCACGGCGTTTCCCTGCGGCAAAAAGCAGCACAGGGAGTCATTGAGGGATCGAATCCGCTCTTCGAAGCTCAGTCACTCGAACGAGTCATTCAGGGGAAACTCGCAAACAAACAAAAGCCGACAAGTAGCGAGGTGAATGAATTCCTGCTTCTCGTTGCATGGGTGGAAGGAAGCGGGATTCACTACGAACTTCCCAAGGAAGAACGGGCATCTCTGCAGCTCCTCGCGGAAAGAGGAGTCGCGGAATTTGAGCAGGAAGCAGAGCTGCGAAGAGAAGCGCTCACGCCGGTCGCGGAATCGAAAAACGTCCGACATTTCGTGCGGGACTTCGCGGAAGAGGCGGTAAAAAACAAAACACGCGGTGAGTTAGCCGGTGAATTAATTCACCGGCTAACAATCGCCCGGGATCCACTTGAGGAGAAAGAGCTCGTCACGAACATTCTTGCAACCGGCGACCCAAACGCGCTCATTCCGGCACTCTGCGCCATTCAGGAAGAGCAAAGGATTTTCCTCGATCCGGAGAGACGGAAACGTCACCCGTATTCGGAAGCCTCTATTCTTCATGAGGCTGCGGAGAGCGCATACATTGCGAAACTCATCGCTATTCGTGAGAAATATGGATGGGATACGAAAATCGCCGAGCGCCTGAAGGACAAGCTCGACCGCGAATACGAAGCAGGCAATGAGCAGCGAACGATGATCCTCACCTCCGAACTTTCCCGGTGGGAAACACTCGTGCTCCGGGCACTCGAAACGGAACTCCGGCTTCGTGCGCGGGAACTCCGGGAGGAATACGAGCAACGACTTAGGGAAATCGAAGCGGAGGAAAATTTCCGGAACGTACAAAATCTTGATGAAAACACATTCTCCGAGGAGCGTAGGAAGAATCTGGATATCCTCCACAGGCTCGAAGCAGTCATCTTGACTCCGGGAGAAAGTCTGCCAGATAGTGCGAGAGATGTACTCAATGAACTTGCAGAGCTCCAGAAGGAAATTGCAGATCCACTCCAGGCTGTACGGGAGCGGATACAGGAACTAGAGGAAAATCGCGCAGAAGCCAAAGTGCTTCGGAAGGCTGTTCAAGGAAAAGTTTCTTCGGAGACGGATGCGATGCTCGCGGAATACGAGAAGAAAGACGCCCCCATTGAAAGCCCTGCCGCGATGAAAGGTATTGAATATTTCTCGAAACATCCTGAACTCCTTCCGCTTGCGGAGCGCAGCTACAAGGAAATTGAGAAACACCGCAAAGAAATCGGCAACACCCTTGAAGAGATAAAAACATTGGAAGGAAAAAGGAAGAAGGTGTTCGAAAATCTCCAACGCATTCTGCGCAACTATCCGGATGAATGCGGGTTTGGTATTCAGATCGAGCGCGAAGAAATGGAAGTGGCAGGTCTTCTTTCAATCGCAAAAGCCGACTCGAAGGAAACGCCCTGGAAACTCGCAGAAGCTGCCTGGATCATCGCGAGAATCGAACAGGCAACAGGGACATTGCAGCGATTGTATGAAACGGAGCCTGAAATTCTCCCGGCAGATCGCTTTGACGCACTCGCGCAGGAACATCACTTCTCCCCCGGAGCACGTGCAGCGTTCATCCCAGAACCGCATGGCTCCGAGCACATCGTGCTCAATGCAGAACGAGTACGAAATCCGGAGATGCGGAAGCTCGTTATGAGCGCAGAGCTCACACATGCTCTCCATCACATCCTCTCGGAATTCTATCCCACATTCTTCGCGGAACTCTACGACGATCTCGCAAAAAATCTCCCGCGTGATCTCCAAGGAACATTGACCGCACTCGCTGAAAAGTGGGTACCAAGGACGAAAAACATGACCGATATAGATTGGAAAACGGAAGTCGCAGACGAATGTATGGAGAAACGTTTGATGTACCGGAAATTCCGTGCAGCTGCAAGCACACTCTCACGTGAAGATCTCCCGCTCTCTCCGGAGGAATTCGCTTTCTTTGAGGCTCTCGAGAAACGCAGTATCAACCCACTCGTCCTTCATGCAGGGCATCTCTCCATGCGCCCCAAGCATCGTGAGTTCGCACGTATGAGTAATGGCGACGACGACATGGGGTGGGACGACTTCGCTCCCTCCACTCTTGACGTCGGCGCGGACCAGGGACCTACGGGCGTGCGAGAGGTGTCGAGGGGGAGAAGCAGAAACACAAGGGAAACATCACCAGGCAATGAGGATGATGAAAATGAAAACGGCAGCTTCAAGGGATCTGACATCCCAGAGAATTTCGACAGTGCGCGCAAATCGCTCATCAAGGCGAAAGCGTTCCTTGAGAGCAATCCCGACCATGGGCCAGATTCCTCTGATAACCGAGCATATATCCAAGAATTGGAAAAAGAGTACGAGACGCTCCAGAACACATTCTCAGATATACCGAATGCAGAAGCAGATGAGAATCTGCAGCGAAGAATACGAGAGCTTAAGAACAACCTTGAGGCTGTTGCAGATATCATTGTCAAAGAAGACCAGAGACGCGAGGATCTCCGGGATGTTCCTCCTAAAACGCGTGGACTTCGCGCGCTCTGGCAGGATGTCCGGTGGCTCAGCGTGCACGACGTTGTCCGCATCTTCAAAGATATCGGGGAAGATATCAAACGACAGCACAATCGCAGACAGGAAGGCAAAATCGGCGTTGTCGGAGAGGCGATTACCTCGTGGATTCCTCAGTGGATCCCTTATATCGGGAACCTCCACCATGATTTTCATGAAAGGCAGCAGAAAGCGGAGCTCGATGAAGTTGAGCACTTTAAGAAAGGGCTCGCAAACATTGATGCTTACGAAATTCAATTCATGACCCACCACACGCAAAACAAAGATCACCTCAAGGCATGTATTGAAACACTCGTGGAGCGTGGACGCATGAACTGGAATGACACGGAAATGTGGGACACCTTCAATGCCCTCTCGCGTTTCAAGATGCCGATCAAAGATTGTCAGCGAAACGAAAATCTCAAGGAAGCGTGGCTGCGGAAAGTAATTTCGGATATTTGGAGCCAGAAAGATAACTACCGCAACTGGAATCGGAAAAATGACGAAACCTTCACAGCAAAGATGAAAGAGTACGAACCGGAGGCAGATCGTTTGAGCAACCTCAAGGGAGGACTTGCGGGGGAACTCGAAAAACAACTGCGAACATTCGTTGAGCTCAAAAAGTATATGGCCGACACTGGCAAGCACGTTCCCCTCGATGAAACGATCCGCAGAGATCTCTACATGGAGGTCATTGACTATGCGATCACGCGTGGAAAGATGACCATGGAGGACAAGTTTTTTTACCTCGTTCAGGGCATCGCAGAGGGACTCATTTCCGCCAACCGACTCCGCATTATGGCTGGCCAACATCTCAATATCTTCCCCTTTATTGATTACTTCTATGGGCGGAACAATACGATACCGGAAATCCAAGCACTCGCAGAAAGATTGCGCGAAACGGATGATATTAAGAATCCAAGACGCTTCAAACCAGGCCTTAAAACGACGCTCTGGCTGGAGCTTGAGGTCGCACGCGAGGATTCTGTGAAGAAACGTCTCAGTAAGGGCATGAGCAAGCGTGGAAGCGAGACAGATCACGACGACATGGGCTTCTTCATGCCACGCCTGGACTACAAGACCATTCACCAACTCACGACCCCGCAAGGCGGAGGGCGTCCGCAAATATCTCCGGAGGGGTGGGAGAACTCCTACACAGGTTACAACTCCTATTTCAAGTATCTTGCAACACTCGTGAGACTCGAGAAGGAAAATATCAAAGGAGCAAAATTTACCTCTGTCGATGCCCAGCAGATCATGCAGTCTATCGCAGGATTCGTCCGAATGGACAGTATCATGACGGCACGTTCCAACTTCGGGGACGCCCGGCGATCGGGACTAGCCTGGGGAAGAATGAAAACCAATTATTCAGTCGTGAGTGATGGGACAAAAACCGTCTATGAGGAGCAGCAGATTCTCGGACACGAAAGAACTGGATTTGTGTCAGCAATTCTTCGGGCATACGACTACCCGGAGAAAGACATTGCCGACCTTCTCTACTCCACAGAACGAGACGGACTGTACCATTCCACGAAGGCGGCGCGTGCCGAGGAGCTCTCCAATAAGCTAGAAAATGCACTCATCAAACTTCTCCGTGAAAAAGGCAACGAACCCATGAAACGTGTACTTCTGGAGTATGTGGAAAAGTTCTCTGCACAAGGTGGCAGCAGCAAGGACGAAACGTACAACTACCAAAAGATCAAAAAAATCAAGCAAGAGGAAGCCGTGAAGAAAGAAGCCGCCCACGCTCCAGCCTCTTCTCCTTCGAGACATTGATATGAGGAATCCCTTACACAAAATTCGGCCATCCATTCTCCAAGCTCTGCGCTATATCATGACAAGGAGCGACGTGCTTCGACACGCCCAGCCCCTCGTGTCATCCCGAGTAGCACGAGCCTCTCGGAGAGACGAAGTGCGTATCGAGGGACGGGCTGGGCTGCTCAGCATGACGTATACAACCTTCCACTGGAGCAGTTCCCTCCTCGCCTTCCTCTACCTCTCCCTCCCCGCCATCGCGCTCGCCGCAGGCGGCGGAGGGGGCAGCAGCGCAGGAAGCGCGACGGCGAAGCCCATCAAACTCCTCGAGCCACTCCCCGGCGGTCTCACGGAAATTTCCCCCGCGTGCGCGGGCAATCCCTTCTCACTCCTCAACACCTACCTGAATCCCGTGATGACGTGGGGGATCGGAGTCGCTGCAGGGATCAGCGTGCTCATGGTCATCATCGGAGGATTTCAGATTATCCTCAGTGGCGGGGATCAGAGCGCGATTCAGAATGGCAAGGACCGCATTAAATCCGCACTCTTCGGACTTCTGCTCCTTGTCCTCTCGGGAACATTTCTGAGTCTCCTCAATGCATATTTCTTCAAATTGAACCCGGGCGCCCCTTCCGCATGCTGAACATGAAACACAATCCTACATCACCTATCGGCAGTACGAAGAGAGCACATCGTGTCCATGACAGGCTCACCATGACGCAATTCTTTCTTGTCCTCTCTGCCCTCTTTGCCTTCTTTACCATCTCGCCAACTGCCCTCGCCCAAGCCGCTCTTCCCCTTCCAAACTGCGGCAATCTTCCCGGATGCGGGCAGGGCGTCGCGAACGTCGCGACGCAGTTTGCGATTCCGATCGTCGCGACATTCCTCCTGAATCTCACGGCGGCTCTCAGCCTCCTCTTCGTCATGATCGGCGGCGGTCGTTTCCTCCTCGCCTTCGGACGGGATGAAGAATATGGGAAAGCGAAAAAAACGATCCTCTGGGCGCTCGGAGGCATCATCATCGCGCTCACATCGCACCAGCTCGTAACGGCAATCATCTCGGAAGTCTACATCCCCTCTTCACCCATCTTCGTAACTGCAGGACCGATCCTCGGACTTCTCCAGACCGTTGTACGCATTCTGCTGACCTTGCTCAACGTGACCTTCCTCCTCGTGATCGTGATCGGCGGCATGCGAATGGTCTACGCGCGCGGGAAGGAGGAGGAAGTGACGAAAGGGAAAGACATGCTTGCCTACGCCGGCGTCGGCATCGTCATCATCAATGTCGCCCCCATCGTCGTGAAAGCCGTTCTCCGCTTCTGGTAAATCGCATGCTCACGTTCCTGTTCCTCATCGGCATGTTCCTTACGGAGAAAGCGCGCGCCATGGGTCTCTCGGACATCGGCATGGGGGACACCTTCTCCGCATCATTCAAAGGCATGTGGGATGACGTTTGCACCATCCTTCCGTATTGCAAGAAAGGGGACATGGGCGTCGCGATTGTCACGGGAATCATCATCAATACAGTCCTCTGGCTGATCGGGTCCGCCGCCGTCCTCATCATTCTCTACGCCGCCGCGCGGATCGTCGCATCCGGCGGCAATGATGAGATGCTCTCGAAGGGGAAGAAGATGATCTTCTATGCCGTGCTCGGTCTGCTCTTTGCGGTTCTCACGAGCGCGATTGTGAACTTTGTGTTCGCCTTTGTCGCGGGGATTGCATCGGCGACATAAGCGAGATATCAGGTGTCAGGTGTCAGGAATTTTGAAACCTGAAAGCTGGAACCTGAAACCTTTCTTGACGCTTTTCTTGAACCACCTCAAACGTCCCTGTACGGTACTCTCATGCAATTCTCCGTCGAAAAGGACGAACCCTTTGTGATCTTCCAGATCCTGCGGGAGATCGCGCGGGGGAAGCACGGGGATGGCGGCACGATTGACCTCTCCCGGGGGGACCCCGGCTACGGCTTCACGCCCTCCGTGCGCGGGAGACTCTTTGCGAGTTTCGTCCTTTTCCTCGACACCGTTCTCAATGTCACGCCGGAGAACCGGTTTCCACGGTACACTGAAAGCGATGAACAGTTCATCGCGGCGCTGATCGAGCGGGCGACGAGGGAAACGTATGCAAAAGAACGGGCGGAAGAACTGCTCTCGATGTTGCGGAAATTTCTCGATGCGGCAAAGCAGGCGGCGCGGGAGGAGGGGAAAGACTGGACCGATTTCGAGGTCTACCGGGCGCTCTTCGGGTACTGCGCGATGAGCGGCGGGTCGTATCTCCTGCCCGAAGGTCAGGAGCTTACGCGCGTCATCCTCGCAGCCTGGCATCGCAAGGAACAGGGCGTGGACATCCACAGCTCCGACATCATCCTCACAAACGGCGCGAGCGCCGCGATCGGCTCCCTCTTCAAAGCGCTCGGCGAAGAAGGCTGCGGCTACCTTACAGCCAATGACACGGTCGCCATCGCCTCGCCGGTCTACGCTCCGTACAACAGCATTCTTCGGGAGCGCAACCTCCGCGTTCTTCCCTTCTCCATCCATCCTCTCACGGGGAAGATGGACATTTCGCGGCTTCGGAAAGCGGCCGTTCGAGGCCCTGAACGGGCAAACGACGCCACCGGCAAACCCCCGAAGGCGCTCTTTCTGATTGCCCCCAATAATCCAACGGGATTCTCGCTCCCGGACCGTGAGCTCGAGCAACTCGCGGAGATCGCCCGCGAGAAGAATATGCTCGTGATCACCGACGAAGTGTATCGCTCATTTTTCCCGGGGAAGAACGGCATGCTCGCGCTTGCGCCCGAGCGGACGATCTGCATTTCGGCGCGGTCAAAAATTGAGCGCGCGACGGGACTCCGACTGGGAGAAATGCTCATTCTCCCGGAGGGAAGAAAGACGATTGCCGCGATGCTCAAACTCAAAGACGACGAGGCCCTCCGCCGCCTCATCATCTTCGCGAAAGCTCCGGGGAGAGTCGGAGGGCAATTTCACCACACCACCTTCGTCCCGGGCCCGTCGCAGCTTCTCGGCATGGCGCATACGGCGCTCGGCGACGAGGAACGCGCGGCGTACCTCCGGGGACTCATGGAGAATCGTGGCGTCTTTTCATCCGAACTCGGTCTCACGCATCAGGGCAACCTCTACTACGTGATCTTCGATCTCAATGCGCTGCCGAACGCGCGCACGAAGGACCTCCCCATCGAGGAAAAGTTGCTCCGGCTCGCGGAAGCGGGCGTCGTCTATCTGCCCGCCTGCCGCTTCTTCGCGGAGGAAGAGCGCTCCGGGCCGGGCATCATAAGCTCCGTCCGCGCCTCGATCGTGAATACGACGCCGGAACGGCTGCGGGAAGCGGCACGGAGGACGAAGGAAGTACTTTGTTCTTAATCCCCTCTCCCCGCGGGAGAGGGTGAGGGTGAGGGGCCCCTCACTCTGCCTCTCTCCCTATGGGAGAGAGAACGTCAGATGGTTTTCCTCCTGCGAACCTAGATCGTCATAATCTCCGTCTCCTTCTTCTTCGCAAGTTCCTCGATATCCTTATTCGCTTTCTCGATCATTTCCTGAATCTGCTTCTCGATGCGGAAGTGTTCGTCCTCGGATCGTGTTTTGTCTTTTTTCGCATTCGTGTGCACTTCCTGGCGGAGCTGGCGGACGGAAATGCGGGCTTCTTCCGCAAGCTTTTGCACGAGCTTCACAAGCTGCTTGCGGCGCTCCTCGGTCATCGGAGGAAGCGTGATGCGGAGCACCACACCATCATTCACGGGATTCGTCCCGAGTTCGGCTTGCTGCAACGCCTTTTCGATGTCCCCGAGGATGCCCCGATCCCATGGCTGCACGACGATGGTTTTCGCATCGAGCACGGAAATGCCGGCCACGGCTTTGATGGGCTGCGATTGGCCGTACGCAATCACGGAGACGCTTTCAACAAGGGTCGCGGATGCGCGCCCGGTCTGGAGACGCGAGAATTCGGCTTTGAGGTGATCGATGGTGTGTTTGATACCGGCAGAAAGCGTTGCAAGAGTGGGATCCATAGATATATGCATCATAGCGAACTGCAGAACAGGAGAAAAGCCTAGGGAGATACCTTTGTTCCCACCTTCTCCCCCTTCGCAACCTTCAGAAGATTCCCCTGCTCCCCGAAGTTGAAGACGACAATCGGCAGCTTCTGCTCGCGGCATAAGCTGAGCGCCGCCTGATCCATGATGTTGAGATTTTTTTCGATGGCCTCCTGGAGCGTCACTTCTTCATACCGCTTCGCGTCCTTCACTTTCCGCGGATCCTGATCGTAGACTCCGTCGACGTTTGTTGCCTTCAGGATCACTTCACAACCGAGCTCGATTGCGCGCAGTGCTGCTGCGGAATCCGTCGTGAAGTAGGGATGCCCGGTGCCGCCGGCGCAGATCACGATCCTCCCCTTTTCGAGGTGCCGGATGGCTCGACGTCGCAGGTAGGGCTCCGCAAGTTGCGGCACATCGATCGCCGAGCACACGCGTGATACGCCTCCCATCGCTTCGAGCGCAGCCTGCAGCGCGACCGCATTCATGATCGTCGCGAGCATCCCCATCGCATCACTCACCGTTCGCTCGATCGCCGCATCCTTCATATCGCGGTAGCGCCAGATGTTGCCGCCCCCGATCGTCACCGCGATCTGCACGGGAATCTTCGCGACCGCCATGATCTCCCCCGCGATGCGATGGAGCGCCTCGTTGGAAAGAACCGTGTGCTCCTCTGGGGCTTGCCCTGAACCCGAAGCCGAACGCAGTGAGGCTGAGTGGTTCAGGGCTTCACCGGAGAGCTTGAGCATGATTCGCGTATAGGCTGACATCGGTGAGGATGATAACAGAAACCGCTTGCGGTCGATATGATCTGGGGACATGCCGTGGGTGCGTCAGAAACCGGGGAACTGTTTCCTATGCTTCGCTCGAACGCCGCGACGCTCAGGGGCGTTCATTCGAGGAGCGAGAGAGGGAAACCGGGGTGCGCGCGGTTGTGCCGCGCAATCGCCTCGTCCCAGTTGTGACCGAAGCCATAGACGAGGTACGAGATCATCTCCGGCTCTTCTGCTGCGGTGCGAACGGCGCGAACAGGGGGACTCCATGTGATCGGAGCGCTTCCCATGAGCACGCCCGTGATGCGGCCACGGGTCTCATGTTCCATCCTGCGCATGTACCCGCAGAGGACAGACCGAAGTTGCGCGCGCTTGTCTGCGACGCGAAGGAAAGAGCGACGGGAGAGCATGGGAACGGAGTATGCGCCTATGCAAGAGCATCGCGCAATGCCGAGGCATAATCGCACCACTCGCACTCTTTCGCGCGCCCCGGAACGTGATCTGAAGTGAGGCATTCGTGTGCGCCCACGATCGCATCCTCCACCCAGTCATCATGACCGCTGTATTCGATGATCTGGAGCTTGAATTTCAATTCTCCACTAAAATGCTCCCGGCTCGTATCCGCATTCACATAGAGAAAGTAACCAGTATCAGAAACATCAAACCCGTTGTGACGCAGCAACCACTGATAGATCTCTATCTGCCGTTTGTAAGCCTGCTTCCATTTGTCCTCAAGGGTGATCTCTTTGAGAGTGCTCGTTGATTTGTAATCGACGACGTGGAGCTTCCCGTCGGGCGACTGCCAGATGTCATCGACCGCGCCATGAATCAGCAGGTTCGTGTTCGGATGCAGATATTCCACTCCCTTGAAGTTTTGCCGCCACACATCAATCTCCGGGTGGCTGAATGGCACGGCATCGATCTCAAACTCCTTCATGAGCGAATGCTGCGTCCCATTGCCCCGATGCCAGTCGAATTCTTTCTTGAGGAGTGTATCCGTCGCGGTGTTTAGCGTGAATGGCGGCCCGCTCACACGATTCACCCCGAGCCGACGATCGAGATAGAAGCAGCGCGGGCACTGCAAGAAGAGCTCGAGCTTGCTGCGGCTGAACTTAAAGGGCTTCTCGGATTTCGGATCGTAGATGTTGCGGGAGCGCTTACCGTTGGGCATGAGCTATAGGGAGATAAAGTGCAGAATGAGCCGCAACATCGTATCTTTCTCCTTTGGGTCACTCTCCGCAATGAGTAAGGCCAATGCAACGAGCATGCTGTCCGACAATTGCTCCCTTCGAAATAAAGCATTATTTCTCTGGAGAAAGATCAAAAAGAGCAGCACAGCGATACGCTTATTCCCATCGGAAAACGGGTGGTCCTTGATGACGAAGTAAAGAAGGTGCGCCACCTTCTCCTCGAGAGTGGCATACAATTCTTTCCGGTCGAACGTCTGGTAGAGGTTTCCGATGATGGCTTGTAGCATTCCCGTTCGCTCCATACCAAAGAGGTCTGATGCTTCTCCCTTTGCCGCAAGATTCTTTTTGAGTGACTGAATGGACTCCAGAGCATCCTCATACGTTAAACGATAGATCGGTCGCTGCAGCTTCGCAGGAATCTCCACCACTCCATCATCGTATTTTCTAAGCAGCATCCATGTCTGCGTGTATCCCGTGACGATGTCGAGCAGTCCCTTCGCCTGATCGGAAGAAAGTTCCGGCAGAGATTTTGCTCTCACGATGAGCGCAAGTGCCTGTTCCAATTCCTTCGTGCCTCTTTCCTGCAGGCGCTTTTGATGGAACGTATAACCTTCGATCAAATGCTTTCGTAATACGTTCGTCGCCCAGATACGAAACTGCGTGCCACGCTTCGAGTTCACCCGGTAGCCAACAGAGATGACTACATCAAGGTTGTAGTGTTCGATCTCACGTTCTACTTCCCTTTTACCCTCTTTTTGAACTATCCGGAATTTCCGGATAGTTGAATCCAGCTGCAATTCACCATCTTTAAACACACGTTGGACATGATCATTGATCGTACGAACATCCTTCACAAAGAGAATGGACATCTGCTTTTGCGAAAGCCAAATCGTATCGTTCTGTAGCCGCACGTCCATCTGTACGGTACCGTCTTCCGCTTGGTAGAGGACAATCTGGT
>CAYIRQ010000002.1:17627-27886 GCA_964365905.1 uncultured Candidatus Peribacteria bacterium
TTGCTGCCGGTGGCAGGAAGCGTAGCGGTCATAGGTGGACTTTGTACACCATACTAGGGGTTGTGCAAGCGGTCCTGCCCTCAAGCATACGCCGTCAGAACGGTTTACGGCCTGCGAGTGGCATATCGTAGTGATACCTAAAACCCCCTCCTCCACTTCCGCAGCTTCTCAATGCCGAAGGTGAGATAATAACGACTGGAAAGCGGCAAATCCATGCAGTGCATGAGCTCGAGAAGCCCGCCGCCAAACCCCGTCTTAAACGTCGTGACGCCCGCAAACGGATGCCTTTCATTCTCCATTGTCCATTTTCCCCGTCCGACCGCGGCCGGGCGGGCACTCTCCATTCGCCCCGGCGCCACGCCCCAGAAATTATAGATCCGATCTCCTCGCTTCAGAGCATCCTGCATCGCCCGCCACTGGAGCAAATAGCTCGCGGGGATTTTGCTGAAGGCATGCGAGCTTGCGCCATGATGGTAGCTCGTTTCGCCACCGTAGATCATATGGATGGATGCCGCGATCACGGTGCTCTGATACCGCGCGAGGTAGAGCGCGCACTCCCCTTTCTCCGAGAATTTTTCGACCTGCGCGCGGAAAAATGCATCGCTGTATGGCGTGAAGCGATGACGCTTTCTCGTCTCTTCGTGCAACGCGAGAAAATGTTCGACATCACGGCGAGGATCCTTGGAAACTTCAATTGCGACCCCTTCCCGCTCCGCCCGACCAATGAGATTCCGCGTCGTCGCGCGCATTCCCTTCCGGATGTCTTCTTCCGATTTTCCTTGCAGATTCAGATACCAGATATGCTCGGCGAGCATGTGGAGGGGCGAGGGGCGGAAACCGAGAAAATGCAGTATTTTTTGGGTGTCACACTGAGCGGAGGGCCGCATGGATGCTTCGTCTCCGTGCTTCGATGAACTCAGCACTCTGCTCAGCATGACACTGCGGCCCGAAGACGAAGTGCAAAATGGACTCATCCGTATGAATGCGCACCCTTTCTCTCTCGCCACCCTCTTCAATTCTCCTATGAGCAGCTCCATCGCCATTGGCTTTTGTCCATTGTCCCCGTCCGACCGCGGCCGGGCGGGCATTGTCCATTGCAGTACCGGCCCATATGGCACCGACAAATGCTTCCCCCTCTTCGCCAGCACCACGATCGCCTGACAAATTCCAACAATGTCTCCCTGTCCATTGTCCTTTGTCCTTTGTCCATTGTCTCGCACTTCCAGTCTCACCGGTTCATTCCCAATCTCCCTATAGACTTCCCCCATCGTCCACGACTGGAGAAAGGGCGACCACGGTTGCCCGCCCGGACCGAACGGGTCCGTTCGGGCGGGCGCCTTCAAAAATTCTTCCCAAGCCCGCTCATCGGCTGCAGAGCGAACTTCCATGCTTACGTCTTCTGAGAAGAAGGTCGCAACTCAGATCTCAGCGCATGAATAAGATAGCGCACTTGATCTTCGTCCATCGTCGGATGCAGGGGAAGCGTGAGGAGATGGCGAGCAATGTCCTCCGCAGCAGGACAACTTCCCGCCATGTATCCAGCGGCATCTTGGGGAACGGACGGCGGATTCACGACCGCGCCGCACCATCCGTCATCGAGATAGACCTGTTCGCGTTTCAGCCGCTCCCGAATGGCAGTCGGATTCTCTGCAAAGAGCGGAAACTTCTGGAGTGCAGGCGATGCATCCACTCCGCGCGGGTACGACCAACCTTCTTTCTCCGCCGCTTCCCGGAAGAGATTCGCAAGCAGGTGCCGATTCGTATTGAAGGATCCGATGAAGTGGAGTTGCTGAAGAGCGAGCGTCGCGAGCGCATTGGGAAGTGCATGAATTTCGATGTCGACTTTCCCCTGCTTCTCCGCTTCCGTGAGAACGGGAGGCAGAAATCCGAGAGCGCGGGAAACGCGCAAGTACGCCTTCCCGACCCCGAATTTCCAGCACCGCTTCGCAAGGGAATAACGAAGAGGGTATCCGAGGTGGTGAAGAATACTGAGGAGAGAAAATTGTCGCGCATCTCTCTCCATCTGCATGAGCTTTTGCGCGATCGATGGGTGCCGACTGAGCGCCGCTCCCCCCGTCACTCCCGAGATCGCTTTGTCGCGTCCGAAGCTGAAAATGAGAATGTCGCCCTGTTCCCCGATGCCGGATCCCGCACTCGCGCGATCGGTGACATTTCCCATCCCGTCACTGCTCGAAGAGTGCGGAATGACATGGGCGCAATCCTCGATGAGGACGAGTCCCCTCTTGCTGCAAATGGATCGCAGTCGAACAGTATCCGTAGGAATACCAAACGTGTGCTGACAGATGATCGCGCGCGTGCGCGGCGTGATGAGTCGCTGGATTCGTTCGACATCCATATTGAGCGTTTGCGGATCAATATCGCAGTAAACCGCAACCCCCTGCGCCGCATGGATGGCATTCGGGATGACGACGCATGTGAGTCCCTGGAGAATCACTTCCTCGCCGGGCTTGAGTTCCAATGCTCTGAGAGCTGCAAGGAGCGCATCACGACCGCTCCCGAAGAGCGCGGCGCTGCAGGCAAAGGATTGACTGAGCTCGCGGCGCAGTTCCTCACGCTCGGATCCCTCGCGCCACTTCCACGGTTGAAACTGCAGCCGGAAAGCGGATCGCCATTGCTCCTTCGTCACGAGTGGGCCGAATGTGTGGTGAATCGGAAAGAGAACTTTCGTCACGGGAGTGAAGTGTAGCACGCTGGACATTCGTATTGGTTTGATGGTTTTCTGGTTACTGGTGTATTGGATCCAGAAAACAAGCCCGCCCGGCCAAGCCGTTCGGACGGGCAAACCAGTAAACCAGAAACTACGAGAGCACCTTCTGCATCAGTGAGTCCGGAATCCTTCCCTCGCAGACGATGAGCGCGCCCTCGCGTAAAGGAAGACGAATATCCCGTTTGCAACGGGGAACGGTAACGGGCTGACCGAAGCCGTGTTCGAAACAGCGCGCGCACGCACGATCAAGGAAGATCACTTCCTGAAAAATTTCCCGGTAAGCATTCCCTAGCTCTTCGCAAATCAGTCGCTCTGCTCCCCCGAGTTCGATGAGCCCCGAAGTCACGAGTACCTTGCGCTCGGCAGGATACATGCGCGCCCACTCGATCGCCGCGCGAAAACTCGCGGAACTCGCGTTATGCGTATCATCGAGGACCACCTGACCATGCTTTCCCAGTTTCTTTTCAAAGGTTTGGGGAAGACCGTGGAACGTTTGCAACCGTCGCGCCGTCTCTTCAATCGGAATACCAAGTTCTTCCGCTGCGGCAGTGACGAGAAGCACATTCGCAACCTGATGGGTCCCATGCAGAGGGATCCGGAACGGGATTCCACGAAGCGTGAAGGAAATCCCATCGGATTCCTCCACGATATCGAATGCTTCGAAGTTTGCATGGCCTCCCGTCCCGACCGTGATCACCGGGCACCCGGCGCGTTCGGCAATCGCGGAAGCTCCTTCACTATCCGCGTTGAGGAACGCGTGCCCTTCCGGAGGAAGAGATGCAAAGAGCTCTCCTTTTGCGCGCAAGAGCTCTTCCCGTGAACCAAAGAGTCCGATGTGTTGATCTCCAACGAACGTCGTGATGCCTATTTGAGGAAGCGCGAGAGAAGCAAGCAGCGCAATTTCTCCTTTCCGATATGCACCCATCTCGACGACAAGGTGTGTGTGATCCTTCTTCAAGGATCGCAGGAGCACATCCGCGACACCAAGCTCCGTATTCACATGCGCAGGCGTGAGAAGCACCTTCCACTCTTTTTCTCCTCCGGGTGGCCCGCCCTGAAGTACATGCGCGAGCATCTCCTTCGTCGTGCTCTTGCCCACGCTGCCCGTGATGCCGATGACGGTGAGTTCCGTGTACTTCGCGCGTTTCTCCAGTGCGCGACGAAGTAAGCGCCTCTTCAGAAACCGGTCGAGTGGAGAAAGAAGGAAGAGAGAGAAACCAATAACAACGGGAGAGAGAAGTGGAAGGAGCAAAAAGAGGACTGTTCGAATGATGCCATCCGGAAGAATCTGCAGCGCAGGAAAGGCGGAGAGAAAAAGGATCAGTGAGAGTGAGACGACGGCCATCGCTTTCGCGGTCCACACCGGCCTCTTCCTCTGTCCGATCGTTCCCTGAAAGAGCGTGAACCATGCGAGCGTCCCGTACGTGGAGAGGAGAATCCAGCTCTCCTGCATCTCCCACGCTGCCGGAAAGAGAGGGATGAAAAAGAGTGTGAGCAAACCGAGGCCAATCAGGATCGGTCGCACGAGCCCGAAAAGCTGGCTGAAGTATCCCTTTTGGCGGAGATGCTCCCGCAGACGATCCGCCCTCCATTCCTTGATCTGGAGAAGGCGGGAAAAGGTAAGAACGGGGCCCAAAACCGCGAAGAAAAGAAGGAGACCCTCTAGGAAGAGCATGTGCAGTGCATTCTAGCGCATACCCATGCCTATAGCACCCCTCTGGCCCCCGTGCTCTGTTTTAATGTTTTAAAACATTGACATATGTCTGTGAGATGGATAGAGTGAACAGCATGAGACGAGCATTACAGGAAAATGACTGGCGAAAGGACCCGTTTCTGCGGGCGCTGTGCTCCGCACTTCTGCAGTGCCGGACGGTCGATGAAGTTGCCTCCTTCCTCCGCGATGTTGCGACTCTCTATGAGATGGAAGCATTGAGCACACGGCTTGAAGCAGCACGGCTCATTACGAAAAGAATTCCGTATCGGGAGATCGTGGAGCGAACGGGGTTGAGCACGGCAACCATCACGCGCGTCGCGCAGTTCCTGAAGAACGGGGAGGGGTATAAGAACGTTCTCAAGGTATCGACGCATCATCATGCCCACTCTCCCGTGGGGAGAGGGAGGCATGGTTCGTCGCGGCTCGTAGCAGGTCGATAAAAGAAGAGTCCGCCCCAGATCCCCCTCTCCCCACAAGGGAGTTGTTTGGGATGTTCTCAAACGTAAAACGCGGTGTGATCGGTCTTTGGAAACATCGGAGGAATGAATCATGAGTGTGTCGAAACTTGCGAAGGTGTTGGCTGTGCCGGATGACGAAGGAAATGTTCTTGTCACGTTCAACGGGGTGCAGGAGGTCTTGCTGCGCCCGTCGGAACTCGAGGAACTTCTCGATTTCCTCGGAAGACCTTCGAACCCGAACGTCCGGCTGTCCGATGATGGCAGGATCGTCTGGATCGAGATGGATGCAAGCATTCTTTCGATCTTCGAGAAGGTTGCTCGGGAAGGTTGTTTTCGGATGAGAGAAGAGTCTGGGTTTGCTTATGTTTTTCTCAAGGCCGATTCGAGCAAACTTTCGAGAGTTGACGCTGTGCGAGTCCTGCGTTACTGGCAGGAGATTGATAGCTCGACCTTTGAAGGTGCGCTTCGACTCCTGATCAGAGTCGAGTTCATGGAACGACACCCTGAACTCCGCAGAGATCCCAACAGCGCCGAAGAGCAGGAAACGAACCATCGTTGTCCTTCCCCGCTCATGCCGTACCGAAAGGCAAGGGTTCCGGTGTATGGAACCCTGTTTCTCTTCGAGCAACACATCGCGGAGTTAGTGAACTCATCGATGACCGACACACCACCGTCGTAGCGCCTCACGCGCTGCGGCCCGCCCAGCTCTTTCCTCGGAAAGGGCTGGGCTTTTCTTTGTGTGTTTCCTCCCATTGCATACATGTTTCAATGTTTTAAAACATTGAAACATGGACATGCAGGCATGGATCAGAGGGTTTCGGTATACTTAAGACAATGCTTCTCATTATCCGAAAGCCCGCGACACCGGAGGAAATCGCATCCATGGCGGAGGACTACGACGGCTTCATCAAAGTCGTCCTCGATATTGAGCGGGAGATTGCGACCGGAGGCGGGAAAATGCATGTGGATGGGGAGCAAGTTCTGCTCAAGGATGGTTCAAAGCAGGCGAACCTCTGGGGTGGTGGCATCGATTGGGAGACGAAAGAAGTCGATTACAATTCGATGATCAATTTGCGGCCAGCCGACAAAAATCCCAGTCGTGACATTCTTTCTGAAGAGACGCGCACGAAGTTCGATGCAATCGTGCATCGCCTCTTTCTTCATCAACCATGAGCACTGAAGACACACTCCTCGCTGTCGCCATGAATCTCACACGCATGGGGAACTGGGCGGCGGACGACTATCGGGCAAAGCAGAAACTCATCATCACGTTCATGGAACAAACGAGTAGTGACGTGGCCACCCTTCGCTCCGGGACCTTCGGGGAACGTTTTGGGAAGACATTCGCGAAGTTCGATAGGGAATTTCGCACTCTCGAGACTGAAGCGAGAGACATTCCGATAAACACAAACGTATGGGCAGAGAAGATGATGACGTGGGGCAACATCCTCACGCACCGGGCAAAGCTTCTCCGGGACTGAGCGCATCAACCTGGCGTGATGACACAACTCCCCCCTCACCCTACCCTCTCCCCTTGGGAGAGGGGTTGTGCATTGCTTGCAGAATCACTTCAGCGATCTCCTTCGCTCTTTCAATGTGCACTCGATGCCGCACTCCCGAGAAGACATGAAGTTCAGATTGAACAATTTTTTTGTTCATAAGTTCCCCATCTGCAAGCGGCGTCATTGTGTCCTCTTCTCCCCAGAAAAGGTCGGTGGGAACAGTGATGCTCGAAAGATACGAAGTGAGATCTTCCGAGATCACTTTGATCATCGTTTCGCGCATGCGCTCGCTCGCCTGCTCATAATCATGTTCCCGGAGAACTTTGTAGAGCAGCGTTCGTGCTGGAGTCGCGAGTGCGCGAAGCCCTGGAATCGCGAGAAATGTTTTTCCAAGTTTTGCAAGGGAGTGGCCGATGAATCGCTTGAGGTATCTGCGTTGTGGAAGACCGGCTGCGCCACAGAGGTAGAGGTGGAAGAGCCAAAATTTGTCATGCTGAGCGGAGTCCCGCAGTGATCCTTGCCTCGCCGCTAACTTAATCGCAATGCGACCGCCGAAGGAATGGCCCAGAAGGTGCACATTCTTAAGACCGAGTTCCCTGATAAGTTCCTCCATGCAATCTGCATAGTCATCGACGGTCCAGACATGTGGAGGTTCCGCGCTCTTTCCGAAGCCCGGAAGATTCGGCGCGATCACTTGAACGTTCGCACTCTCAAGCTCTTTCCGGAGAGCATCGAAAGCGGACGATGAAACTGCTTTTCCCCACCCATGAAGACACAGGAGCGGAACGCCCTCTCCGGAGAACGTCACAAAAACTTCACAGCCCTTCAATCGAAATTTCCGCGTTTTGATATGAATATGTTACACTGCTTAGCTGCAGAAGAACTTCCAATATTCATCCCCTGCTTTTTCATGGATTCCTCCATTCGTTCCGCAATCCTCGCATCGGCCTTCACCTCTCTCCTCGTCTCGGGGATCGTCCTTTTTGCCGTTCCAAAACTCACAATGCAACCGATGGGTGCCGAGCGAGAGGAGATACCGGAGAATACACCTGATGAAATGATGGAAGAGAACGATGGCGATGAGGAAGATGCTGAGGACGTCTCTTCTGCAATTGTTGCTGCCGTGAAGAAGGCGGAACCCGCGGTCGTCTCGGTCATTATTTCGAAGGATCTTCCCGTCCTTGAGCGGTACTACGAGAATCCCTTCGGCGACGGCGCTTCCCCATTTGAATTCGGAATTCCACGCTCACGGGATACAGGTGAAACGGAGCGTCGGGAAGTCGGTGGAGGAACCGCCTTCTTTATTTCGAGCGACGGACTGCTCATGACGAATAAGCATGTCGCTTCCGATGAAGAAGCGGACTATACCGTGCTCCTGAATGACGGACGCAAACTGGACGCCAAGGTGGTCGCGCGCGATCCGGGCAATGACATTGCACTGCTCCAAGTGGAAGGAAGCGATTTCCCCAGTCTTTCCTTTGCGTCGGGTGATGCCGAACTCGGGGAAACCGTGATCGCAATCGGCAATGCGCTCGGGGAATTCCGGAACACCGTGAGCGTCGGGGTCGTTTCGGGCCTCAGTCGCTCGATTACCGCTGGAGGCGGAGGGGAAACGGAGCGGCTGGATCGCATTCTTCAGACAGACGCCGCGATCAACCGGGGGAATTCGGGTGGTCCACTTCTCAATGCAGGGGGAGAAGTCATCGGCATGAATACCGCAGTCGCCGCAGGAGGCCAGAATATCGGCTTCGCGATCCCGGCTCCGGACCTCAAGCGCGCGCTCGAAAGTTACGAGAAAAGCGGCCGCATCGTGCGTCCATACCTCGGCATTCGCTACATGCCGATCACGCAGGAACTCAAGGAGAAGAACTCACTTCCCTACGACTATGGCATCCTCATCGTGCGCGGGGAAACGCCGTCCGACCTTGCCGTGATCCCGGGTTCACCGGCAGATAAAGCCAGTATCCGCGAGAACGACATCATCCTCGAAGCAGACGGAGAGAGGCTCACGCTCGAGACCTCTCTCGCAAGCATCGTCCAGCAGAAAGCTCCCGGCGACACCGTGAAGCTGAGGATCTCTCAAGCGGGAGAGGAGAAAGAGGTGACGGTGACGCTGGAAGAGCGGAAATGAGGATATTGATTGAGCGGAAATATGGCTTCAGGAAGCGAAATAATACAAAATACTTGTTCTTTTCTCCAAATTGTTATAATATAGTTTTTTACTTCCTTTTTATTCATCCCATGCAGAAACTCAGCAACAGAACGCTCGTCGGTGTCGGGACACTCCTCGCGGTTGTGACCAGCATCACAATGCTCATCCCAATAGATTCCAGTGCGCCTCTCCATGCGTCAGCGCCCCCCGGACTTTCCATCGCGAAAACGGACGACCATGAGACTGCGGCCCCCGGCGACATTCTCACCTACATCATCACGATTTCCAATGCCTCCCATGTGAAAGTGATTGTGGACATCAAAGATACTTTTTCTTCATCCACAACCTTTCTGAGCGCTTCCGATCAAGGGAAATATAAGCCGAGCAAGGGCACTGTCGTTTGGAAAGGACTGAAGGTGCCCGCGCGAGGTAGCAGAAGCATCACTCTGCAAATAAAGGTGAATGAAGATGCAGGCAACGGCATAGTGATCAGTAATACGGTAGCAGTCGGGAATCTCACGGCGACGGATACGACGACAGTGGAGGTACCGCAACAGACAGGGAACCTGTACGTCACACAGAGCACGACCCCGCTGCGCCCACGACAGCTCCTCGGAGGGGAGCTCGGGGAGGCAATCCTGCGCCTCACGCTCCGCGCGGAGCATGAAGGGATCGATGTCACCCGTCTCGTCGTCTTTACGGACACAGGCGGCGATCTCCCTGCGTCCGTGGCTCGCCTAGAACTCTTCCGGCCCGGAGAGGCCACAAGATTTGCGATCGCCACGATTGACAACTGCGCCGGGAATCCTGTGAACGCCTACTGCGCAGAGATGCAAAGCCAGCAGCTCGTGGTCCCGGAAGGAGAAACAGTGGATGTCCTTGTGCGTCCTCTCATGAAAACGGACGAACAGGGCGCGGTGAGCACGGAACTCATCCAGTTGGAGCTTCGCGGCAACACGGCCGCGCTTGCCCGAGGCTTTGTATCCTCAAACACGCTCGCCGTGAACGACGGAGACACGATCGCGGAAGGCGAAATCTTCATTGGAACGAGCACACCTCAATCCAATGCGCCGATTGTCGGGAACCCTAACGACGTCGTTCTCTCGAAGATCATCACGATCGAGAATGTGAATCCCGATGCCGATGGTACGAACGTGCCTGTCGGTACAAACAAGAGAATCGCGGAATTTAAATTCACTGGAGCGGTGAACTCGAATACGTTGAATGCCAGAAACAGGGCAATACTGGAAGAAATCGTGCTCGATGTCACATCCTCGAACGTCCTCTTCGCATCCGATTCATTCGATCTCTACAACAAGAATGACCAGACGCAGAAGATTCGCTGTGGAACGACTGGGACAACGGGGCATCTCTTCGCTCTGTGCAGAAAATCTGTCAATCCCGCCGTGAATCTCGAGGTGACGAGTGGCGGATCCGTCACGCTCGTTCTCGAGGCAGACATCATCAGTAACCAGGTGAGCTCCATCTTCGGTTCTACGCTGCAGGTTTCCATCGCGAACTTCTCGGATCGCAGCAAGATGACATTCGGCGCAAACGACTCGGACAGTCACGTGCACTGGCTCGACAGTGATGGAGGAGCTTCCGCGAGCTTCCGCTGGATCGAGAACGACAATGCAGAAATCCCCTCAACCGCTTACGATCTCTGAAAAGAACACCACTGAGACAGTACAACCGTAGCGCGGAC
>CAYIRQ010000003.1:0-26916 GCA_964365905.1 uncultured Candidatus Peribacteria bacterium
CTCATCAAGCTGTTCTCAACGCTGACTTTGGCGCTTGCGACGCTCTTTATCTAGCCTGCGTCTGTCGAAGATGAGTTGCAAAGTCCCGCAAGCTCCTGACTATCCCGGCATCGTGTGGCCCGGCTGGATCACCCGCCCATTTCTCAGAAAGGCCCTGCTGGTGTGATGCAGGGAGCACGAGATACGTGTACATGCCCTCGGCCACGCATCGCTGGCAAAGTCTCTCAGCATGTCCTGATCCCGTCCAAGCCATGGGAACCGATGAGGCTGCCTGTGATTTCAATATTTCTATGACTTCATCTTCGCGCTCCTTATTAAACGCATCGATCTTTTGCATTGCTTCGAGATAACAGATGCAGTCCATCTCCACTTCTTGAGCTGTGTACCACGTTCTGTTAATGAAAATCCAAGGTGTACCTTGCCGCGTTTCTGAGGAAATATTGTCGTGCACTATTTCGCCCTCTCTCCTGGGGGGACGATACTTACGCTTGAATGCGACCTCGAATGCATGAAACGTTCTGAGTGCTTCGTTGATTTTCGTCATGGTTTGAGGTGCATGCGTACCTTGAAAATTGGAATAGTCACTGAAATCCGAGAAAAGCGGTGCATGAGAAGTGCTCATGCAATGATCCATATTCCAGATAAAACGATCGGGGTCCCCTGCGAGAATTCGCTGTCCTTCCGGGGAATGTGCATCTATCACGACACCATCCGATGTTGTGAGAGTGAGTGGGGTGCGGGCGGACTTGCCCCTCTCCACCCCTTCCAGAAATAGCGGACCTGTGAACGCATGCTTGGTGAAGATATGTGCAAGAACAAAGAACTCATATTGGGATCGTTTAATGCTCGTGGAAATACCTTCCACCTTTGAGCCGGGAGTCACGTGGTAATGACCGGAGGCGAGGAGAGCGCATGCTTTCGGACCTCTTGGATTCCCTCGGATTTGAACTTGCACAATGCCACACGATAGGGCTTTCTGTAATGCAGCCTCAAATTTTGCTCTCTCAGGGAACTCACATGACTCACCTAACAGCACTCCATTCAAATGCGCGCGAACGGGATCCGTTGATGGCGCGGCGATCATCTCATTTCCCTGCATCGAAACATCGATCTGTGTGCAGAGTTGCTCAAGATCATCTGAGGGCCGCTTCACTCTCTCATCCATGAATACATTGTAAAATAATGATATTTTTTGTCAATTCGTTCGTTTGTCATGCCCGGGGCTGCCCATTAGCACCTTGAAGACCTTCGTGAATGCAGCGGTGTTCATGGAACGTAAGAGAATGTTGATGATCTGTACTCTTGTACCGGTACATGAGTACGAGTCTGCGCTATGATTTCTTCCGCCTCATCCTCTTATAGAGACTTCGCTTATGACCAATCGTCAAGGTTCGTTCCCGCAACGTTAGGAAATCCTCGAGCGGCATTATAGCAACTGGTGGTCTTCCCGCGAGTGTGATGATGATTGTCGCACCGGGTTTCCCCGCAAGCTCGAGGAGCTTGAAAAAGTTCTTGCGCGCCTCAGTGGCGGAATATGTCTTTTTCATGCAGTGTACATTGTAGCGTACACAGGATTCTATCGTCAAGAAGCCATCACCACCTCCAACACCTTCTTAAACGCTACCGGCTCGTGGATCGCAAGCTCGGAGAGCACTTTGCGATTGAGGATCACTTTCTTCTCCGTCGCACGCCGTACAAATTCGCTGTAACGCACTCCTTCGGAGCGAAGAGCAGCATTGAGTCGGGCGATCCAGAGAGTGCGAAAGACGCGCTTCTTCTTCCTGCGATCACGGTACGCATGCGCCCCTGCGCGCATAACGGCCTGGTGCGCGAGGCGGATGCTCGTCTTCCTGCGCCCGCGGTATCCTCGGGCCTTGCCAAGAAGTTTCTTATGCCTGCGATGGGACGTTACGCCTCTCTTAACTCTCATGGTTGATCAGGAAATGTTGCTTGTCCCTCCGTAGCTCCGAAGCGGAGCGGAGGAGCAAAGGGGGATGACGCCGGTGAGAGGTGACTCCGCGTCTGACGCGCATGATCTCCGGTGAGTAGTTGGTAGTGAGTAGTGCGTAGAAATCAGAGGTAGGGCGTGAGAGCACGAAGGCGATGCTCCTCGACTCCTTCGACCACGAGCGTGCGATTGAGGCGTTTCTGGCGCTTGCTCTTCTGCAGGAGAAGATGGTTGCGATCCGAACGCTTCATCACGCGCTTGCCGGATCCGGTGCGTCGGATGCGCTTCTTGGCGCCGCTGTGGGACTTTAACTTAGGCATTGGTTGGGGGGAGAGTAGAGGAAAGTTTGATATGAGAAAAGAGTTTTTCATGGAAAAGAGGAGAAGAATGAGAGGAGGAGAGGATAAGAAGAGGATCCTCTTAATCCTCTTCTACCTCTTATCCTCTACATCCTTATTTTTTTGCTTTCACAATCATCATGTAGCTATTCCCCTGCCGTCGCATTTCCTGCTCGACGTTCGCGGCATCCTTCAGACCTTCAACGAATTTCTGAAGCTTGTCGCGCGCGTACTGCTGATTCGCGAGCTCGCGCCCGCGCATGAGGATGGCCACTTTCACGAGATGACGCTCGGCGAGGAATTCCCGCGCGCGATCCGCCTGACGATCGAGGTCATGCTTATCCGTCCGGAATCCGAAGCGGATCATCTTCACCTCCGTTCGTTTCGCTTTCGACTTCTGCTTCTCTTTCTTCTTGAGCTGATAGAGAAAACTTCCCGAATCGAGAATCTTGCAGACGGGAGGTTTCGCTTCCGGCGCGATCTCGATGAGATCGAGTTCCTGTTCACGCGCAAGCCGAAGAGCCTCTGCGAGAGGCACGATATCCTGCGAATCCGCAGTCACCAGACGCACCTCGCGTGCGCGGATTTCCTCGTTTTTGCGGAAGTGAAACAGAGAGAAAACGTGGGAAGGAGACGCGCATAGTCTAGTGCAAAGATGAACAAGCGTAAAGGAATTCAAGATACTGTGTCATGCTGAGCACAGTCGAAGCATGGAGCAGTCGAAGCATGGAGCAGTCGAAGCGAACGCATAGTGTCACCCTTGCAAGAGAGCTATGGATAAAGAGGCTGCTGTGCCCCCGGCCACGCTTTCCACCAAATATTGATCTGATCGAATGCAGGGGAGAGGAGGAACGCCAAGCCGGCAAGCGCGAGCACAATGCAGAACGCAAACGCGAACCACATCGAAGGACCTTCCATCGTCGTCACGTGGTAGAAAATGCCACGGATGATATAGTAGATCATGAGCCACACGACAACCGTGAATGCAACATCCACGGCAACCCACCAATCCGCATGTTCGTAGGGAGCAATGAGGCTTTGAGTGAAAGGCCCCGCAGGCGAAAGCTCGAGCCAACGGTATGGAAACAGCAATCCAAACTCCATGGACTCGTGAAGGCCTGCCACAATCATCCGCCAGGCGAAGAGCGTGACGAGTCCGAGCGCGATGAAGGATCCGTAACGCTCGAGGAAAGTGGATTCCCGCATGGTGAGCATGGTACTACGTCTTCGTCTGCTCTAGGTAGTACCTGAGAAGGGCTAGGGCTAGGGCTAGGGTTGGGACGAACCCGAATCCAAATCCGAACCCTCACCTACCACCCCGTGATCCACACCGTACGCCCGGTTTGGAGCAACGCATGAGCCGGGTACTCGATGGGATCAACATTGGCACTGATGACCTCCGCAAAAATCTTTTTCTTCTCATCCCCCTTGAGCAGAAAAAGCATCTTTCGCGCTTTCTCGAGTAGAGGAAGAGTCACGGTGACGCGATTGTGCACAGCAAATTTCTCGGTTTCCGTCGGGAGCACCCATCGTTCCCTCTCAAGCAGCGCATTCATGTCGCCAGGGAAAAGTGATGCGATGTGGCCGTCCTCCCCGAGGCCAAGAATAACGAGATCGATTTCCTGATCGGGAAGAAGATTGCGCAGTTGCTCCTCATAGTCCTTCACGCACTCTTCGATAAGGAGTGTGGTATTAGGAAAAACTCCTATTACGTCATGCTGAGTAGCGCCAGCTGACGTGCTGGCGCGTATCGAAGCATCTCGCAACGACGTAAGCAACGTCTCCCTCACCATGCGCTGATTGCTTTGTGGATCGTCTTCGGAAACGTACCGTTCATCGACGAGAAAGAGGGTGACCTTCGACCAATCGATGCTTTTGGAACGTCCAAGCTCACGGTAGATCGGCCCCGGCGTCGAACCCCCCGAGAGCCCGAGGATGCAGTGCCCGCGCTGCGCAATGGCATCAGCGATTCCCTGCTCAAGGAGTTTCATGTTTTGTTGTATGAACGCATCTTCGGAAGAAACATGGATGCGTTCGTAGCGGAATGTGGGCATAGAAAACGGCTCAAAATAAACAAAAACACCCTCTCTCCCAGGGGGAGAGAGGGAGAGTGAGGGGGAACATCAAAAAACGAACAAAAACACGATGCAATCTTTGTTTCCTATTTTTGCTTCCCCTCAACCTACCATTCTCCCCGAGGGAGAAGGGATGTTTTTTTGGTTTCGCATTTGGGCCGATGACACCGATGCGCATGGAGAAAGCATAGCAGCGAAGTTGTCCCATGCGCACCGAGAGCTTCTTCCGACTCATCGCTCATTTATTTCTGGATTGGCTCAATGTTGGTGACTTGAGGAGCATTGTCTGCACCTTCTCCCACAAGGAATCACAAGAATGCATTGACCGCACCGCGGACATGCGCGATGCCAGATGAGTCTCGTGAGGTTCCTACCTGGGAACGCATTTCATCGTAACCGTCCAAGATTTTTTTGCCAATGCCTGAATCTGTGTCGAACTCCAATTCATGACGAGTGCCAGGGATCGCCGGGAGCCTGAGTTCTGCCAGTCGTGGACCTCCGACAGGATACGCGTCGAGGGTGACTTTGTATCGCACAGCATGTATTCTATCATTTAAATAAAATATCGCAAGGGGCATGCCGCTCGAAGAAAACAACCTTCCTGCCCTTTCTGCCTTCTTTGCCTTTCCTGCCTTCAAATCCAAACACCTCCCTCCTTCTTCATCCACTCCTCAAGTTCCTTCGGTCCCCGGGAACCTGCGGGGTAGAGGGCGAGCGGGGTATCGGATTTTTCCAAGTACGCCTGCAGCGGATCGATGAGCTTCCAGGCCGTCATCACTTCTTCAAAGTCAAGGAACCAGTCGCGCTTGCCGTTGATCGCTTCGAGGAGGAGGAGCCCGTGCTCATCCATGCAATCCCCGACGCAGACGAGCGGATCTTCGAGCACGAGCGGGCGGAAGAGCGGCTCCGATCCTCCCTGCTTCGTTTGTAAATACACGCGCATTCCGGCTTCCCCCTGCAGAATAATCTCGAGGCGGTTCGGCTCCACCGCGACATTCGGCATGGCATAGGCGTTCTGATACGTGAAACTGATGCGCGTTTCTTTTGCGGCTAAACATTTCCCGGAGCGGAGATAGAAAGGCGTCCCCTGCCAACGCGGGACGCGCGTCATGAGCTTCATGGCGATGAAGGTCGGCGTGCGGGAATCGGCTGCCACGCCTTCTTCTTCGCGATAGCCGTGGTGACCGTTCCCTGCCGTGTACTGCCCTTGCACGACAACATCGGAAAGATTCGCGGCGGGGGGCACATAAATATTTTTGAGAGCTTCGAGGCGGGCAACCTTCAGTTGCGTGCGCTCGACAAGGTGCATCGTGATGAGCGCCATGAGCTCAAGCATGTGGGATTGAAACATGTCCCGGAGCGTCCCAACGGCTTCAAAATACCCTGCCCTGCCCTCGAGTCCTGCCGATTCCGACGCCGTGATCTGCACATTCGTAATGAGTGTATTTTTGAGCACGCGCTCGACGATCGGATTCACGAGCCGGAGGTAGTAAATGTTGCGGGCCGCTTCCTTCCCCAAGTAGTGATCGAGGAGATAGATCTCCTCGGGCTGAAAGCAGCGCAGGAGCTGATGCTGGATATCTTCCGCGGAACGATAATCGCTCCCGAGCGGCTTCTCGACGATACAGCGGAAATGCTCCCCATGCTCTCTCAACTCAACTTGTGCTGAGCTAAGCCTGTCCTGAGCCTGTCGAAGGGTCGAAGCATGGATGCCTCCTTCACAGAGTCCACGGGCAATGCTTCCGAACATCGGGGGGGGCACCGAGAGGTACGCCACTCGCACGGCATCTTTCCCATAATTTTTCTCGAGAGCATTGAGGCGTTTCGCAAGGGAGCAGAAACCCGCGACATCGTCATATTGCCCTCGTTCGTAGTGCACATGCGCGAGAAGTTCCGCGAGTACTTTCTCATTCACTCCTTCCACATTGCGCTTCACGGAATCCGCAAACTGAGTGCGAAATCCCGCGTCATCCACGGCGCTGCGCGCGTAACCGACGATGTTGTAATGAACCTGGCAGCGCTTCTTCAGGGCCATGAAGTAGAGCGCCGGGAAGATCCGCAGCTTCGCGAGGTGCCCGGAGGCGCCGAAGATTACCAAGGAGAAATCGCTTTTCGCTTGCAGCATAGAAATGCATTGTATGAGGAAATTGCTCTATTGTTAAATTGCTCTATTGTCCGCAAGCGAGGCATGAGCTCGCTTTAACAATTTATCAATATGACAATAGAACAATGGATCTTTACGAACTCATGAAATCCTGGGCCATCCCTTATCAGCACTTTCCCCATCCCGCCGTCTTCACCTGCGAAGAGTCGGACAGGCTGTGTCCAGAGATGCCCGGAGCGCACACGAAACAGCTGCTTGTGCGGGATAAAAAGGGGAAACGGAACATTCTCGCAATCGTCATGCACGATAAGAAGGTGGATATGCGGGAGCTTGGAAGAATCCTCGGAGCAAAAGATCTCAGCTTCGCTTCACCGGAGAGACTCAAAACATACCTCGGAGTTGAACCGGGCTCCGTTACTCCCTTCGGCCTCATCTTCGATACGGAGAAGAAGGTCGAAGTGATCGTGGATGAAGACGCATGGGCGATCGGGCAATTCCGCTTCCATCCACTTGTGAATACCGCGACACTCGTGATCGATCGAGCGGGATTTGAGAAGTTTCTCGGGAAAACGGGGCACAGGTTTACGATTGTAAAGATTCCACAGAAGTGAAGATGTATCCCAATGCCTCGATACAATCAGCCGTGTCATCCCGAGTGTCCCGATGCTGAGCCTGTCGAAGCAGAGGGATGTATCGAGGGACGGACACGGCTGATCACTCGGCATGACACACCCGAGACCTTGGAATCGTAGCCCCCATTTCTCCTATTGCCCTCCCTTTCCCCCGAGAGTATCGTAACACCCAACTTCCCCATCTTTCCCTCGCCATGGTCAAACTCGTCGGCAAGTGCAGTCTCTGCAATATCGTCAAAACCACTCTGAGTTTCATCTTCACTGCAGTGATGGCAACCGCTATTTTCGGCGGATACCTTGCGCAAGGATTTGAGGGTGTGTCGATGCTCGGTTCTCCCGAGGCATCCCTTGGCATCCTTGCTCTCATCGCGACACTCATGCTCTGGACAACCAATCTGGATTGCTCGGGCTGCCCCAATCCGAAGTACCAGAACTGGATCGTCTTCGGTCTCCTCGTGATCACGACATTCCTCGCGCTCATCGGCATGGTGCGCGCGCATTTCCGCGTTGAAGGTTTCCAGGCAGGAACCATAGAAGGTTCTCTCTCTATCCTTGCTTTTGTTTTTGCTTCCACCTACTGGGCCAAAGAGGTGCAGAAGATCTGCGAAACATGCAGTTGCCCGATCCCGGGCAGGAAGTAGGCCGCCCCAGTGAGTATTATGGACGTGTCCCCGGAGAGGGTGCGCGGTTTTCCCGCACCTCGAGCGATCCATCCACCATCTTCACGTACTTTCCTTCGGGAATATCCCGGTCAATGAAGACCGCGGAATTTACAAAGGTACCCGCACCCACTTTCATCCCCGGCCCGAAGCTCACGTTGATACCGCTCCGCACGTGATTCCCGATGATCGCGCCGAGTTTCGTGCGCTTCGTATTCAGGCGTTCCCCCTGCACCATGGAGCTGATCTCCCCTTCATCGAGCCGGAAGTTCGCGGTCACCGTCCCGGCCCCGAAGGCACTGTTCTGGCCCACGACTGAGTCCCCAAGGTAGGTGGTATGAAGCCAAATATTGGAATGAAGATTGCTTCGCGCAACCTCGGAGCCGAATCCGATGACGCAGTGTTTTCCGATGATGGATTCCCGCACGAGTGTGCTCGTTCCGATAACCGTCCCCTTCCCGATGTAACACGGGCCTTGAATCGTCGCATGCGCCATAACCCTCACCCCCTCTTCAAGGATAACACCACCTTCTATCACTGCTGTTGGATGCACCTCCGCTTTGCCTGAAACCTGAAACCTGAAACCTGAAACCTGCCCTCCCCCCTTGAATTCCTCCAAAAACCGCTGTGTCAGATCGAGAACATGCCAAGGATATTTAATGGCATCCCACTCCCCTTCGTATGGCACCGCAACGTAGTTCAACTCTTTGCAAAGAGCTGTGAGCGCAACTTCATAGGCATCATCGCGATCGGATGAGACATCTTCGAGGATACTGAGAAGTTTCTCAGGATGATTGTGAACGTGCGCAACGATATTCACGAGATCCGACGGCTCCTTTCCTTCTCCCGGTTTCTCGACGATGCCCGCAACACGAGGAACAGAGCGGCCCTCCGTGGCCGCGGTCAGCAGATACCCCCCCGGAAAATATCTCTTCACCCTCTGCGCAAGTATCGCTCCATCAACCCCTTTTTGCGACGAGACCTTGAGAAGCGCAGCATATGCTTCCGGTTCCACCACATCGTTCCCACTCACGATGCAAATCGGCCCTTTCATCTCCCGAAGTGCAGAGAGCAGTGCTCCGCGCATGCCAAGCTCCAAGTCCTCCTGCTCAATGGACGGGACACTTGGAAAAAAATTATAGACCTGCTCGAGGTTATGCTGACCGCCGACAAAGGTGATATCGCTCAGCCCTCCTGCTTTGAGCCGCTCAATCTGATGCGCAAGGAGCGGTTTCCCCAGGAACGGCCAGAGTGATTTTTCCTCAAGGGGCCAAAACCGCTTCGAGCGACCGGCGAGGAGGAGGAGGGTTTTCACGAGGGGCTATGGTACATGAATAAGCAACTCTCGAGGCGACTCCCTGAGAGCTCGAACTGACAATATATCAATATATTGATAGTCACGCTTGAGGATACAATGCGATCGTGCAAGAAGCCTGCCCCCATTGCGACACCGAGGGATTCGCCCTCAAGCACGTCCTCGAAGGAACGAAACATTTTTGCGTGGTATGCGATGTTCATCCGCTCCGGGAAGGCCACCTCCTCATCATGCCGAAGGAGCACATTCCCGCGATCGGCAGTTGCACCAATGATGCGTTCAGAGAGTTTGAAAACTTGCATGAGAAGTTCACCTCATTCATCCGGAAAACCTATGGCGCCGTGAGCACATTCGAGCACGGCAATACCGGCCAAACGGTGGCACATGCTCACTTCCATATCCTTCCATTCGATGGGAAAGTCACTGACATCGTGCCTGAGGGAAAATCCATGCTCACGCCGATGAAAAAACTTTCAGAATTACAGGATGCATTTTCAGAGCATGGAAAATATCTCTTTTTCTCCATCGGTCACGAAGGATGGTTTGTGAACTCGAAACTCTCAGTTCCCCGTTTCTTCCGCGATCGCTTTGCGATCGCCGCTATACACCCCGAGCGGGGAAACTGGAAAACGATGCGTGAGAATATCGCCCTTATGGAAGAAGCACAGGAAGAAATTCATGAGTGCAAGAGAAAGTTTTTGGAGAGTGCTTTTTGACTTGCCATTTGATACGTCATGCTGACGTTGTCGCTTCACTCAAAAACCACCTCCACCTTCCCCTCCCGGTCCGTCCTCCGCACCGGAATCTTGAGTGCTTTGTAGCGGGCAAGAACTGCGGGATTCGGATGTCCGTAGGTGTTCTCTGCTCCAACAGAAATCACAGCAAGTTCCGGAGAAACGGCGCGAAGGAATGCTTCCGAGGACGATGTTTTACTGCCGTGATGCGGCACTTTGAGGATATCGGCATCGAGATCAAGGCCGAGCTTCAGGAGTTCTTCTTCCACCTTTTCCTCGATATCCCCAGTAAAAAGAATGCTTGCCCCGTGAAGCCCATCGGGCGAAGTGGGGTGATCTTGATAGATGAGTTTGGCAACGATGGAAGAATTATTCGGCTCCTTCACGACCTTTCCGGAAATATTTTCCGCTGGCCACAGGACATCGAGGAGAACGCCTCCACCGAAATCGAGATCATGTTCGCTATCTGCGATGATGATCTCCGCGTCACTCTTTTTCACTTCCTCAAGGAAGGCCTGATATACAGCAGTATCACGCACAACTCCCGTGAGCATCACGCGATCCACGTCGTACCGCCGCATGACTTCGGGAAGCCCCGTGACATGATCCGCATCGGTATGGGAAAGAATGAGCAGATCAAGATGACGGGAAAAGAACGGCAGTTCTTCCTCGAGTCGCTCGAGAACCGTGAGGTCCGGACCACCATCAAACAGAATCCGCTGATTGCGGGGAGTCGTGATGAGAATCGCATCGCCTTGCCCGATATCGAGGAGAGCAACGTGAAGATTCCCATCCGGGAGCAACTGCCACTCGTGACCGAGGAGCAGGAATGCTCCGAGGAGCGCACCCCAAGCGGAAAGACGGAAGCGCATAAAGGGATGGATTGTACTACGTCATGCTGAGCCTGACCAGAATGGTCCCCTTTGGGGTCGAAGCACATCGCAGGGGAGTACAATCAAACCCAATGCACTTCGCAGACGCACTGACGGCCCGCATCAAAGCAACCTCTCCCGTGTGCGTCGGCCTTGATCCACAGCTCTCGAAGCTGCCGGAAGAAATACCTCGCACCCACGGAGGGGTGCTCTTGTTTTGCAAAGGCATCATCGATGCTGTGGCTGGAATTGCAGCAGCGGTGAAACCGAACCTCGCATTTTTTGAGGTACTCGGATGGGAAGGAATGAAAGTTTTCTGGGAAACCTGCGAGTATGCGAAGAAGAAGGATCTCCTCGTGATTGCCGATGGAAAGAGGAATGATATCGGAAACACCTGCGAAGCGTATGCGGAGGCATACCTCGGCTCCGGAAAGCCGGTCGATGCGCTCACCGTCACTCCATATCTTGGTTCCGATGGGATCACTCCCTTCATCGAACAAGGAATGAAGAATGGGAAAGGGATATTTGTCCTTGTAAAAACGAGCAACAAAAGTTCGAGCGAACTCCAGGATTTGCCGGTCGGCGACGAAGCCCTCCATGAACACCTCGCGCAGCTCGTGGAGGGGTGGGGGGCACAACATCTTGGAGCAAAGACCAACCTCAGCTGCGTCGGTGCCGTGGTCGGCGCGACGTACCCCGAAGAGCTCAAGTACCTCCGCACCCTCATGCCCCACATTCCCTTCCTCATTCCCGGATACGGCGCTCAAGGAGGAAGTGCGGCAGACGTGAAGCACGGGTTCCTCCCGGACCCGTCTGATCCCAGCCGGGCAGGTGGCACCGGTGCAATCGTGAGCGCTTCCCGCAGAATCATCTATGCCTCGAGCGGCCCTGATTGGAAGGAGGCTGCGAGGAAGGAAGCGGAGGGGATGAAGAAGGCTCTCCGTACATAGGGGCGCCCAGAAAATGCCTTCAAGGGCGCGCCAAAGGCACGCCCCTACCCACCCTCATCCCTTCCCCTATAACGCAGAATCTGGTACAATAAACAGATTTATGAAATCCATTCTGCGCAACGTCGCTCGAGTACTCATCTCCCTTCTGAGCTTCGCGTTTCTCGCGGTTCCCGGTGCAGCAGCACAGGGTAGCGGCATCACAGGCATGAGGCTCACGACGGTTCCCAATGCGGTGACCGTGGAATGGGAAGCCTCTGCAGGAGTCTCCGTAACGCACTACTACGTGTACTACGCAAAACAGTCGCTCCTCGAGAATAACGGCCGCTTCGATGGGAAGGAGCCGACGGTCGGCTCTGAGACCTCGCTCGTTCTCCTCGACCTCAAGAATCGCGGATTCAGAGATGGCGAAACGATCTACGTGACGGTCACCGCTGTGAATGATCTTGGGAATGAAATGATCGTCTTTGGGGAAGAGAAGAGCATAGCAGTGCAGGTTCCCGGAACGACTGCAGTGCAGCCCGCGCATAACGCTCCCGGAGATCCGTCGGCACTCGAGCATGCAATCGCTCTCAGTCTCACGACCGTCACACTGCACTTTTCGCAGCCCGTCACCATCCCGAGCGAGAATCCATCCGAACACTTCACCGTCGTCGAGGAAGCAACGGGGCGTCCCGTTGCCGTCGTGAGCGCGCAGATCCAGGGACAGGACGTGATCCTCACCACCCTCCCCATGACCACTCGCTCCCGCTATACCGTAACGGTTGCAGCTTCAGTGACTGCGACCGATGGCACGCCGGTGGATGCCGAGAAGCGTTCCGCAGCATTCATCGCGCGAGGCGAAGAGCCGGAAGTAACGGCGCCTGCACCAACGCAACCTTCGTCAACACCGACTGTTCCAGTACAACCGGAACCCACCGTCATACTTCCTCCGCCGGATACAACGCCTCCGGAGCCTCCGCGGACTCTCACGCTCCGGAAGACCCTGCAGAAGAATGGGTCCTACACGGTGCATGCTTCCTGGGGTGCGAGCATCAATAGCGCCGGTGATCTCGACGCCTACCGCGTTTACGAGAGCGGTGATCGCGGCGCGAGCTTCGTCGGCCCGACCGCACTCACGGCAACCGTCACGAGCACGACACTCACCGATGTTCCTCCGGGAACACTCACTCTGAAGATTTCCTCAGTGGATCGGGTTGGGAATGAATCCACAGGAATCATCGAAACGATTGTTCTCCCGGAAACGGGCGCCGCGCTCACGCTCTGGCTGAGCGCAACGGGTGCATGGGCGATCGCGAAGCGAAGGAAGAATTCAAGGTAGATTTTTCGACATAAAAAGAAAGCAATCCTCGTTCCGGAAGATCCACAAGTTCCTGTGGAGGCTCCTCAATCTCCCATGGAATATTTGCGAGAGGCAAACCATATATGCGTTCCCAGTGATTTGTATCGGCTGCCTGAGGTGAAAGCTTCATAACAACCAGTGTATCGTCTCTCAGTATTCTCCATTCTCAATTTTTAATCATCAATTTGCAGCTCCCACCCCTCCCCCACCCCCTCCTCCCCCAGAAATCCCTCATTCACTTCAAGCGCATATTTCGCGCGTTTACCAGAAGAATACGTCATGCAGGGATCACGCTCGCAGGGCACCATCGATTTCGCACTCATGAATTTGCCCTGCGCATCGAAGAAGAGGATATCGAGCGGAATCAGTGTGTTCTTCATCCAGAAGCTGAGCACGCGCGGTTCCGTGAAGATGAAAAGCATGCCGCTGTCGCTCGCAAGCTCCGTCCTCCCCATGAGTCCCTGCGCCTGTTCGTGCGGTTCATCCGCGATCTCCACCCAGAGGGAAATCATGCGTGACTCATCCGTCAGCTCCACACGGCTCAGCCCTGAACGGTTCTGCTGGCATGCAACGAGAAAAACTGAAAGAAGCGCGATAAGAAAATATCTCAGAGAAGTCATTCCAATGTTCTTAAGAACTTGAGAACATTTCTTGCGCGTGAAGAAAGGGTATGTCGAACAGCTGCACCTTCATGTCGCTTTTGTACGAGACCAGCAATCGATAATCTCCGGACATGCTCCGCTATGGTCTTAAAATTCACTCGAAGAACACTGGAAATTTCAGTGAGTGAAAGTCCCGGCATTTTCTGCAAGAGCAAAGCAATTTCTAAGCGCCTGTGATTGGCAACCCCTTTCATAATGCCTTCCAGCTCTTTTTTGCTTTTCATCGCAATGATCATACATCAATGCACAACAATATCTAATGTTCTTAAGAACTTGAGAATGTAGTCTTTTCCTATAGTTCCCTCCTTCCAGCAACTGCTTCCCGCAACGTTCCCTGATCGGCAAATTCGATATCAGCACCCATCGGGAGACCATGCGCGAGGCGGGTGATTTTGGGGACGGAATTCGCGAGCTGCTGCTTCAGGAACGTCGCAGTTGCCTCCCCCTCCGTATCAGGATCGGTTGCGATGATGAGCTCACGAACCTTTCCCCTGCGGCAACGATCCACGAGTTCTCGCAACTTGAGCTGCTCCGGTCCCATGCCATCGATCGGGGAAAGCACGCCATGGAGCACGTGATATACACCCTGGTATCCCGACTTCTCAAACGCAACGACATCGAGTGGTTCCTCGACAACGAGAATCATCGCGGGATCCCGACTCCGATCACTACAAATTGGGCACTCCTCCTGCACGGATACCATCTGACACGTGCTGCAATAGAGAAGCTCTCCTTTGAGATCGAGGAGCGCTTTCCCAAGGGCCTCCGGGTTCGCTCGACTGCTCCGGAGGAGATGGAAGGTGAGACGCTCCGCGGATTTCGGCCCAATCCCGGGGAGCTTGCTGAATTCCTCGATGACCTTGCGGATCTGGGGGGGGAGGAGAGGCTGCATCTCGAAAGAAGGATACCGAAGAAACCGAAGAAACCGAAGAAACTGGCGATGAGCTTCCTCGGACTCTTCGGACTCCTCGGAGTCATTGGATTCTTACACTTCGTCGCCTCTCCTCAGTCTCCTCTCCACTTCCCTCTCCTTGATCTTCTGTCTCTTGTCCCCCTTTTTTTTTCCGCGGCCGAGCCCAAGAAGAACTTTGATCATGCGACCGGAACGCACTTCGAGTGGAAGAATCGTCATGCCTTTCTCGGCTAAAGCGCCAAGGAGACGATCGCGCTCTCCCGCTTTAAGGAGGAGTTCGCGGTCGCGCTCAGGATCATACCCATCGAGTCCTGAAGCATATTTATAAGGTTGGATTTTTGAGTGTTTGAGCAACGGCTTCCCTCCAAGGAAAGAAACATACGCTCCAGAGAGATGCATGCCTCCACCCCGTGCCGATTTCACCTCCTGCCCCGTGAGAATGATCCCCGCTTCGATCGTCTCGACGATTTCATAATCGAAGCGCGCGCGGCGGTTTTGAGCGACGACCTTCATGCAGAGGAGTGTAGCTCCGAAACTGCGCTCCTTGACAGGGGTGATAGCATACCCCTCCTATGCTCACGACTGATATCACGCAAGGCATCGGAGTTGCCCAGGGCATCGTGGAGGAAGAACTGCATCGCCAGAATCCCTCGCTCCCCCTCCCCCTCTCTCTCCACACAACCTTCGCGCAGTGCAACCTCCAGGATGGCCCTCAGTTCCTCTGCAACATCACAGGGAAATTGAAAGATGCTCACGGGCTTTCGGATGAGCAGAGGCAGCAACTCTGGGCAAATACCTCACGAGCCATGTCGCAATCCATCTACGTCGATCACCTTGTGCGGGAGATTGCTGGCGAAATACATATGATCACTATCACCGGCTGATTGCTCCTGCAGACATGCACGTACAAAATGCCTTCAGTAACAATCAGACACTCGGCACAGTCCAGGATCAACTCTGGAAACAAGCCGGCATTCACCGTCATGAGGTTGATCCAGAAATGCTGCTAAGCAGCCTCCAGATCACCCTCTGGGAAGCAAGGAATATTCTGCAGAAAACAATCGATGCACTGGGCGTAGACTTCACCGTCCCGAAAGATTTCGGCAGTCGTGCCGATGAGCCATGGAATCAGCTGGAAACTGTCAACGACATCATCCGTCACGTCCGGAACGCATGGGCACGGGAACAGGCAGTGAAAAGTGTTAGGCAAGTACAAGGGAGGCCATTCCCAAACATACCAGAAGGCTTGCTGATACTAAGCGAGGGAGAGATTGGCTTCGTTCCTTTAAAAAGAGATACCCCAGAATCGCAGTGATGAGCACACTCGTGCGCTTCACGGATACGACGTATGCGGAAGGGCCCGCGAGAAGCGCTGCAGCGGTGAAGTACTCCTGCACGAGGAGCACAGTCGCCATGCTCAGCACGATGAAGAGAGTCCGTGAACTCCACTCCACGTTCTTCCAGGTGCGAAGGGATACCACTGCATTGACGATCAAACTCGCCGTCATGGAAAGACCGATGAGTGCCCATGGCTCCGGGAAGAGGTGGAGGACGGCAGCAACGATCGCTGCGTTTGCCCCAAAGATGATCGCCCCTGCGAGGACCATCCATGGACCTCTCTCCCGCCAGGCGTTCCACCGCTCGTGATAGAGCACGAAGAGACCGATCGTGGTGAGGATCACCCCAAGGATGCCCCCACTGCTGAACTCCTCTCCAAAGAAAAGCGCCGCGACCAAGAGCGTTACGAAGCTTGAGAGCCCAAAGAGCGGTTTCACGAGCGTCACCTCCGTCCCATGCACCGCGGCCGTGAGCATCCGTGAGACGAAGGGATTGATGAGAAACGGGAAAATCAGGTACGCCCTCCACCACCAGGCATCCCACGGATAATCGACAGTGGCCGATATGAAAAGAAGAAGAAATGGCCCCGCGATGAACTGCATCGACGTCACCACCCCGTTCGGAATTCCCCTGCTCGCGCGGCCGAAGATCCAGAGGAGTGCGTAGAAGACGGCCGCGAGGAAGGCGTAGAGGAACCACATGGGAAGAAGGATAGCGAAGAATGAGAAGATGACGAGGAGTACGACGATGAAAGAAGGTAGAATTGCGACAACATCCTCGTACTCTTCGTACTCCTCTCACTCCTTGTCCTCCCTTCTCCACATCTCCGACCTCCACGTCACCATAGAGGGCAAAGAGATCCTTCACGGTGTCTCTCTCGAAGTGAGAGAAGGCGAAGTACACGCGATCATGGGGCCGAATGGTTCGGGGAAGTCCACACTGGTGAACACACTCATGGGGCATCCGAAGTACGCCGTCACCAAAGGAACGGCGACATTCCTTGGCAATGACCTCCTTGCCATGAAGCCCGACGAACGCGCGCGCGCCGGGCTCTTCCTCGCATTTCAATATCCCAAAGAGATTGCGGGCGTGAGCCTGCGCTCCTTCCTCTTCGCTGCGTACACGACTCAAATGCAGGCGCGTGATCCACAGTGGAAGAAACTTTCCCCGCTCCAATTCCGGAACATCCTCGAGGAAGCCTTGCGAAGCCTCAACATGGATCCCGCGCTCGCCGAGCGCTCTGTGAATCAGGGATTCAGCGGCGGCGAGAAGAAGAAGGCGGAAATCCTCCAGCTCACGGTGCTGCAACCTCTCCTCGCGCTCCTCGATGAGACGGATTCCGGTCTCGACGTCGACGCTCTGAAAATCGTTGCGGAAGGAGTGAACGCGCTTCGCATCACTCGTCCCAGCCCCAGCCCAAACCCCAGCCCTTTTTCCGCGCTCCTCGTGACCCACTACGCGCGCATCCTGCACCATCTCAAGCCCGACAAGGTGCACGTGATGATCGCGGGCAACATCAAGGAAAGCGGAGGGGCGGAACTTGCGGAGAAATTGGAGAAAGAAGGATATGGGACTTATGCTCAAATTTCCCTGGAAGGATGAGAATCAAGAAAATGATTTTGACAGACAAAAAATCGGGAGTAGCCTCGAAATCAATGAACGGGTTGCACTCCAATGACTGGCAAGGCAACGGAGGGTGTCCGAATAAACAAGAACGTCTTGGCACTGGCAAAAGGGCAAGAACGATTTGTTTTTCTCTATGACGATGAAAGTCGTGAGGCGCTTTATGAAGTACTCCATCGCTTTGCGGCAAATCCGGAAATTAATTTCAATGAAAGAGATGAGGATCTGCTCCGCTCTAAAGCAGCGAGATTGTAAGATTGTACGTGAGTTCGAATAACCAAAGTCAACAAATCGCTTGTTCGGAGACGCTGTGTACGATAGCCTGACAAGGCCATGGAACCCCCCACCCAAGACCGCACCCTCCACATCCGCCCGCCTCTCTGGCTTCCCATTGCCGTTGCGGCAGTTATCGGAGTGTTTTACGTCGGCGGCAAATTTGTGGAAACGCGCAGTGAGCCCGCAACGATCGCCGTGAGTGGGGAAGGCCGCGTCTTTGCAGTTCCGGATATCGCGGAGCTCAGCTTCGGTGCCCAAACGGGCCGTCAGCCAACTGCACAGGTTGCGATGGAGAAACTGCAAACTGCGATGAACGCCATTTTTGAAGCGGTGAAAGCGAAGGGAATCGAGGAGAAGGATATCCGCACGGAAAACCTCTACATGAACCCCGCGTACGACTGGACGGAGGGAGGGCAAATCCCGCGCGGCTTCGAAGCGAATCAGAGTCTCCGGGTGAAAATCCGCGATCTTACGAAGATCGGGGAAGTCCTGTCGGCGGCAACGACCGCAGGAGCGAATCAGGTGGGTGGCGTGACGTTCACGATTGACGACCCCGAAGAACTCCGCGCACAGGCGCGCGAGGAAGCGATCGCGCAGGCGAAAGAGAAGGCAGGAAAACTCGCCACATCGCTCGGGAAGCGCCTCGGCAAACTCCGCAGCTTCAACGAAGGATTTGGTGCCGTCCCGCCAATGTTCGAAAGCAGGATGATGATGGACGAGATGGGAGGAGGCGGAGCCCTCCCCATCCCCGAGGGATCTCAGAAGATCAATGTGATGGTCACTCTCATCTACGAAGTACGATAAGAGTGACCCTGAGTCACATCGAGGGTCACACTGACCTATGAAGTGTGTTGATTACTCCTGCTTTTGGCAATGACAGCCGCTCCTTCTACCACGACCTGAACTACGACTCCTTCGTCCGATTCCTGCGGCAGGCACTGCCACCGCTGATCCATCGCGAACGGCCTCCCCCTGTACAGCCCAGACTCTTTCCACAACGGATCATGCTTCCTCTCTACTGAAAAACTGGGGTGTTTTCAGAGATTCATGTCAGTCCTATCCTATCCGCAATCTCCTGATCCACAAACGCTTTCTTCCGTCCATACTTCATTCGACTGTACTCTTTGATGAGCTCCGCCATCTTCGGATTCTTTCCGGTCTGATCCCAGATGGTTTCCATGGAGAAGGGCCGACTGGTTGTATTATGGATATTGAGCTTAATGTAGCACTTGTAGTTCGCGATGCCGATGACGTCCTGCTCCGAGAGAACCGGCGCGTATTCTTTCGCCATATACTCCGCATCCTCGGCACCGATCTTGAAGCTGAGCATCGTGCCGACGTTCCCGAAAACGGCGTCCCGAAGCTTCGTATTCTGCTGTTCGTAGGCGGAGGTTTTCGCGACGAGCTGACCAATGTACTGGTGCGCCATGATGAGCGCGAGATTGTACTTGCGAGCTTCCGAAAGGATCGTCGCGAAGGCATCGGTCGTGAAGTTCTGGAATTCGTCGACATAGAGATAGAACGGCTTGCGCTGATCCTCCGGCATATCCGCTCGGGAAAGTGCCGCCATATTGACCTTATTCACGAAAATGAGACCAAGGAGCTGCGCGTTCGTGTCCCCAATCTTCCCTTTCGAAAGATTCACGAGGAGCACTTTCTCGCTGTCCATGAGGGTGCGAACGTCGAACGCGCTTTTCGGCTGTCCGATGATATTGCGGATCGTCGTGTTTGTAATGAACGGACCGAACTTTGCCGAGAAATACGGAATCATTTCCTCCTTCTCGCGCGCTCCTGTTTTTGCAATTTCGTGCTCCCAGAAGCTCCGCACGACGGGATTCTTGCATTTGCTGACTTTATAGTGCTGGAACTCGTCATCGACGAAGAGGCGCGGCACGTCAATGAGCGTCGCCCCCTCTTCCTCGTCGTCCATGAGCGTGAGGCAGCCATTGCGGAAATAGTGCTGGATCCGTGGCCCGAAAATCTCATTTCCGAAAAGCTTGATGAAGATTTCCATAGCATCGAGCGATGCGCGGTCTTTCTCTTCATCTGTCTTCGCCTCGAGAAGATTGAGTCCCATCGGGCGCTCGGTATCACTGGGATCGAAGATCACGATGTCCTTCGCGCGCTCCTTCGGGACATAGCGCAGAACATCCTCGATGAGGTCACCATGGGGATCGACGAGGCAGACCCCCTTCCCCCGCGCAACATCCTGCCGGGCCATGAAGGAGAGGAGCACGGACTTACCCGTACCGGATTTTCCGATAACGTACTGATGACGTGTGCGATCTTCATCGAGGATCCGGATATCCGTGAGCCTGCCCTGATGACGATTGTGTCCGAGGAGAATGCCTTCCCGGGGAGTATCCGGCGGAGGCGGGAGAATGCGGTAGGAAATCCACTGGACGGTCGGGATTTTGTTGTAACGACTGTCGGGGAAATGATAAAGACCCGCGAGTTCTTTATCGACAAGCAAGCTGTCGCGATGCACGAAACCGTTGATCCGATGCATCCAGAGCCACCGCATGATGGGCGCATTGAGCACGTGCGGGAAGAATTCGAAGAAGAGACGCCGATTCACGAACGCGTTGCCGAAGAGGTTGCGAAAGACGTTGAAGCCCACCTGGACGTTATTCGTGATTTCGAGCGCTCTCTTCCATGTGGTGCTTGAAGCCATGATCCGGACGGAGCAGTGATACCAGCTCGAGCCTGCTTTCTCCCCCATGTGTTTATAGAGCTCCTCCTCCGGCTGAATCATACGCACAAAACTGTCGCCGTGGGTCGCTCCCGGCGCATTCGTTCCCATGGCACCCTGCACACCCCAGAGAAAACGAATGACACTCGAAATGATAGGAATGCGTCCCGTCCAGTGATCTTCCTTCCCTTTGAACTTCGTCGATGCATAGCGCTTCGCGGCCTTCGAGTATCGGCCGGAGAGCGAAGGCCTCAGAATAACCTGGATCCCTGCTGCATCATCCGCATTCAGTTTGCTGAGCACATTGCTTAATTCATTCAAGGGATCATCCTGCATCTGCTCGTAGAAACGAATGGGGTACATGAACTTCTTCTCGAGAAGCATGTTGTAAGCGATCGTTTTCCTCCCCTTCTGCCACATCGTCGGAATCGGATGTTCCGAGACCTCCGCATCCGGATAGAACGATGTAATTTGTTTCTCGACGATCGAAGTCATGTCGGGCGTCGTCGCGACATAGAACACCAGCTCCCCTTTCTCTATGTAGAGCTCAAAGCTCACGACGATGTAATGGAAAACGAGGTAGTGGAGATATTGCCAGATCGTGAGGCTTCGCACCTCGGAAAGCGCGCGAAAGAGCTGCTCCATCACAGCGATCTTTTCCTTCCAGTCTTTTTCGGTCCGTTTCTCCTGATCGATCTTGCTATCGCTCCGCGGGAGCATCACTTTCATCGTAACGATACTGCGAGCTTTCCCGATGGCGTACACAAATCGGATTCCCGGAAGCACGATTCCTTTCCAGAGAAGATAGCAACTGATGATGAGGATGATGCGATCGAGTGGATCCGCTCTCACCCAGAGATAGAGATTCCCCCAGAGATCGAGACGCAGGAACCACGCCCCCACGGTGAGGAGGAGGAGGACGATTGGCCAGAAGAAAATGCGGAGAGCGGAAATCAGGGTATAGGTGTGTATTTCATAGTATTGTACCATAAAGATCGTTCCATGACATCCCCTCTCCTGATCACCAATCTCACGAATCTTCGCTATCTCACGGGGATATCGATGACGGCTGGAATCATGCTTCTCCGAGGGAAAAAACGTCTCCTCTTTGCAGATAGCAGATATACGGAGAAGGCGAAGAAGGAAGCAAAACAGGGCATCCGGGTCCTTCCTGCGGACGCTCTCAAAGAGCATATGAAGAAGCTTCGACGTGTTCGTTTTGAAGCAGAAGACATCACGGTTGCGCGGCTCGCCCGATGGAAAAAGAATTTTCGCGGAACAAAATTCATTCCGAGTTCAAACATTATTGAGAATATGAGGCGATCAAAAAAACCGGAGGAGATCCGGGCGATCCGAAAGGCGTGTCGGATCACGGACAGAGTGATGAAGGAAATACCGAAGTTATTGTGGCATGGGCTAAAGCCCATGCCACCCACGGAGAAATCCTTGGCCTGGCACATCGAGAAGCTTTCCCACGAACTCGGCGCAGACTGCATGGCCTTCGAAACGATTGTCGCATTTGGATCAAACACAAGCCGTCCGCACCATCGTCCAACGGCCAAAAAATTGCAGAAAGGCGACATTGTCCAAATTGATATGGGCGTGAAAGTACACGGCTACTGCAGCGATTGTTCGCGTGTCTTTTTTACGGGCATGCCAACCGAAGAACAGCAGCAGGTTTTCGATCTGCTCAAAAAAATCGCCAAAGAGACGACAAGGATGGCGAAAGCAGGAGTCTCCAATCGCACTCTCGATACATGGGCACGAAACACGTTGAAGAAAACACTCATCCCAACCCTACTTGTCCACCGTAGCCTTGGCGAAGGTGGAACCCGAACCCAAACCCTCGATGTGTTCTTCCTCCACTCTCTCGGCCACGGCGTCGGCCTTGAGATTCATGAGGGCATCAACCTCACCTCAAAGAACGTAGGGGCGCCCCAGCGGGGCGCCCTCCGTCGAAACGAGGTCATCACCATTGAGCCCGGCATCTACTTTGCAGAAAAGTGGGGAATGCGGATTGAGGATACGGTGCTTGTGACGAGGAAGGTCGGAAAAGCTCTGACAAGAGCCAAAATCCAAGAATGAGAACATCGGCTTGCATCATGATATCATCTGACATACAATGTATACACGATGGCGAATCCCATCACCAACATCCGGCTCGATCCCAAGCTCAAGAAGCAAATCGAGCGCATTGCACGCGAGATGGGCGTCACCCTTGCAGATATTGTCCGTATGGCGCTGCACGCCATAGCAAGCGGCCGCTGGCATGTTGGCCCGACGGAATATCCACCGGCATACGTCGATATGATCTTAAAGGAGACAGAAAACATGAGACGCTTACGCAAAGAGGGGAAACTGAAAGGCTACACCTCCGGCAAGGAGATGATCGATGATATTCTGTCCGAGTGAGGTACACGATTGACCCATCAAAGCACGTTGAGAAAGCGGTCAAGCGATTCAAGAGAAGCGGCAATGTCCGCCTGCTTGCAGCACTCCGAGAAGTAACAGAACCATAGGGAGATACATCTTGGATTTGATCAACTGCTCATCTACATCATCCACGAAGAAAAGAGAGCAATCGATCTGATCGATATTGTGACGCATGAAGAGCTTAAGAAATGGAGTCACTAGCGAGTCATCCGATCCACTAAGTCGCTGATTGGAACCTCCTCCTGCTTCAGCGTATCCCGATCACGCACCGTCACGTGATCGCGCTTACTCTGTTTCTCATCTTCCCCGATCGTGCCGAAGTCGATCGTGATGCATTTCGGTGTCCCAATCTCGTCCTGCCGACGGTAGCGCTTGCCGATGCTGCGCGTAATGTCGAAGTCAATGCGAAGATCGGTTTCTCGCAGGAGCATCTGATACACTTCTTGTGCCTTGGCAACGAGCCTCTCCTGCTTGCTCAACGGAAAAATGGCCACATCGTATGGTGCAAGACACGGATGGAGCTTCAGGACAGTGCGTTTCTCCATGATGCCTTTCGCGGACGGAACTTCATCTTCTGTGTAAGCCTCAATGAGGAATGTAAGCAAAGAACGGTCAAGACCGAACGATGGCTCGATGACATGTGGAAGAAACTTGAGTGACTGATTATCGGGGTCGGTGTAATGCAGATCCTCCCCTGAATATTTTTCATGCTGCCGCAAATCGTGATCGCCTCGGTATGCAAGACCGGAGAGCTCCCCCCATCCCCATGGGAACTTGTATTCAATATCGACTGTCCTCTTCGAGTAATGACTGAGCTCCTTCTTTTCATGTTCACGCTTGCGCAGACGCTCAGGGCTGATGCCGAATGAGAGGTACCAGTTCCAAACTGCCTCCAGCCACTGCTCAAATGCCGCCTCCCATGCGTCAGGATGCACAAAGTATTCTATCTCCATCTGTTCAAATTCTCTGGTCCGAAACAGGAAATGCCCTGGTGTAATTTCCTTGCGAAAGGCTTTGCCGATCTGTGCCACACCCAGTGGTAACTCCTTATTTGCCGTTTCCACAATGTGCTTAAAATTGATGAAGATCCCCTGCGCAGTCTCGGGGCGTAAATAAATATGATCTGCATCGCCTTCTCCAAGGCCCTGCTCCGTTTCGAACATAAGGTTAAACTGTCGCGCGGTTGTCCAATCCGAAGCACCACAGTGTGGACAAAGAATGCCTTCCTGCAGAAGCCTCGGCTGCACCTGCTCAAGCGGTAATCCTGCCACGGCCTCCACACCCAATTTCTCCTCAAGAAGCTTATCGCCACGAAAACGCTTTTTGCAATTCCGGCAATCGACGAGCGGATCGCTGAAACCCGCAACGTGACCGCTTGCTTCCCATACCCTCGCATGCATGAAGATGGACGAGTCCAATTCAATGATGTCGGTTCGCAGGCGCACAAATGTATTGCGCCACTGTCTCCTGATTCGATCTTTCATCATCGTGCCAAGCGGCCCATAATCCCATGTATTCGCAAGCCCCCCATAGATCTCCGATCCCGGGAAAACGAAGCCACGACGCTTGCAGAGAGAGACGACCTGATCGAGAGATTGGGCGGGCATTGCGCCGAGCATAGCAGGTTTCAGGTGTCAGGTATCCCTACTCCATTGCTCAAGGAACAATGTTCCTCTAGAATTAGAAATCACGATGGCTGAGCCGAAATTTCGCACTCCGAAAGGCACCTACGACATCCTGCCGGAGCTCCAGCAGTACCACACCTATATCAAGAAAGCGGTCCGGCACCGGGCGAGGCAGGCCGGTTTCAAGCGCATCGATACGCCGATTTTCGAGGATCGCGAAGTCTTCGATCGCGGAGTGGGGCTCCACACGGACATCGTTGAGAAAGAACTTTTCACTGTCGTGCGGAAGGGCGAGAAGCATGAAGATTGGGTCCTGCGCCCCGAACCCACAGCCGCGATTTGCCGATCCTATATCGAGCACGGGATGCATCAGCTCCCGCAACCGGTGCAGCTCTATCTCATCGGTCCCCTCTTTCGCTATGACCGCCCTCAGAAGGGGCGATACCGGCAGCACTGGCAATTCGGTTTCGAAATGATCGGGATCTCTGACCCAAGTCTCGATGCCCAGCTCATCAATGTCCTCACGCACATCTTCCGGGATCTGCAGATTGCAAGTCGTTTGAAGCTTCAGATCAATAACATCGGCGATGCGGAAAATAGGAGACAATTCACGCAGGCATTGAAAGATCACTTCATCGGGAAAGAACGGAATCTCTGCGAGGATTGTCAGCGCCGGCTCCAAATGAATCCACTCCGCATCCTCGACTGCAAGAATGAAGACTGCCGGATTCTCATGAAGCTCGCACCCAGCCTGCGACAGTTCGTGAGTAAGGAAAGCGCGGCATTTCATGATACGCTCCTCGAGTACCTGACGGAGTACGGTATCGCGTACGAGGAAAATCCCATGCTCGTTCGCGGTCTCGATTACTATAACCAAACGGTCTTCGAGTTTTGGGATAATTCCACCGGCGCCCAGAATTCCGTTGCGGGTGGGGGAAGGTACGATGGTCTCATCGAACTCTTGGGTGGCCCGAAAACGCCCGGCGTGGGCTTTGGCTGCGGCATGGAGCGCGTGATCTACCACATGAAGGAAGCGGGAGTGGAGGCCCCCCAGAAGGATCATGTCGATGTATTCGTCGCGCAACTTGGGCCGGAAGCGAAGAAGAAATGCCTGCGCCTGATCGAGCAGCTGCGGGAGGCCGGCGTGCATACAATCGGAGCGCTCGGGGAGGCATCCCTCAAGAGTCAAATGCGCCTCGCGGACAAGTTCGAAGCCCGATTCACGCTCCTCCTCGGGCAAATGGAGGTGAAAGCGAACGCCGTCATTCTCCGGGATATGAAAGTCGGCCGCCAGCACTCGATGCCGTTTGAAAAGGCGATCCCCGAAGTCGTGAAACTCCTCGGCGAGAAGAACCTCGACACGTACGCAATCAAGGATAAGTTAGGGAAGTATAAGCAGGAGATCGAATAACTCACGGAAGAAAACCTTGTCGGTTTTCTTCCGTGGACCATCTTTCCCTTCAAGGATGCGCTCCAGTGCGGGACCCACGAGACCCGCGCTTCGCGCGATTACTCTATTGATTAAGAGTGGGTAGATGAATTGCATAACGAGACCAGTCGATTTTTTGTTTCATTGCCAGTCGAATAACGAGACTGCAATATTCCCCATGAATTAATTGACCGGCATCGGCTATCTTCTTCCGAATCTCATCTATATTCAATTTATCTCCACGTGCTTGCTCTCGTAATGACCGCGCAAGGAGATTTAATTTCTCAACAACTTGAGGTGGTGCTACCTTGCGATACTGTTCAACAATCCAATCAGGATTCTCCACTTCTCGTCCTTGCCTCTCATTGAAATCTGTTGCTCTGCGGTGCCAAAATTTCTCATATTCTGGAACAGCTTCCATAGCCTTCCTTATTTTCATTAGCTGCTCCTGAACCTCTGCATCTGCAGCTTTTGTTCTCTGAAGGTAATCCAGATCTTGCAACTCTCCAGAGAGACCAGAAAAAGCATCCCAATATTCGCGGGCTTGAATATCCAAGATCATGATGAAATCATACTATGAATTTTTAACGTGTCAAACTAGATGTCCAGATTTTTCACCCCCCTCGCATGCGTCTGGATGAACTTTCGACGGGGAGCAACTTCCGGCCCCATGAGCGTCGTGAAGACGAGATCGGCACGCTCGGCATCCTCAATCGTCACCTTGAGCATCGTGCGCTTACTGGGATCCATCGTCGTTTCCCAGAGCTGGTCCGGGTTCATCTCGCCGAGACCTTTGTAGCGCTGAATGTTCACGCGCGGCGCTTTCTTTTCAGTGTCCACGGCACTCTTTGGAGTCTTCTGCAGCTCCGCGAAGGCAACATCCTCCGCCTTCGGCTGCTCTTCTTCCCTCATTTCCTCCGCCTTGACGCCCCATGATTTGAGAAGCTTCTCCTTTTCCG
>CAYIRQ010000004.1:0-12315 GCA_964365905.1 uncultured Candidatus Peribacteria bacterium
AATGGAGGACCATTTGTTGGGGCAATCACCCGTAGGGAGCCGGGTTCCACGCGCTGTTCGCGGGGGACTTCTTCTTCTCCCTGAGGCACAGGCTGCGCTTTCCAGAGAATGATGATGCGGACGGGCGCACTCCGGTTCCCGGAGCGGTCGAGCGCAACGACGCTATAGATATTTTCTCCAATCTTCACGTTGCCGATGGAACTATCCACGAGATACCGCCACTGCTTCCCCGGAACAAACTTCTGGAGCTGATACCCATTCACGACAATTCCCGCGGTATCCTCCGATGCTTCCCCGATAATTTCGAAGCTGTCCTCGCCAACAGAGACCGTTGATCCGGATCCTCCGGGGAACGTCATGACGGGTGGATCCGGAGGCCGGATATCCCGCGTGATCGAGAGCGTCTTCGAGGCGACGGTAATCCCGTCCCGGTCCTCCGCCTGAACCTCGATGGTGATTTCCTCCACCTGACCCAGCGCGATCTCCTTTGCAAAACGACCGTCCCGGATCTCTGCGGCATACCCATTGACTCTGACGCTCACGACGCGTTGCCCGACAGTTCCTTCCACAAGAACCGTCTCACCCGTGAGATGCGCTCCGTCTGCAGGACTTGTGAGAACGAGTTGTTCCCCTCCCTCTCCGCCCGGGGTGACTGGAGTTTCTGCAGGGGAAATCACATCCTCTTTCTTCATTTGAAGCGCAAGAAGCGGTGAGGAGGCGCGGCTCGATGCGAGCACTGTCCGAAGATCATACGGGTGCAGTGTTCCTGCTTTGATCTCGCGAATGGCCATGGGAGTCGCGTGGAGCTCCTGCCCTTCCCCGATAATGACGGTAACGGGTGGACGCCCGGAATCCCGCAGAGTGGTTTCAATGCCCTGTCCCATCGAATCAAAGACCGCAATATCCTCGCCAGTCTCTGGAATGGCGCTCACGACGAGCAGCGCTCGTGTTCGTGGAGGAATACTGTGCAACGCCAAAGGCGTTTCCACGCTCCGCAGCACGTGCGAGCCGGTCGACGACTGAAGGAGAATTTCTCCGCGGTCGAGACGAAACGCGAGGGAGGACATCTCCTCTCCTTCAATGATCTCTTCGAGCGTGAGGACGCTCCCCTCTCCCAGAGTCACCATCGTGTCATCGAAAAATTGGAGAGATGCGGCATCGGAGACTGTCGTCACCTTGTCTCCGTCATAGAGACGTAAACCGCTTTCAGCGCGCTGCTCATCCTCTCCCCCAATCACGACACGAACATCCTCGCCGTGGACCGTGAGGATCGTCGCCTGACGCTCCCCGGATATTCTCGGAGCAAACGCACGATAGAGTGTCACTGTTCCCCAGAGAACGAGTGCCACGATGATCACTATCCCAATCCATCCAATATGCCTTTCTCCCGCATTCACTGCGGCAAGCTGATACGACCCGTGGCGGCGTCGGCGCGACTGGAGCATGCAGGATGCTTATCGTACCCCGGGACAAATACCCTGTCTACGTGGCAAACGGATTCCGGTATTCCGCCTTCGTCCCCAGAGCCTCCTCGATCCGCAGGAGCTCATTGTATTTGGCCGTGCGTTCTCCGCGGCAGGGAGCGCCGGTTTTGATCTGCCCGGCGCGGAGAGCGACTGCGAGGTGCGCGATGAAGGTATCTTCGGTTTCGCCGCTCCGATGGCTCACGACGGAGTGCCAGCCGTTCTTCTGCGCAAGAAGAATCGCATCCGCGGCATCGCTCACCGTCCCGATCTGATTCATCTTCACGAGCACTGCATTCACTGCGTTTTCTTTGATCGCACGTTCCATCCGCTTCACATTCGTTACGAGAAGATCATCGCCGACGAGTTGCACCGTCTTTCCAAGCTCTTTCGTCATGAGGACAAATCCCTCCCAATCATCTTCGCCATGACTATCTTCAATGGAGACAATCGGAAAATCATGCGCAAAGCCCTTGTAGTAATGCATCAGCTCTTCGCTCGTGAGTGAACTGCCACTGTCGATGCGGTACTTTGAAGATTCCCTTTCAAAGAACTCCGTCGCGGCAGCATCGATCGCGATACGCATCCTGCCCTCGTAGCCCGCTCGCCTGATGGCCCGCACGAGAATCTCCAAGGCTTCGCGATTGCTCGTGAGCCGGGGCGCAAATCCCCCTTCGTCCCCCACTGCAATGACATGATGAGCTTCCGTAAGCATTGTCCTGAGAACATGGAAGGTCTCCGCTGCCGCTCTCAGTGCATCCGAGAAGGAGGAGAAATCGATCGGCACGAGCATGCATTCCTGGAAGCTGAGACCCGAGTCCGCGTGTTTCCCTCCATTCAAGACATTGAGCAATGGCACGGGAAGGAGTGACGCATCTGAAACGCCAAATTGTGCTGCAAGCGATAGGAAGAGGGGGGTTTTTTCGCTCTCCGCACGGGCACGGGCAGCCGCCATGGAAACTGCTAAGACTGCGTTGGCGCCAAGTTTAGAAAGGTTCTCAGAGCCATCAAGAGAGCGAAGCGTTTGGTCGAGTTTCGTTTGCACAGGGAGCTCTTTTCCCTGCATCTCCTTTCGAATGACCGTATGCACATTTTGCACAGCTTTCAGAACTGATTTTCCCTGATAGAGCTTTGGATCGTTGTCGCGCAACTCAACGGCCTCATGAGACCCTGTCGATGCCCCGGAAGGCACCGCTGCTCTCCCGAGCGATCCGTCATCCAATATGCAATCGACCTCGATTGTCGGATTTCCGCGCGAGTCGAGTATCTGGCGCGCATGGAGCTTCTCCATCTTTGTCATGGGTGGAATCATACACGAGGTGTTTGCTCCCCATAGAGGTCATCGTCGCTGTATTTTCCTCTCTTCCTCCGAAAGCGGCTCCACGACAAGCGCCACTTTCTCCCCCTCCTCCGGATTGCCATTATTCCAATCCCCCATTGCCTGCATGATGCGATCGAAAGGGTAGAGGTAATTCTCCCCGCGTTTCGTGCCGGGATCATTGGTAATGAAATATCCATCGCTCGTGTACCCACGGAGCACGAGCATGTGGTAGCGCGGTCCGGGTCTGTGAAAAAATGGATTTCGGAGCTTTTGGCCCGCTGCCGGCACAATGATCACGCGTCCGGCGCTGAGATGTCGCTTGAGACTTTCGAGCGTGGGACTGCGCACCAGGGAAACCCGCATGAGGCTATCCACCGTCACCATGAGTCGCGCAACCTGTTCCGCCGTCTGATCGATGGGATACTGCAGCACCTCTTCATTGATCCGCACGAGTTCGCGGAGCGCGGTGTCTGCGTCTTCCGTATCAAGAAACGGGGTCGCGAACGCGTAGCGGATGGCCATGAGTGCGGCTGCCTCTTCGCATGCTTCCTGATATGGGAGATCCCAATTTCCGAGAGGCGCCTGCACGACAAAAGGAACGGGAAGATTCACCTCGGGAAGTATCGTCCTGTTCCCCTCTGTCAGAGGCTCCCCTGCCTCGGGCAACGGGTGCTGCAGAAGTTCCTCCACCTCCCGACGTTCGTGCCACCGCGCGATGAACGGTGTTGCGGCACCTCCCAGGATGACAAGGAAAAAAGCGCAGAGTGCGATGCGGGTTCGGAGGCGCGTCATAACCACTTCTGCCAGACGAAATATGCAAAGGATGCGATCAGGAAGCCGACGAGGGAGAACGTGATGGTCCAGAACGCGAGCGGATATTCCGCGTACGGAATGGGAACATTCATTCCGAAGAGTCCGGTGATCACCGAGAGCGGGAGCATCGTCACGGAGAGGATGGTGAGAATGCGAATGATCCGGTCCGTCTTGCTCCGGATCCAGGAGTCATGGGATCCGTGGAACGCCTCGATGACCTCTTTCGCAGTTTCCAGAACCGCCCATTGGCGTTCAATCGCGTCCTGCACGTCATCGAAATAGACATCGAGTTCCTCAGGAACGAATTTTTTGCTCTTATGCTCGAGGTCCGCAATGATGGTCCGCTGCGGGAGGAGAATGCGCCGAAGGGAGATGATGCTGCGCTTGAGCTCGAGGATAAGCCGGAGCACCCGTTCTCCCTCATGCTCGAAAATCGTCCCTTCGAGCACCCGAAGTTGCCGATTGATATTATCGATGAGGGGAAAACAGGAACCGAAGAAGAGGCTGGTGAGCTCATACAGGAAAAACCCCGCGCCTTCCCCCATGCGCTGCTTCTTCTCCAACTCATTCTCCGCACACTTCTGCCAGAGCGCATTCAGCACATCGAGATGTCCGTCATGGAGCGTAATGAGGTAGTTATTTCCAATGAAAATATTAACCTCCTCTTTGAGAATGCGCCCGGTCTCCTGCGAGAAATACGGAATGTGGAGCACAATGAAGAGATAGTTCTCATACTCATCAATCTTCGGCCGCTCATGCTCAGAGAGACAGTCCTCGATGTCCAGTTCATGGAACTGATACTCTTTCTGCAGCTCGATGAGTTGCGCCGGCGTCGGTCGCACGAGGTTCACCCACGTGAGATTTTGGAACGTCAGACGTGACATCGGAGACAGTATGCGATGATGCAGCCTTCGGCGCCACCCCCATCTCGCGCTCTATCGTGTGAATTTCCCGTAGCAGGTGTGGATCCTGATTGAGGAGCAGATCGATTTTCTGGATTGAATGGAGAACGGTCGAGTGATCGCGCCCCGAAAAGCGCTCTCCGAGCTGCCCGAGGCTTACCCGAAGGTGCTTCCGGGCGATGTACATCGCGATCTGGCGCGGGAGGAGGATCTCCCGGACGCGGGAGTGCCCGAGCATGTCCTGGAGGGAGACTGCGTAGTAGCGACTCACCCCCTCGAGAACGTCCTCGAGCCGCACGGCGCGCTGCTCCGGGGTGACGAAACCGACCTCTTCCTCCTTTGCATGAGGATTCCGGGAAAGCTTCACAAGAATTTCCGCGATGGAACGCACCGTGGGCATGCGATGCTCGAGTTCGTACTGCGCCACCGCCTGCATGAGGATGCCTTCGAGCGTGCGAACGGAGTCCGTCACGTGCTCGGCAATGAACTGCACCACGGTCCGATCGAGGAAGATTTCGTATTCCTTTGCGCGCTCCGTGAGGATCGCGGCGCGCGTCTCGAAATCGGGCATCTGGACGTCCGTGATCATCCCGCGCTCAAAGCGCGAGCAGAGGCGATCGTCGAGCACATTATGCAATTCCTTCGGAGGACGGTCGGAGCTGATGATCACCTGCTTCCCGCTCTCGAGCAACGTATTGAACGTGTGGAAGAATTCCTCCTGCGTGCGCTCCTTGCTCGCAAAGAACTGAACGTCATCAATGATGAGCATATCGACCTGGCGATACCTGCGCCTGAACTGCTCCATCTTCTGCGTCTTGATGGCTTCGATCACCTGATTCGTGAATTCTTCCGAAGTTGTGTAGAGGACGACTGCCTGCGGCTGGCTGCGGAGTAATTCGTTTCCTGTTCCCTGCAACAAGTGCGTTTTCCCGAGGCCCACACCACCGTAGATAAAAAGCGGATTGTATTTGCCGCCGGGCTGCGCCGCGACAGCAAGTGAGGCCGCATGCGCAAGCCTGTTGCTCGATCCCACGATGAAACGGTCGAGGGTGTAGCGGGGATTCAGGATCTTCCCCGTGAGCCCTTCCGCGACTCTCACCTCGGGACGACCCGGGAGCTTGCGGCGCCGCGGCACCGGGAAGAGCGCAAGGACGTCGAAAACGCGAGGATCCCCCTCTCGCAAGCTGATGTCCACGGTGTAGACGATCTGTTCGATTGCCGGATCAAGCTCTTTCGCCGCTTTCAGTATCAGGTCTTTATAGTGCTCCATGTGCCAGTTGAGGAACATGGGAAGCGGAAGTCCGATGATGAGTTTCCCCTCCTCCCTCCCAAGAATCACCGTATCCTTGAACCAAGTGATGAGCATCGCGCGCTGGATCAAGGGCTCCAGTTTGCGAATGATATCCCCCCACAGTGATTTGAGATCCGGCGTGATCATGGGTACTGAGCGGGAGAGAAGAGATGGAAAAGGTCATTCAGAGTGACAACGGTGATGAGCGCGAGAATGACGGCAAATCCGAGCGCATTTGTGATGATTTCAAACCGACGATGCATGGGGCGTCCCGTGAGCATTTCGACGAGAACAAAAAGAATCCGCCCGCCATCGAGCGCCGGGAACGGCAACACGTTCAGCGCCGCAAGACTCAAGCTGAGGAGCGCGACCAGACGAAGATATGTGAGAAATCCTTCCTGGATGGATGCGTGCGTCAGTTGCGCGATCCCGACGATCCCCGTGATTCCTTTCGGAACCCTGCCCTGCAGGAGCACCGATGTAAAGAGCTTGCCGGCTCCCTGCACGGTCTGAACCATCACGGTCCATGTTTCACGGAACGAAAGTCGGACGGCTTCCAGGAGAGAGTGTCTGCGCCCACGGATCATGGAGGCAAATTCCGAGAGCGCAACGCCGGTCTTCCCATTCTCCACCGTAACGCTCACGCGCTTCTCTTCCGTGAATTCCTTCCCGGTGCGGAGGGTGTACTCCACCGAGGATGTCCCGGTCTGGAGCTCAAGTACTTCTCCCACCTTCGTTACCGGAATTCCATTGACCGCTGCAAGAATGGCATCGGACAGGACCCCCGCCTCTTCCGCCTTGCTTCCCTCCACCACTTCCGAGACATAGAGATTCCAGGTGACATCCACCTCCCCGCGAGCTGCCCCCGCTTCGAGGCTGTCGAGAGAGAGATAGGTCGGCACCCAGCGCCAGAGAGCAAACCCGGACGATAAAATGACGACTGCAAGCAGGAAATTCATCACGACTCCGGCAACGAGAATGCCGAGGCGCGCGGGAATGGAGGCGGCGGTAAAGCTTCCGGGACGGTTGCGCTCGAGCGGATCGACGCTCGCCTCCCCACGCAGCCGCACGAAGCCTCCAAACGGGATGGTGTTCAGGGAAAAGATCGTTCCCCGGAGTGTGAAGAGCACCTTCGCGCGGGGAGGGAGCCCGAAGCCGAACTCCTCCACAGAAACCCCCATCCATCGCGCGACGGCATAGTGACCGAACTCATGAATCAGGACGAGGAGCGTCAGGAGAACGAAAAATGCGAGTGCGGAGAGAACGAACATCATGGCGGAAACATTGGAAGATTGAAGGACACGGGAAGAGCAGACTATGCCGACTGTGGAAAAAAGAAAAGTTTTCCACTGCTATGACAGAGAGTTTTCTAAAATGCGCTTTTCACCGGCATAAGGGGCGCCACTCCCGACTGAGTGGAAATTTTTTTTGCGGGAGCACTCCAGATTGTGTTGCAAAAATCGGGCGCAGGTGCGCAGTAGTTTGTAGGGCGGTCATTCATGACTGATCGCACGTCACCCATGCGCAAGAACGATCCCTTCCACCCGTTTCACTCCCGCTTCCTTGAGAACCCGCGCGCACTCATCGAGCGTCGCGCCCGTCGTCATGAGGTCGTCTATGAGGTAGACGCCGAAAGGGAGAGGGTTGGGGTTCGGGTTCGGAAACAAGGCTTTTCTCCTCAATCCTAACCCCAACCCCAATCCGAACCCTCCCCTCACTCGGAACGCCCCCTTCACCGCCGTAAACCGCGCCGCTCTCTTTCGCTTCGCCTGAAAGCCCGTCGGACGGATGCGGGTGAGGAGAGGGAGGATTGGAAGGGACGTTTTCTTCGCAAGAGCTTCGGCAAGAATATCTGCCTGGTTAAAACCGCGTCGGAAGCGACGCGTGAAGTGGAGAGGAACGGGCGTGATGCAGGCATTCGTGCGGAAAGGAGAGGATAGCTGCAAACCATCCAGAAGTACCTGCTGCAAGGCTGCCCCCAAGCCGGGAATGCGCCGGTATTTGAACGTATGGATCGCCTTCCGGAGGAGCGGCACGTCCCGATACGTACTCGCGGCACTCACGCGATCGAGAGCTTGAAGTCCCATGCGCCGCAATTCCGCAGTCTCAAAGATCCGAAGGTGCGACCGGAGTCTCGCAAACTCCGAGGGCGTCACCCACGTTCCCTCGGCTCCTTCGAGAGAGCGCATAGGGAAGAGGAGATCGAGGAGCATAAGGGGAAGACTGTACCAAACTCCTGGAGTCTTGGCGTCTTGAAATCTCTCCCCATGTCCTATCCCCCTACGAGTGCCCTGAGCGTCCCCTCCGGCGTCCCCGGGGAAATGAGGTTCGCGGGGAGCCTGAGGAACTCCCTGCGATCGAAGGTGGAACCCGGATTGAGCGTGAGACCAAAGAGATAACCGGTCTTCAGCGCCTGCTCCGCGACGCGATCATTCACGCCACCACTCGGGTACGCAACCGCAAAAATATCCTTGCCCGTAAGTTCCTTAAGCACACCGGCGCTCTGCGTGAGATCGAGTGCGACCTGCGCATTCGTGAGCGCGCGGAGATCGTCGCCGCTGTGCCCCGCGGATGCGATGTTGTGACCATTCGCAGAAAGCGTCGTGACCTGCTGCGGCGCAATCCCATCCGGAGCAATCAACCCGGTCGTGAGGAAGATCGTTGCGCGCACCCCCGTCGCCCGGAGCGCATCGGCGACTTCCTTGAGGCTCGCTGCCGTGAGATCGGTGATCGTGAGAACGACTGCGCCAGGCGGCTGGCGGACATCCTTCTCTTCCTGCGCGAGGAGAAGATCATAGTATTCGCGTAGCGTCATCACTTTCTTCCCCCAGGATTTAAGCAGAGCGAGATGCTTCACGAGCGTTGCACCGATATCGGTTTCATCCCCTTGGTAGCGGAGGATGGGAAGCGCAAAGGATTCCTGGCGCACGAGGAAACTTGGCTGGAACGGCCGGAGGTATTCCGTCGAGACATATCCCTCTTTCCCCTCATGGACGATCCGCGCCCACGCATCGGAAATGGAAACGGGTTTGATGATCTGCTGTGCCGCGAGTTCCCCGATCTTCTGTCCCGAGCTCGCGGGAGACGCGCGCACGTTCAGGAAGGTGAAGTCTACGTAGTAGAGCCCCGCATACTGCTCCTTGAGCTTCGGGAGCATCGACTCCGTCGCAAGCTGTGCGACGTAGCTCGCATTCACAAATCCTTTGCGACCGTCCGGAAGCTCCACTTCCACCCACGCGGCATTCGGGAACGAGAGAAGTTTCAGGCGATCCCCCTTCGTAAGCTCTTCCACCTTCGCACTCTGAACTCTCGGCTCCGCTCGGACGTTGAGGAACGTATTCGTGACGCGGAGAGCATTTGTTCCGGCAGGTCCTTGGATCCCTGCGCGCAAGGCATCGAAGCGATGCTCCTGACTGGTATCGATCGCCACATCGACCACGGGGACCATTGCAGGTTGCGTCACGTCCACCGCAGCCGTGGCCCCGGGAAGCGATGCTTGTGAAGAAGTTGAGCTCGCCGCACCCGCGCCCGTTGTTTGCCCGCTCTCCAGTTGATCGAGGAGCGCGGAAATCTGCGCGGCATCCTGCTCTGTAAACGTCACAGATTCGTACCCATTGGAAGAACTCCCACACCCCCCCATGAGAAGAGAAAGTAAGGGAATGAGATGCGCAAGGAGGATGCGCGCACGCGTCATAAGATACGGGAATCGTCGGGAACGAAGTGGCATCATCGTAGCATGAGTGCGAGATCAACCCACAAACAGAATGCCAAACGAGGCGATGAGGAGGAATGCGAGCATCGGTCGCATGGGAGGGGGAGGAAAAAAAATGGAGAATGGAGAATGGAAAATTGAGAATTACCGCTACATACGGTCGGGGACGCGCATGGTGAGGAGCTCCGCGCCTACTTTGAGGACGTCTGCGGAGAGTTCGGTGAGTGCGAGGCGAAGGGACTGCTTCTGCTCGCCGGCATCCAGAATGGGGAGGGCGTTATAGAACGCGTTGAAGTTCTGACAGAGCGTGTAGAGGTACTGCGAGAGCTTGTGAGGCATCGCATCCGCTCTTGCCTCATCAAGGACACGCGGGAAACGTGCAAGGGTTCGAAGAAGTCGAACCTCTTGTGTTTCCAGGGAAGCGATCTGGGAAGGAAATGCCACATGCTGTATCCCTCCTTTTCGGAGCACGGAACGGGCTCGTGCGTGGGTGTACTGGAGGTAGGGCCCACTCATTCCTTCGAACGTGAGCGCCTTCTCCCACGTGAAGATCAAATTGTGTTTCCGGTTTTGGCTGAGGACGGCGAAGACGAATGCGCCCACTCCCATCATCTCCGCAAGTTCTTCACGCTCTTTGCCTTCGACTTCGGATCCGTGCTCCGCGATCAATGCATCCGCGCGGCGGACCGCCTCATCGAGCACATCCTCCAATTTCAAAATATTCCCCTTCCGCGTGCTCATGGATTTATCCGGAAAACTCATGCGGCCGAAGAGCACGTTTTGGAATGGAGGCAGCTCCCACCCAAGCTTCCGGCACGTTGCTTCAAGCTGTTCAAAGTAGAGCTGCTGCGCGATGTCGGTGAAGATGTAAATGGCTTTGGGCTTGTAGTTGTCAATCCGGTAACGCATCTGCGCAAGATCGCGGGTGGAGTAGAGCGTCGCTCCATCCCCTTTCATCACCATGTAAGGGGGGAGATTGCTGCCCTCGGGAAATTCCACAATGAGTGCCCTTCCCTCCCCCACAATGAATACTTTCTTGCGCCTTCCTTCCTCGAGAAGACTTTGCATCTTGTCCTCGTAGAAGCTCTCCCCTTTGGTTTCATCAAAAGCAACATGCAGGCGTTCATAGAGTCCCTGAATGCTCCTCGAGGTGACGGCAACGATGTCGCGCCAGAAGGCACGAAGCGCGGGATCCCCCTGCTCCAGCTTCCGGAATGCTTCCCGACCCGCATCTTCGAGCGAAGGGTCTTTCTCCGCCGCCTCATGAAACTGCACATAGAGATCGAGAAGTTCGTCGAGTGTGTACGCGCTCGCCTTTTTTCCCTTTCCCCACCGCTCCATTGCGACCGCAAGCTTCCCAAACTGCGTTCCCCAGTCCCCGATGTAGTTCCAACGAACAACGTTCTCTCCCAAATGTTCATGAAGATTCGCGACCGCCTGTCCGATGACCGTGCTCAGAATGTGATGGACGCCCAGGGGCTTTGCGATATTGGGTTGGGAATATTCGATGATGACCGGCGCATCCCCTTTGGAAGAGATCTTTGGTCGGCATGCCAGCCTTGCAGCTTCGAGGGCCGAGAGATGAGCCATGGGCTTGAGAGTGATATTCACGAATCCCGGACCCGCTACCTCGACCTTCGCGATATCGGGAAGGGCTCGAACCGCCTCCGCGATGCTTTCCGCGATCTGCCGAGGTGGCTTTGCAAGCTCTGCGCCAATTTCGAGTGCAATGCTCGTTGTGAGATCCCCATGCTCTTCGAGCTCGGGCGTCCTCAGAGCAACTTCCTTGCTCACGCCATAGCGCTCAGAGAGTATTTTGCCGATCGCAATGGAAACCATCTTGTACAAATTGCTTATTCAGGAACTTTCGCAATCTAAAGGGCAGAAAACGATGTGTCGAGGTACAAAGATAAGTTCATGTTGATCACAGTTTGTATTCATGTTTTGAGCACATTTTTTGTGCACGAACGTACACCGCAGTTGAATGCGAGGTGAGCACAAGCTCCAAAGGAGCGCCGTGCGAACCCGCAGATCCTGCGTCCTCCGAAGCTCCCGGAGGGAGCGAAGGAGGACCCCCTCATTACACGCAGCACGAAGCCTGAAGCCGAAGATACTGGGCCCCGCACCGTCCTGAGCCGCGCCGAAGGACTGGTGCGGGGCAGTTAACCCGAAGATCCTGCACTTCACACCGGATTCTGCTCTGATGCGGGGCTTCCTGTGAATGAAAAGGAAACCTATTCGGGTTCCTTTTCTGCTCCTTCTGTCAAACATCTCGATCGTTTGATTTGAATTGCTCTTACCGAACGACTCAAAGTCCTTGCAAGCTCTCTGTCTGTCGGCCCATCGTCTTTAAGAATAAGTTCGATTTCATCTTCTCGCCATGGTTGGCTACCCTTTGAAGTATCCAAAGCACCAAGCTTGTAATTTCTTGCTCTTTGAACATTTCGAAGATCAGGGTGTCTCTTGCGACTGGGTTTCCAAAAACTATGGTAGTGATAAGCTGATGCACCGATCTGTTCCTTGAGAAAAGTTTCAAACTTGAGAGAGCTACCATTGAATGCCTCACGAGTCGCATAGCGCGATTCGCCAATGAGAATTATAACAGGGTATTGAACGGTCAGAATCTCTGCAACGTCTTCACGTATTTCAAGAATAAAAGGTTCGGTGAGAGAGCTATGACGAACAATCAATGTGCGATGCCCTTTCAATCCCTCAATCTCGATTTCGCTGGTTTCTAAAACCTCTCTCATGAACACACTATAAACTATTATTGGAAGATATCATTACTATGCTTCTCCTCCTTCAGCTTCACC
>CAYIRQ010000004.1:12415-25489 GCA_964365905.1 uncultured Candidatus Peribacteria bacterium
TACTATGCTTCTCCTCCTTCAGCTTCACCCCCACTTCGCTCGCTGCGGCAGCTTCGCGGGGCAAGCCGGCTAATTACTATGTTTTTCTTCCTTGAGTTTTACTTTGGTTCTTTTCCTGCAGCCACTACAAAACTTAAGATATTGTTTCTCTGAGGGGCCGAAATCTTTCCAGCTTTTTGCACCCTTCTGACGATGCAGTCGGACCGTGGCCGTCCGCATGCCACAATCCGTACAGAAGCCGGCGAAGACAGTGCGCTTTCCGCGTGGCATAGCCGCGAAACTGTACTAGGAGGCCGCGAGCAGCGCAAGTCCAAGGAAGACAATCGCGAAGCTCGTCAGTTTTACGGAGACGGACTGCGCCGTGAGGAGTTCGCGGGGGGCGTAAGTAGGAGTAAAGCGAACAACAAGCCACGCGAAGAACATGACGAAGAATGGTTGCACATTCCCTACCGTCTGCACGAGGGAAATGTACCCAAGCTCAAAGGCATACACAGAGCAGTATACCCCCAGAAACCAGACGAGAATCGATGAGGAGACGAGAAGGAGAAAATCTACTCCTGTTCGTCGGTAGAGCGAGAGAACGCCTTCACGCCACTCGGCACGGAAGAGAGGCACAATGACATTGGGGATATTCCTACCCGCAATTGACCAGTAGGTGACCGAGAGAACTCCCGCCCCCTGTTCGAGAGCGGCTTTCTGCACCAGAATCATCGGAAGGAAAAAAATCCCCACAGCGAAGAAGAGACACATTGTGCGCAGCACTGACACATGCCGATGCCAGTAAGAGAGGAAGAAAACCCCACTGAGAATGAGAGATGCCCCAATAGTCTGCAGAAGTGACCAGCGCTCTGCAAAGAGAAGATATCCACCGATGCTCACGAGGATAGTAAGCACTGCCCAGCTCGCGTTCACGACCGAAACATCGATTCTCCCGAGGACATAGAAGTAGAAGAGCTCCCCAATGTAGGCAACGAACGTTGCAAGAAGCATCATCCCCATCCAGCTCGATCGCACATCAACAAAGAGCGGGAGCAATAGCAAAGGAATCCACATGAGTATTCCCTCATAGAAGAGATACACAATAGGATGCCTCTCATAACGATTCATGAAGAGGGAACCGAAGACGTTCGTCGCCCCGAAGAAAGCAGGAGCCGCAAGTGCAAACACGAGCCACATCGCAGGGAGTCTAGCGGACATCTCCCACCGCGAGGAGCGCCATCCACGCCCCGCCCTTACTCCACGTACGACAGTACCGCCCCATCCCTCTCTCCCTTCTTTGCCGGAACGAATGCAGGGAGCTCACTCGCCCGGACGTGTTGCTTTACCAGTGCATTGATCTTATCCAGATAGTGCTTGAGGTCGAGCGCATACGGAATCGGCCTGATGGAGACGACGCGCTGTGCGGCTTCCGTACCGTAGCGGATGGTGATCTGGCCTGTATTGAAGAGGTGATCCCAAAGACCACCCGTGTACTCGCTCTCCTGGAAGGTTCTCCAGGCGATCGTGTGCGTGGCATCGCGGAGGGTCGTCTCATAGAGATGGATGAGGATGCGCTCCGAAGTGATCGTGAAGGTTGTGCGTTTCCAAATTGCATAACGACGACAAAGGAATCCGACGACGATGATGAAGAGGACTACCACACCGGCAACCAAGGCACCGTCCTCAAAGAGGAGGAACCACGAACCACTCACAAGCACCGCAAGGAGAACTCCCGTAATCGTCCCTTCCCACAGACCCTCACATAATCGGGTGAGGAGTCCTCGGACGGACCGCCGCGTGCGGTAGAGTACGCGCTCTGCCAAAAGCTGTGGCTGGATCGCATCCATGGATCACAGTGTACCTCACGAAAAGGCGAGTAAAGCCAACCCCACAAAGACCACCGTGAAGCTCACAAGCTTCACCTGTACCGATTGCGCCGTGAGGAGTTCGCGGGGGGCATAGGAAGGAGCGAAGTGATAGAGAAGCCAGGCAAAAAGAAGCACAATGAACGGTTGCACATTGCCTACGATGGAGACAAGAGAGATGGGACCCACGGCGAACGCCCACGCCGTAGAGAAGGTACCACCGAAGAATAGTACAATGACGATGCCATTCAGCACATGGAAGAACACGTGATGACGGGCATCGCACGTAAGAATTCTCTTCCGGAACGTAGGCACGCACCAGGGAATCAAAAATGAACATGATTCGCGACCAATTATGGACCAGAAGAAGACCGCAGGGATGTGTTCCCCACCGAGAAGAGCCGCCTTCTGCACCAGGTAAAACGGGGTGTAGAGGAAACCAAGCAACGGGAGCAAAAGGAATACCTTCACGCTGGAGATGTGCCGATGCCACAGGGAAAGGACAAGAATACCGGCAAGAATGGCGGCTGCACCGATCGTTTCCTGCAGTGTCCAGGATTCCTGGAGGAAGAAAACCCCACCCACACTGAGAAAAATGGAGAGAATGACCCAGGCAATGTTCGTAATGGAAACATCAATGAGATCGAGTGCTTTGAAGAAGACAAGATCTCCGAAATACGCAATCACTCCAACAAGAAGCAGTGCGATCATCCATGACGAATGTACATTCTGCGTCACGGCAAAGACGGCAAGCGCAGGGACACTGAACACACTCTGGTACCACATGAGGTTGACTGGGTGTTTGTCGTAGCGATGGACAAGGATGGAATCGAGCACATTCACCCCTGCCCAGAGTGTCACCGATGCCAGCTGGAGCATGAGCCACATATCAGTGATTGTTCCCCCCGTGCATGCCACCCCCATGCTCTCCGCCCGTCTGCAAATAATTGAAGACGCTGTTTGCGGCAACTGCCCCCTCCCCCGCAGCGGTTGCAAACTGCGCGAAATGATTGGAACCGCTCGTGACATCCCCTGCGGCGAACGCCCCCGGAACATTCGTGCGCATTGCTTCATCCACCTTCACGAAATTACGTTCGTCGAGATCGCATCCAAGCTCCTTCGCGATCTTTGAAGCGGGATCGGCGCCGATCTCGATGAAGACGCCGGCAACGGGAAGCACATTCTTCCCCTCGAATCCCTTATCCAGCTTCACCCCCGTCACTTTCTCCTCTCCCAAGATCTCAACAGCATTCCGCTCGAGCACGAAGACGATGTTTTTCTTCTCCTTCACTTTATCCACCCAGTAGGGCTCCGCCCTGAACTCCTTCCTCCGGTGAATGAGGTACACGGTCTTACATACCTGTGCTGCGATCGCAGCACCTTCCACCGCTGCATCCCCTCCCCCAAGCACTGCGACATCTTTCTCCTTATAGAAGAACGCATCGCAGGTCGCACAGTAGGTCACTCCTTTGCGGAGAAATTCTTTTTCACCTTTGATGCCGAGCTTGCGCTTCTCGGAACCCGTCGCAAAGATGACCGTTTTTCCCTCCATGATTTCCCCATTCTCAAGGGTGAGACGGAAACCTGTTAGCCGGCGATTTAAATCGCCGGCTAACTCAACCTTTTTTACATAGGCATTCCGATGCTCGACGCCTTCATAGCTCAAGGCATGCTTCTTGAAGTTCTCCATGAGGTCCGGACCTTTGATATCGATGATCCCGGGCCAGTTCCCGACCTCGGCAGCGGTGATCCCCATCCCTCCTTCCTCCGCTCCCACGATCAACGTTGAAAGTTTATAGCGTGCGGTATAGATGGCAGCAGTGTAAGCGGCGCACCCGAGACCGATGATGATGATGTCATACATGACGCATGAAGAAGTAAGAATTATGAATTAAGAATTAGGATCAACATACAATGTGTATTCTTAATTCTCAATTCCTAATTCTTAATTCTTACTTCCCGTTCACCCACCCTCTCGCCCGCATCGTCTCCATCATCCTCTTCGCCCCCACACTAAAGGCCGCATGCCGGTAACTCATTCCCTCGCGTCGAGCCTCCCGTCGCACTTCTTTGTACGCTTCGAGCATAAAGCGCTTGAGATCGCGATCCACCCGCTCCGCAGTCCACTGCTCGCCGGACCTCCCCTGCGTCCACTCGAAGTAGGAAACGGTGACGCCACCGGCATTCGCGAGAACATCGGGAAGGATTCTCACGCCACGCTTGTGAAGGATGGCATCGGCCTCCGGACTCATCGGACCGTTCGCAAGCTCGACGATGAATTTGGCCTGCACATGTTGCGCATTCTTCTCCGTGAGAACGTTATCGAGTGCCGCGGGAATCAGAATGTCGCAGTCACAGGTGAGAAGCTCCTCATTGGTGATGAGCTTCGCATTATCAATCCTTAGACGATCGAGATCGCAGACGGAACCCTGGCAGTACTCTCCATGCACCCGCCCCGTCTTTTTCTTGTACTTGATGATCCGGATGGGGTCGAGACCATCCGGAGAGTAGATGCCACCATGGGAATCGGAGACGGCGACGATGATATACCCCCGCTCATGGAGAAACTTCGCCATGGCTGCTCCGGCATTCCCGAACCCCTGGATTGCAACGCGCATCTCCGTAGGATCTTCCGCTCCCCGTTCGAGGATTTCTTCGAGGAGGAAGAAACCGCCGCGCGCCGTCGCCGTATCTCTCCCGACGATCCCCCCATAGGAGAGCGGCTTGCCGGTGACGATGCCCGGCCAGTAGCCTCCTGCGGTGATTTTTTCATACTCATCCCGCATCCATCCCATCACGACCGCATTCGTATTCACGTCGGGTGCGGAACAGTCAACGTAAGGACCAAGGTGATCTTTGAACGCCCGGATGTATGCGCGGGACACATCCTCCAGCTGACGCTCCGAATACTTCTTCGGATCAAACTGCACTCCTCCCTTTGCGCCTCCAAAGGGAATATTCACGACTGCGGTCTTGATCGCCATGAGCGCGGAGAGCGCTTTCACTTCCTCGAGATCGGCGTCGGGATGATAACGGATGCCTCCTTTGTAGGGTCCTCGCACATTGCTGTACTGCACGCGGTAAGCGGGGAGCTCTTCTCCGTTTACCTGCAGAGTTGCCCTGTGAATATGCTGTGGCTGCGCAAAAATTTCGCGCACTTCCTCCGCCACCTGTATCTGATCAAAGACTTCCCCGAGTGTCTTCTGGAATCGGGTGTAGGGAGTCGCAGCTGCCTTCGCTGCCTTCGGCAGATCGCGCACTGGTGCGGAGCTCGTTGGCATGCGTGGAGTATAGGCTAACGAGCCATTCCCGGACAGTATTTCTCGCATACGCCGTCGAGAACACGATTCTGAGCCGAAACTGTTGCCCGGGCCGCATTCACGGCCGCAGAAATCTTTCCCGAGGGAACTTTCCGCAGGAGGTCTCTCCAGAAGCAGAGGTGCTGCTCTTCACGAAGATGTTCCTCAAAGTACGCGTGTGCATCCTCGGATCGAAGACCATAGAACTTGATGAGTCCATCGATCTTGCTCTCACTGATCGCGGGAAGATCGCACTCGAAAGCGTACATCGCGGCGATTCCTTCCTCGAATCCCTCCGATGCCGCTTCCACGATTGACGCGACCGCTTCCTTCACTGTGCCAGTCGGTTCGTATGCCTCAAGCTCTTTCTCGGAAACTCCGAGCGATGTTGCGAATCTCTCCCAGAGCTCGATGTGTTCACGCTCTTCTTCTGCGTGCTTCGCAAATGTCACGCGCGTCGCATCACTCGCATTCTTCGGAAGATTTTCTTTGATTGCCTCCATCACTGCCGGAACATTCTTTGCGAGGAAATAATATTCCTTCGCATATCCTGCAAGCTGCTCACGCGTAAGCTTCCCCGCGGACCAGGCGAGGTAGAAGGGGTGCCTGAGCAGGGAATGCTTCTCAACTTCGGATTCGATGGTGGAGGGGAGGGTGAGGGTGGGCATGGGCGAAAATAAAAATTAGAACTCGGTTGGCGCAGAACCGCAAGCCATCTCATACAGCCTCCGAAGAGGAGCAAACTTTTGCTTTAAGCACTCATTCACGGCGGCTTGATAATTCGAAGTTGTATTGAGCATATGTGTCACGTCAGAATCAGAATCGATTTCATTATTCATAACAAGTCTTTGAAGCTCACATTGACGGTAAGAAGGAATATAATGCCGCTCGAATATTCCACAGAAATCAATGGACATGTTACCTACAGCTTTCCTAATACATGAAGCACAGTCAATAGGAAGGGGGACAAAACAGCATACATCCCCTCTCCCCGCGGGAGAGGGATAGGGTGAGGGGGCCCCTCACTCTCACTCTCTCCCCTTGGGAGAGAGAACTCTCCTCATCCTCACCTTCTCCCCAAGGGAGAAGGGACATGCTTAACGATCTCCTCAAGCACTCCCTCCATATTCTCAAACACATTCTGATTCCTGAAACGCAGCACACGAAATCCACGTTCATCCAGGAATCGCGTCCGTTCCGCATCGTAGGTCTCTTTCTCCTCGTGACTGCTTCCATCGAGCTCAATGATGAGTCTTGCTTCAGCACAGAGAAAATCCGTGATGAACGGACCAAGGGGTACCTGCCGTCGGAACTTGAGACCTGCGCATTTCCGATTCCGGAGCTGAAACCATAGATGACGTTCAGCAAGCGTACCCTGATCCTTTCGAAGAGCACGCGCACGTTCGAGTGTTTTCTTGGTCGTTTGAAGGAGGTGCGAAAGCATAGAAAAGGAAACGATTGTACCCCTCACCCTAACCCTCTCCCAAAGGGAGAGGGGATTTTTATGTCCTGCGCACCTCATCCTCACCTTCTCCCTATGGGAGAAGGGATGTTTTGTTGTTGTTCTTTATTATCCCCTCTCCCCCAGCCTTCGCCCGCATGTGCGGGGCTTCGGCCGGCAGGCGCGGGAGAGAGCGGGGGTGAGGGGTTATTTCCTTCGCTTCAGCCGCTTCTCCTTCTCGAGAACCCTCATCGTCGTCTTCAGTACCGTATCCGGGTTCAGGGAAATCGAATCAATCCCCTGCTCTACGAGAAACTCCGCAAACTCGGGGAAGTCGGAAGGGCCCTGACCACAGATGCCGATTTTGCGCTTCGCCTTCTTCGCGGCGGAAATCATTTGTGCAATGAAACGCTTCACGGCTTCATTCCTCTCGTCTGCAATGTGAGAAACGAGCCCTGAGTCACGATCGAGTCCGAGCGTGAGTTGCGTGAGGTCATTACTGCCAATCGAAAATCCATCGAAAATCTTTGCAAATTCCTCCGCGAGGATAACATTCGCCGGAATCTCGCACATGACATATACCTCGAGATTGGGGTTCGGGTTCGGTGTTCGGGTTCGGGAGGGCATTCGTGAGCCTTTCTTGGTTGCTCGTTTGGAGCTCCGGGGCAATCCATGTTTTGCCATCTCGGCCAATACTTTCCTGCCTTCCTCAACGGTGCGACAGAAGGGAACCATCACCTTGAGGTTCGTGAGACCCTTCTCCTCCCGAACCCTCCGGATTGCTTTGCATTCAAGCGCAAACGCTTTCGAAAACTTGGGATCGTAATAGCGTGAAGCCCCCCGCCATCCGATCATCGGGTTTTCCTCCTTTGGTTCGTATGCCTCCCCTCCGAGCAAGGTCGCATATTCATTGCTCTTGAAATCCGAGAATCGGAGGATGACATCTTTCGGGTAGAACGCTGCCGCGATCATCGCCACTCCTTCTGCAAGACGCGTGACGAAGAAATCTTCGGGAGATGTGTATCCGGCAATGAGATGTTCGATTTTTTCCCGTACCTCCTTCGGCTGCTTTTTATACTCGAGCAGTGCGAGTGGGTGAACCGCGAGCGATTCCGTGATGATGAATTCTTCGCGCGCGAGTCCTACGCCGTCATTCGGAGTTTGGGAAACGGAGAACGCGGACTCCGGACTCCCCACATTCATCATGATCTTTGTTCGCGGTCGCTGCATCCCTTTGAGATTCGTTCGCTTGACCGCAAAAGGCAGGATTCCTTCATAGACTTTCCCCACTTCGCCTTCGCTGCAGGAAACGGTGATTTCTTTCCCGGTTTTGAGAGATCTCGTTGCATTCTCACAGCCAACAACCGCCGGAATGCCAAGCTCCCGTGAAACGATCGCCGCATGGGATGTGCGGCCGCCTTTATCCGTGACGATCGCGGATGCAATTTTCATGATGGGTTCCCAGTCAGGATCGGTGATCTCCGTCACGAGGATCTCGCCTTTGCGGAATTGCGCCATGTCGCGCACGGAGCGAATGACGCGAGCAGGCCCGGCACCGATTTTCTTTCCCACGGCGGAACCGGTGACGAGGATTTTTCCCTTCTTCTTCAGAATATATTCCTCGAGCACATCCTTTCCGGCGTTCGCATGCACCGTCTCCGGTCGCGCCTGCACGATGAAGAGCTCCTTCGTCTTTCCATCGAGCGCCCATTCCATATCCATGGGCTTTCCGTAGTGATCCTCGATGATCATCGCCCACTTCGCAAGTTTGAGGACATGCGCATCCGTAATGCAGAATTTCCTACGCTCGTAGAGAGGGACATTCCGTTCCTCCGTTGCCGCAGTGCCCTCTTGGGCATAGATGAGCTTCTTTTTCTTGGAGCCGATTTTGCGACTGAGGATCGGGCGAAAGCCCTGCTTGAGAGTCGGCTTGAAGACAAAGTACTCATCCGGATTCACAACCCCTTTCACGACATATTCTCCGAGTCCATATGCAGCATTAATGAGCACGGCATTTTCAAATCCCGACTCGGTATCAATGCTGAACATGACGCCCGAAGCTCCACGGTCAGAGCGCACCATCCTTTGCACACCCACCGAGAGACCGATCGAGAAGTGATCGAAGTGCTTGTCGACTCTGTAACTGATCGCCCGATTCGTGAAAAGTGAGGCAACGCACTTCTTGCACGCTTCGAGAATCGCGTTCTCCCCGCGGATGTTGAGGTAGGTCTCCTGCTGACCGGCAAACGATGCATCGGGGAGATCCTCCGCAGTCGCAGACGAACGCACCGCCGTATCCACGTGCTGCATGCGCTCGCGCTTACAAAGTTCACGGTAGGCCTCCCTGATTTCTTCCTTCAGCGCAGGAGGAAATTCCGCATTCATAATCGTGTGACGCACTTTCTGTCCGCGCGCCACAAGATCAGTGACGTTATGGGTATCGAGTCCCTTCAGAATCCTGCGAATGTCATCATCAATCCCCGCTTCCCTGATAAAGGTGAAATAGGCATGTGCTGTCACTGCAAAACCATAGGGAACACGAATTCCTTTCTTCGTTAACTTTTGATACATCTCCCCAAGAGAGGCATTCTTCCCACCAACAAGCGGGATATCTTTGATCCCTAAGTCATCAAACCAGAGAACAAATGCCTTCGATCGATTGGGTGTTTTCATTACCCTCTATTATACCCTGTAAGCTTTTCTCGAGCGAGCCCAATTGTCATGCTGAGCGGAGTCCCGCGCATGCGGGACGGAGACGAAGCACGAGAAATTTCTCGATTTGCCCTCGTCCCTCGACTACGCTCGGGATGACACACGGGGCTCACTCGAAGATAACGCAGTTGTACAATGTTGGAATGAAAGCCATCCTTCTGAAGATCACCGGCAGAGTGCAAGGAGTATTTTTCCGCGCAGAAACGAAAAGAGTTGCTGATAGTCTCGGGATCACAGGATGGGTACAAAACTCAGAAGATGGGAGTGTCGAAGTATTCGCGCAGGGTGAGGAAGAGACACTCCGGAAACTCGAACAGTGGTGCTCCCGCGGGCCAAAAGCTGCGGAGGTGCAGAAGGTACAGCGGGGGGAAAGAGCACTTGATGAAACGTGCAGAAGTTTCGAGATTCACTATGAGTGGGAGTAGAATCAGGGGTGATGTCGTTACTGCCCAAGAAGAAGTCCGTGAAGTTCTCCTACAGCGCTCCGACTGCCAAGAGCGTCGCAGTCGCTGCATCGTTCAACAACTGGAGCGCCACCGCGCATCCAATGAAGAAGGGAATAAAAGGCCACTGGAGTTGCTCGCTCAAACTCGCGCCGGGCCGCTACGAGTATCGGTTTGTCCTCAATGGGTCACAGTGGATGGATGATCCAGCTTGCACCGAGCGCTGCCCGAATCCGCTTGGTGGGCAGAACTGCGTGCTCCATGTTTAGAATGCACCGCTGGTGAAAATATCCGACAGTGATCAAGAGCAATTCTGTTCTAAAATCATCAGTGAGTTTAACAAAGGAATCTGGGGCGCCTGAACATGATCCAGCACATAATCATTCCCACTCCGATACTCAAGAGGACAAAAGCAACCAATTGCGGTGATTGTTGTGAGGGATGCTTAGCGTCTGACACCGCGTCCGACATCACGAACCCCACCGGGATCTTGGGAGGCACCTGAAGTAACCGGTTCGAAAATGGCAACCACTCCGGCCCCATCCACCTCTCCAGAGCTGCTTCATCGAATACGAGAGTTCCATCTGATAGAAGCATTCCTTGTGGCTCACCCACACCAAAGATCCACGGATCTTCGCGAGACCGGCGCGAGAGTGTTAGCGGCACCTGGTATTTGCCCGATGCACTCTGGCTAGTCGCAATAAGATGGAGCGATAGAGCATCCACACCACCCAACGCCATTCTCAGTTCTGGAATGAGCACTCCTTGGACATCAAGATCAATAAGAACAATCCAGACAAGGCCATCTTGCATGTCGTATTCGGCCTCCACACACCATTCTTCCGGATAAGCGTAAGGATAATGTAAATCAACTTTTCGACAAAACTCAAAAGTTGCGCGATTCTCATCCGAACTCCCAAAAACGCTCGTATACGGGTAGGCAGAAAGAATGCCTGACATCACGGGATCATCGGCCACCGCCCGCAAGTATTTGTTAATCTTCGAGGGAATCAGAAGGGGGTGGCTTGCAAAGACTTGGCCATCAGGAGCGACGAGAACGCTGAACGAGGCACGGACTTCTTCTGAGAATCCTTCCGGTTTTGTCCGGTATGGAAGAAAGGCGCTTACGCCCTGTGGGACGGAGCTATTTTCTCGCTGTACACAGTTATCCACCTGCGGTGCTTGGTCGAACATCTGTCCCGGGCCAAAAGTGAGCGTTGGCAGTTCTAGCGCGCTCTCGATAATCTCCTGTGCCTTGTCCTTGGGAATATCAGATACACATCGTATTGCTAGCGGTTCTGTCGCGAAAACTGCCGACATGCTCCCGAGAAAAGCAAGAATTCCTCTGGCTAGCCACCACAATAGCACCGGCATAGTGCACTACGTTACGCTGCTCAATTCATTCTGACAATACAAGCATCCCTTCGGGTAACCCATGAAGAAGGGCGCCAAGGACACGTGGTCAACCTCCCTGAAACTTGCGCCGGTCCGCTACGAGTACCGCTTCGTCGTGAATGGCACCGACTGGGTGAATGATCCCATGGCGTCAGAGCATTCCCCGAATGGCATGGGAGAACAGAATTGTGTGGTGCATGTGAAATAGATGACACTTTTATAACTCCTCAGGCACAACTTCCAGCGTCGGAGATAAAGCAGGCGCAAGCGTCCTCACTCTCACTCTCAAAAAGAGCGCAAGGAACACGAGCTCGAGGAGTTGCCCCGCGAGAAATCCGGCTGCGAGAGCATAGACTCCGTACGTAGTCGCAAAGATCCAGGCGACAGCGATCGCAACGCCGCCACTCAGCGTCGTAGCGATCGCGGGAACAGTCGTATGCTTCGTCGCATAGATCGCACGCAGCAGCAGATGATTAAGACTCTCGAGAGGAATACTCATGGCATAGAGGCCGAGTGCAACGATAAAGGTCGCGACGACTTCGCCGCTTCTCAAATGCACCAACCACGCAGCAACATTGCCGAGCGACGCAAGCGCGATTGCCGCGGGAATGGTGAGAGCGAGCGTAAGGAGACTTCCTTTTCGGAGATACCCATGGAAACGATCGAGGTCGCCCCGCGCAATGGCCTGGCTTAAAGGGGAGAACGCGGACTGCGCGAGCGCGATGCCGATGACGCCGACTCCCGCTGCCTGGAAATTGCGCGCGAACGCGTTGATGGTGATCGATCCTGCGGGAAGCGCGGAAGCCACACGATCAAAGAGAAGGAGCTGAAGCTGCAAAGCGCCGAGCGCCACCATCCGCGGGAGCATGAGCCACCCCATCTCACGAATCTCGGGGTGGAGGAGGTGCGACACGCGAAAGGAAAATCCTTGCAGGAGTGCCGATCCATACCGTACCCAGAGGTAGAAAAGTGCACCCAATACCGTTCCATACATCGGACCGTACACGCCGAAGACCGGCGTGAGAAAAATCGTTCCCCCGATCGTGCCGAGCGTATAGATGATGGGCGCAATGCCATAAGCCCAGTAGACCTGCCGCGCGATGAGATACTGTCCAAACGCATTTCCCGTCACGAAGAGGAAATTTGTGAAACACGCGAGACGGCCAAAGTGAATGTAGAGCTCAAGTCGTGGTCCCTCAAAGGCGACAAAGAGCGGCGCGAGGTTTCGAAAGAAGATCGCGAGGAGTAAAGATACGATGCCGAAGAGGACGCCCGCGAGGAGAAGCGTGCTCGTCATGAGGCGATCCATCTCATCCTTTTCGGCGCGCGCAAGGTGTCCGGCGAGGAGCGGAACGAGCGCGACGGAAAACGCGGACATGACGAGAATCTGAAAGAGAAGATCGCTCGGACGAAATGCAGCAATGTACACCGAGACGGTATCGAGCGGATCAAGTCCCGGCGGAAACGTGGAAGCCAGGATCCGGTCACGGAAGAGCCCCGCGAGGCTCGCGAGGAACTGCGTGATCGCGAGAACAAACGCTCCGCCTGCGAGACGTTGCTGGGAAAAAAATTGTTTAAAAACTCGGAGTGACATGAAGGAAGCGCAAGACGGAGAAGAATTAGGAATTTGGAATTAAGAATTATGAATATTCTTTCATACCCTCTTCCTAATTCCTACTTCTTAATTCTTACTTCTTCCCTCGTACGCCGATACACTCAGAAAGACATGCCCGAGGGCAATACTCCCACCATTGGCATCGACTGTCGCTTCGCGGCGGCCCGTTCGGGGCTCGGACGCTATACGCGCGAGCTCGTTGCCGCGCTCCTCAAGAGAAATGATCCTTGGAAATACGTGCTATTCACTTTTGGAGAAAGGCAGCATGGCCTCGACCATCTCCTTCCCAACCCCCGCGCTACTCACTACCCACTACTCACTACTC
>CAYIRQ010000005.1:0-24708 GCA_964365905.1 uncultured Candidatus Peribacteria bacterium
CTCCCCCGTCAACCCTTTTTGTTCCCTTCCCGGAGCCACGATCATGGAAGATTCAAACCAACGATCATCGTCATGGATGCAGTATAGGGGGAGTGTGGGGCAAAGGAGTTACGGAAGTACCGACAACATCGTCGACATCACCACTGGTAGTCATCCCCTTCCTACTCATCGCCGTAGTTCTCCTGGACGTAAGACCAGCACCCCTCCGTGAATGACTGCGAGTTGCTGTCGCAGTCGTAGGGGTCATCTATATCATTCTCCCATGCCCACTCGTACCCGGCCTCATGGCCACTGCAATCTTCTGTGCAGGGGTACCCCTGGTATGTGAGGCCACTTCCGTAATCCTTGTCTTCTATCTCAAGCTCATCTTCATCCTCAGTTTCCTCATAGGAATAACGTGGAGTTTCGTAACTGGATCTGTTGTCGCTTGCTGTAGTACATCCCGCAAGTGCGAGCAACACCCCCAATGCTGTGATGTACGTACCCCGATGCATGAGCAAATGGTACACGCACATGACGACAAAAAGGAAATATATGAAAGAATTGTTTTTCTGGTGCGCGCATAACATCACATGAGCGATTTCCGCTGTGGGTCCACCTACCTCCTCTTCATCTGGATGTTATATGTGTTGAGATGGGGTCCTCTTTCAAAAAATTTTTCCGGCAATTTTCTACATTTGGGCATCGGCACCCATGACCGGGAGATGTTCGTAGCAGCCACCATCATAAATGCTCATCTGTTCTTTGCTCTTGCAGTCAATTTTCCTCGCAAGGTCATTCGTGGGAATATGCAGCTTTGTGTTCATGGTCATGCGAACAAATTGTGAAAGAGTGATTTTCATTTTCTTCGCTTCATGCATCCACCGCGTTTTCTCGACCTTGAATACGGTCAGCCGCACTGACGATTTCATCTTGGGCATGAGGCTTCTCATTGTAGCCTCGCATATCGGGTGAGATGCAGGAAGGTCTTGATGTTCTTTATAAGTCTGACTCAGATCGCTGATGTACAGAGGTTCCTACTTGAAAATCGAGAAGATCCATTTCCATAACCCTTTACCTCCCTTCTCCTTCTGAGGGGCTGGCATACTTGTATCGGCTTCCGATGAAAGAGAACTGACTATGCCCTGCGGAGTTTCTGATCTGGGAGAAGTATTCTTAGCTTTCGGTGCAGGTAACTTGTAGTCGGGCGCGGGGGTTGTGTACCCCTTCGGCTCTCCTCTGTGGCTTCGGATCGGCTCGGAAGGCTGAGGAATGCCCTTTGATCTGTGGCAGTGGCGCTCACCGTAGGGCACACCCCATTTCTCGCAGTTCGTGCGACAGTAGTGGCAGCCATCGGCTGCTGTGTTGCCCGGGTGCGCGAGGGAAGACGAGAGGGGGAGGAGCAGAAGGAGGATGCCGATGGACAGCCGGAGCGTAGGCATGTGGGACATCATACCCTCATGCCTCCGAGGGGATGCCGTACTCAAATATGCTCATCTGCTCCTTCTTCGAGTAAGAAAAAGTGTCAGGAACCTTACTGCGGTTTCAGGTTCAACGCCATTCTCCTGTGATGAGTTTCTCCTTTTTCTCTCTACTCCAACCCTTGATCTGCATTTCGCGTTTTCTCGCGTCCGACTTCGCTGTGAATGGGGGAGAAACGTAGAGGAGTCTAAGCGCCCCCTGATCGCGCGAAAACTGTGCACCCATCCCTGCGTTGTGCGTGGAAATGCGTTGCTGAGGATCAGTCGAGATCCCTGTGTAGTATCTGCCAGTGGGCGCTTGGGCGATGTAAATATGCCAAGGCATGGTTGAGCATGCTAGCACGTATGTTTTGTGTGGTGTATGTGTTGGGCTCTTCGATTCGTCGCTGCGCTCCTCACTCAGAGTCATTCGACTCGGAAAGTCGTGGCCCGAACCCTGAGCTTGTCGAAGGGCGAGAACCATGAGCGAGGCCCAAAGGGCCGAGTCGAATGGTGGAGATGCCGGGAGTTGAACCCGGGTCCAATGTGTAGCGTGCTGCCTGTACTGCCATGTTCCTTCCATACTCTCGCCTCTGAAGGAAGAAACAAGGAAAAGGCGAGAGGTTCGATGCTATATGAGGGCATCCGTCGCATCAGTCGGAAGCACTTCTCGCTGATAACATCACTTCCCCTTAGCGAGAATCTAGGGAGCGATGTGTTCCCAAAAGAGGAAACAATTAGGCCGCTACTGGAGCGAGGCGCAGAGAAATCCCTGCGGCCAGACCCTCAGCATACGACACAAGCTTAGATGATTTTGCATCTATGCGGTGCAACGTTGGGTAATGGGAAGCGTTGCCATCCCAAGCAGAGGCGGAAGCAGCGCCATGAATCACACTGTCGAGGCCTGTCATCCCCACAGTTGAATTCGAGCGGAGTCCAAGCGCGAAGCGCGCAGGACGAAGCCGAAGATACTGTGTCCTCCGTAGCTCTCGCAGGAGCGAAGGAGGACGATGTTTTCAAAGATCGTCAGGCTCATCCATTATAGCATGACTTGCTCTGTGCCTCAGAAATTGGAGAGTTTATTGGCTCAGCCTTTCATTGGTCGTCCATTACTCTTGCCCTCCGAGTTCCGTGAGAAGACTCTGTCCCTTCATCTGGAGCTCGGTAAAGAGGAGGGCTTCATGCATTTCCTCGAGGCGCGCCCGGAGGAGGACGGAGGAGATGCGGGCGGCTTGTGCCGAGGGCGTCGCCGGGAGCTTGGGGCTTTCTTCGGGTTTCCGGATAAAAAGCCATGCTACCGCGATGCCCGCGCAGAAGACGAGGATGAGTGTAATTCCGATGAGGAAAATGTTGCTCTGCTTCATGAATCGAGGGGAGAAGGCGTGTCTGTGCTCCGCAGGGCGCTCAGGATCTCTTCGAGACGCCTGATCACGATCCTCAAATCTTCCTCCGTTTCCATATCCCGAACGCGCTGCTTGAGCGCTGCGACGGCATCCAGCGGTTCGCTCAAGGGGAGTGGCACCCGTTCCGCATCACGGAGAGTCGAAGCGAGATTCTGGAGCAATATATCAAAGTCTTCCCGTAACTGAGGGATCGGGATCTCGGGAGCAATCGCGAGGAGATCATTGCGGACGTCCTCAAAGTGCTGCCGGAAGAGCGTGATATCGCGACCGGTCGTAAGGAGAGGGAGACTTGCCCGAAGATGCGCGATGCGGAGCGTCAGATCGTCCCGTTTTCCCTCTTTCTCGCGGAGAAGGATCGCGAGCGCATCGGGAAATTCCTTCAGAGCTTCTTCAGTGCTCACTTTCCATCGCGGGAGGGATTGAGTGGATTCCGGAAATATTTCCGCGAGCCGGTCACGGAGGATCGGAAGGAGCGATGCCGGATTTTTCCCCTCCTTCTTCGCTTCATCGAGCTTCGAGAGAAGATCCGTCGCAAGTGCACGGATATCCTCCGGAGCCTGGGGACTCAGGCGCGCGATGGTCACGGCCTCCTCGATGATCGCACCGAGGTAGATGCGCAGACGTTCCTCGAGAGAGAGTTCCGCAATTTCCTCCTGCCATTCCTCTTCCCACGATGATCCGAAGAGATGCTCTGCTTCCTGTTCGAAGGCATCGATCGTTTCCGGAGTCATTGCTTCCCCCTGTCCGAAGAGCTTCTGCAATTCTTTCGGCACAGGCGCTCCCTGGAGCGTGAGAGAGAGAATGCGTTCTTTGAGCGTGGGGAGGATATGGATCTTCAGCTCTTCGAGCCTGAGCATCGCGCCCGTTTCCGTGCTCGTTGCACCACCCTCATGCATGACGTCTCCGGTCACAGCAAACACAGCGGAAACGGTCGTGACCGCAGCAATGAGAGCAAAGGCACAACCAAGGGAGCCGGGGATCCAGGATCTGCGTTCTCGATGCATGGTGTCTCAAGAGGAGAGAATAGCACGATGTCGTGGCATACTGTGTCCATGAAACCTGCCAGTACGGCCCAGATACGGCAACGCTACCTGACATTTTTTGAGCAGCGTGGTCACGTGATCATTCCCAGCGCGTCGCTTCTTCCGGAGAACGACCCGACGACCCTTTTCACGGGATCTGGCATGCAACCAATGCTTCCGTATCTTCTGGGAGAGGCTCATCCCCTTGGCAAAAGAATAGTGGACAGCCAGAAATGTTTCCGTTCCGTGGACATCGAGGAAGTCGGCGACAACCGCCACACGACCTTCTTCGAAATGCTCGGGAATTGGAGTCTCGGAGATTACTTCAAGGAAGATCAAATCATGTGGATGTTTCAATTTTTGGTGAACCTTGGACTGAATCCACAGCGAATCTATGTGACAGTTTTCCGGGGCAACAGTGCAGTTCCGCGAGACGAGGAATCTGTTATGCATTGGAAAAAGGCTTTCAAAGATGTTGGCATTGAAGCGAAGGATATCGATTTCCCGGAGCGGGATGGGATACAGAATGGACGCATCTTCTACTACGACGAGAAGAAGAACTGGTGGAGTCGCGCCGGGGAGCCTGCGAAGATGCCGGTCGGCGAACCGGGCGGGCCCGATTCCGAGATGTTTTGGGATTTCGGAGCTGAGCGTAGGCTTCACGAGCAGTCGAAGTGGAGCAGGGAACCCTGCCATGTGAACTGCGATTGCGGGCGGTTCCTCGAGATTGGCAATAACGTCTTCATGGAGTACCGGAAGACCGCAAAAGGCTTTGAGCGCCTCGCGCAGCAGAATGTGGATTTTGGGGGTGGCCTTGAACGTATGGCAGCAGCAGTGAACGATGATCCGGATGTCTTCATGATCGATCTTTTTGCCGGAATGCGTCGGACGCTCGAAGAGCTTTCTCAGAGAACGTACGGATCCGATCCAGAGCACACGAAAGCTCTTCGCATTGTGATGGATCACCTGCGAGGAGCGACATTCCTCATCGGAGACGGAGCTGTTCCAAGCAATCGCGACCAGGGGTATTTCACAAGGAGGCTCGTGAGGCGCGCAATTCGCTTTGGCAATCTCGCTGGCATTGAGAGGAACTTCTGTTCCCGGGTAGCACGAGAGGTCATCGAAACGTACAAAGATCTTCATCTCATGATGCACCAAAGTTTCATCGAGCAAACACTCGATGCCGAAGAAGCACAGTTTCGTAAAACGCTCGCGCGCGGCGAGCGGGAACTGCAGGAGTATCTTTCAACGGCGTCGGAAATCAATGGGGCCAAAGTCTTCTACTTCTATGAGACCTACGGATTTCCGCGTGAGCTCACGGAAGAAATCGTGCAGCGACAAGGAAAGGAGCTGACGCAGCCGGAGCTCTTTGAATCTTCAAAGCAATCACATCAAGACCTTAGTCGCACGGCTGCAGCGGGAAAGTTCAGCGGCGGCCTCGCGGATCATAGCGGTGAAACCACGAAGCTCCACACGGCGACACACCTCCTCAATGCAGCGCTTCGCACAGTCCTCGGGGATCACGTGTTCCAAAAGGGGAGCAACGTCACAGCGGAGAGACTCCGCTTCGACTTCTCGCATCCGCAGAAAATGACGCCCGAGGAAGTGCAGAAGGTGGAGGAGCTCGTGAACGATGCGATCCGGCGCGATCTTCCTGTGGGGTACAGTCTGATGAGCGTGGAGGAGGCGAAGAAGAAGGGAGCGATTGGCGTGTTTGATGCGAAGTACGGTGACAGCGTGAAAGTCTATGGCATGGGAGATTTCAGTCTCGAGATCTGTGGTGGTCCTCATGTTTCGCATACGGGCGCGCTCGGCTCCTTCAAGATTCAGAAAGAGGAAGCCGTTGCGGCGGGGATTCGGAGGATCAAGGCCGTCCTCTCCGGTGGACCGAAGGATGTGGAAGTGGCGGGGGAAGCGCGGTAAAGGAAGCAAAAATGTGTCATGCCGAGTGACCAGCCGTGACGATCCCTCGATACATTTCTCGCACTTCGTGCTCGAAACACTCGGGATGACACGGTTGGTTGTATCGAGGCACTGCTATGATGGCTTGGTGCGTTTTCTGCAAGCAGTTCTTCTTCTTACGTTCCTTCTCCCTCTTCAGGGATTTGCGCAAGCGCCGGAGGGCGCAACGGAGGGGAGTGCGTACGCCAAGTGGTTGCTCCTCACGGAAGAGCATTTGAATGAGTGGAATTACGGAAATCTGGACGAAGGCACGCTCGGTCCCGATGGGCTCATCTTCTCTGTAAAAGATCAGGCAACGATCTACCGTGCTCTTCCCGAAGGATTCCATAGTCACGTCGATGCTCTCAAGATGTATGTCGGACCCTCCTCTCTCGATGAGGTTGCTCTCCTCCTCCTTCGTCTCGATGATGAGGGGAACATCGTGAAACGCTTCCGTTTGCCGCTCTCTCCCACAGAACAAACGTTGCGTGACGGCGCATACGTTCCGCTCACGTTCTATCGCCCGAATATCGCGGGAACCGAAGTCTTTGCGATGAGCTTCATCGGGAATGCAGAGGAAGTCACCTTTGGAGGCGTCCGGTTTCTCGAATATTCGTTCTTCGAAAAAGTGCAGGGCATGCTGCGGAGTTTTTTTCTCACGGAAGGCATTCGCCCGCATTCCGTGAATATCATGCTCGGCCCGGTGCTCGTTCCCGATCTTCTGCCGATCGAACTCCTGCGGGAATCCATGGTGCTCTCGACCTCGGTGAATGCGTATCTGCTCGTGGGGCTTGCGCTCTACGGCCTTGGTCTGCTTTTTCGCGCAAATTTCCGGGCACGCTACAGGAATGTACCGTGGACGGCTCTCCGGGCTGATGCGCTGCGGCGCTTTTTCCTCGCACTCCTTGCAGTCTGGATCCTCTATGACCTGCGGATGGGAACGGAACTTCTCGTTGCGATCAGAAACGACATCGTTTCCTTCGCTCTTGCACCGACTGGTTTCCGCACGTTCCGCGATCGGGGAACCTTCTATGAATTCACGCAGTTCATACGGCCGCTTGTCGCTGATCGCGAGCGCTATGAAGTGTTCCTCCCGAGCGACTGGCCCTACTTCGGCAACCTCCGCTACGAGACCTTCCCCGCACTCCCGAACGCCGGCGATCCTGTTTCCGATACCTGGGTCATTTACAAGCGACCGGACATTGTCGTTTTCGATAACCGACTCACGATTGAGGGAATTACGGTGAGTAAGCCTGGAAGCATCATGGGGAGATTCTCGGAGGATTCGTTTGTATTTCGAGAAAACAAAGAAGACAAGGATACCAAAGAAGCATTTCATTCCTTGAACTCCTCGTACTCTTTGTACTCTTTGTCTTCTTCGTAGTGGCTTTCCTCACCGTCCCACTGGCTCTCCTCCTCATCGCTCTCGAGGGTGCGCTTCTCCTCAGGATCGTCGAGAGATCTCAGCCCTACTTTTATAGAGTCGAACGTCTTGCGGCAGGATTTCTCGTTGGCAGCGCTCTCAGTGCCTTCATCCTCTTCTTTGCAGTGTACTTTGGAATCTTGCCACTTTCATTCACGGGATTTGCCATTGGGCACGGGATGATCATTGGAGTACTCCTTCTGATTTTTTTCCTCCGGTTTGGGTGGTCAGGTTTCAGTCAATTCTCAAATCTCAATTCTCACACTTCGACTGTGCTCAGTGTGACACCGATCCCTCGCTGGGCTCTCCTTCTCGGCGCTTTCCTTCTCCTCTTCGCTCTCCTCAAAATCGTTGCCGTCTCCACGGATCTCCTCCTCACCCCCGCCTACTTCGACGACGTGTATGCGAACTGGAACATGCGCGCGAAAGTTTTTTACCTTTCAGAGAGTCTCCTCCTCGATCTTCCCCCCAGTCATGAACTTTTCTTCGGCGGCCGGGTGCCGAGCTACCCGCTCACGATGTATTTCACCAAAGTGTTCGCGGTGATGTCTGCAGGGGGCTGGAGTGAAGCAGCCGCAAATGGCGTCAACCTTGCCTTCTTCCTCGTCCTCCTCATCCTCTTCGTCTCCGCGCTCCGCAGGGAAGCAGGATCGCTCTGGGGAACTCTCGGTCTCATCCTCCTCCTCAGCTTCCCGCTGCTCCTCACCCACGCCACCGCAGCCTACAGCGACATCGCGATGGCGGGAGGAGTGCTCCTCCTCGCGACACTGCTCCGCGCCTTTTTTTCCGCCGGGGAAGAGAGGAGGAGAGCGATGTTGCTCCGTCTCCTCGGGGTCACGATAGCTTCCATGGTGTTCCTGAAGAGTGAAGCGCTCCTCCTCTATTTCCCTCCCCTCGCATTCTTCCTCCTTGGGGGATCCTTGAAAAACCTCCGCGATGGAAAACTGGTCGCCGCTGAAACATGGCCATTTTTTGCCATCGTCGCTTCGGTCGCTCTCCCGTGGGTTCTCTTCAAGCTCAGGTACGGTCTCGCCTTCGGCAATGCGCAGCAGATCGGTGGATTCTCGCTTGCCCCCCATGCCGAAGTTATCCCGGCGATTACGAATGATCTCCTCTACACCGGCAGCTACCTCCTCTTCTTCCCAGTCTTCATTCTCCTTCTCTCGCTCATGGGGAGGAGATTCTCCCGGACCTCCTTCCTCCCGCCACTCCTCTTCCTCGGAGCAATCTTCCTCGGTCAATGCCTCCTCTATTACCTCACCCCGCTCGCTCTCGAAGCCATCCGGCACACGGGATTTGGACGAGGGGTTCTGCAGCTCCTGCCTTCATTTGCTTTCTTCGCAGTTCTCCTCCTTCGCGATCTCCTCGGGGATTCCGGAGCAGCACGAGGTGGCTTATCTATACAGGAGGACGCCAACAATGTTTGATGAATCTGGTCTTCAGAAGCAGGGCATGATAGAAAGCCACCGAAGTGCTGCGAAGGAACACAAAAGCAGAGCATGGAGGCAAAGTTGAATGGTCGAAGGATCAATAGGTCATAAGACGTACGCAAGACAATAGGAGTCTGCTTGCGGAGAGCTGGGGGGAGGCATATCTTGTGTTAGTTTTCTTCAGAAAGCACTACATCTTGTGTTTGCCATGAATCCCGCACGTTCTTCTGCCGCGTCTCCATCCACATCCTCCAGCCAGAAATGGAACGATGTTCCCTATGCCGAGGGGGTGGCAATGCCACAGTCTTCGGAGCCCGCCCGCGGACTCCATATCGCGCGACGCTTCACGACGCCCGGGAGCGATCCCCTGAATGAAGTCCGTTATGAGAAGCGCGTGAGCAAGATTAGCTCGACCGATGGATCGATCGTCTTCTCCATGGAGGACGTCGAGATCCCGGCGGACTGGTCGCAGGTCGCAACGGACATCATCGCGAGCAAATATTTCCGCAAGGCGGGCGTCCCAGAGCTCGATGCCGAAGGGAATGTGCTCAAAAATGAAGCAGGGGAGGTCATCACGGGTCCCGAGCGCAGCGCGAAGCAGGTGGTCCGCCGTCTCACGGGGTGCTGGCGGCACTGGGGCGAGAGTCATGGATACTTCGCGACGGTGCAGGATGCGCAGGCATTCGAGGACGAGCTCGCGGCGATGCTCATCCGCCAGATGGTGGCTCCGAATAGCCCCCAGTGGTTCAACACCGGCATCCACTATGCCTACGGGATCACGGGGCCCGCACAGGGGCACTATTATTGCGATCCCGTGACGGGGGAGGTGCGCCGGAGTGAGGATGCCTACACACATCCGCAGCCGCACGCCTGCTTTATCCAGTCCGTGGAGGACGATATGGTGAAGCCCGGGGGCATCATGGATCTCTGGGTGCGCGAGGCACGGCTCTTTAAGTACGGCTCGGGCACGGGCACGAACTTCAGTGAAATCCGGGGAGCGGGGGAGTCTCTGAGTCACGGCGGCACAAGCTCCGGTCTTATGAGCTGGCTCAAGATCGGGGACCGTGCGGCCGGCGCGATCAAGTCCGGCGGCACGACCCGCAGAGCAGCGAAGATGGTCTGCCTCGATCTCGATCACCCCGACATCGAGGAGTTCATCAATTGGAAAGTGCACGAGGAGAAGAAAGTAGCCGCGCTCCGGGATGCCGGATATTCAACGGACTTCAATGGGGAAGCGTATCAGACGGTCTCCGGACAAAACTCGAATAACTCCGTCCGGGTCCCGCATGCGTTCTTCCGGGCGCTCGAGCAGAGAGCCGACTGGCACCTCTTCCATCGCAACGAGAAGCGCAAGGCAACAGCGGAAGGAAGAGCTCCAAAGCCCTGTAGGACGGTCCCGACGCAGCATCTCTGGGAGCAGATTGCATCGGCCGCTTGGCATAGCGCCGATCCCGGCGTGCAGTTTGATACGACGATCAATGACTGGCACACGTGCCCCGAAGACGGCCGCATCCGCGCCAGTAATCCGTGCAGTGAATACATGTTCCTCGATAACACGGCCTGCAATCTTGCATCGCTCAATCTCCTCAAGTTCTATGATGCAGACCCTTCGACCCCCCTTCGCTCCTTCGGAGCTTCCTCCTTCGCCAAGGCTTCGGAGGACAGGTCGGAGGGGCAGGCAGGCAGTTTCCGCCTTGAGGATTTCAGGCACGCCGTCCGTCTCTGGACGATCGTGCTTGAGATTTCCGTCCTCATGGCGCAGTTCCCAAGCGAGGAGATCGCACGTCTCAGCTACAAGTTCCGGACGCTCGGCCTCGGGTACGCGAACCTCGGCGCGCTCCTCATGCGCATGGGCATTCCGTATGACTCAGGGAAGGGCCGCGCGATCTGCGGGGCGCTCACCGCGATCCTCACCGGGGAATCCTATGCGGAGTCCGCCGAGATGGCGTCTGCGCTTGGCCCTTTCCCGGGGTACGCGAAGAATCGGCCTCACATGCTCCGGGTGATGCGTAATCATCGGCGGGCGGCCTACGACACCCCCCCTCATGAATACGAGCAGCTCCACGTGATCCCCGTTGGCATCGATCAGCGGCAGTGCCCGCCGGATCTCCTCCGGGCCGCGCACGAGGCGTGGGACCGGGCGCTCGCCTTGGGCGAGGAATTCGGCTATCGCAACGCGCAGACCACAGTCATCGCGCCCACCGGCACCATCGGCCTCCTCATGGACTGCGATACGACCGGCGTCGAGCCTGATTTCGCGCTCGTCAAATTCAAGAAGCTCGCGGGAGGCGGCTACATGAAGATCGCGAACCAGTCGGTGCGGCCGGCGCTGCTCCGTCTCGGCTACACGCCGGCGCAGGCCGAAGACATCATGCGCTACGTCCTTGGCACGCTTTCCCTGCAGGATAGTCCCCACATCAACCGTGCCTCTCTCAAGGCGAAGGGGCTTCTCGACGAAGAGATTGATGCCGCGGAGCGTACGCTCGGTCAGGTCTTTGAGCTTTCCTTTGCCTTCAACCGCTTTACCCTCGGAGAGGAAGCCATGAAGCGTCTCGGCTTTGACTCCGTTCGCACTGCAGATCCGCAGTTCCATCTTCTCAAGGAGCTCGGATTCAGTCCCAAAGAGATCGAGGAAGCGAACGAAGTCGTGTGTGGCCGCATGACGGTCGAAGGAGCGCCGCATCTTCGAGAGGAGCACCTCGTCGTCTTTGATTGCGCGAATAAGTGCGGCAAGATCGGGAAGCGCTTCATCGCGACGGAGGGCCACATTCGCATGATGGCGGCAAGTCAGCCCTTCATTTCTGGATCCATCAGCAAAACGATCAACCTGCCGCAGGAAGCGACAGTCGCCGATATCAAGAAAGCCTATCTCCTGAGCTGGAAACTCGGTCTCAAATCGAATGCGCTCTATCGGGATGGCTCTAAACTCAGTCAGCCCTTGAGTACGAAGGCGGAGAAGGATGGCCCTTCGACGGGGCTCAGGGCAGGCTCTGAGGTAAAAATTGTTGAAAAGGTTGTGATCAAAGAAGTGCCTCGGAGGCGGAAGCTCCCGCCGGAGCGCGCGAGCATCACGCACAAGTTCGCGGTCGCAGGTCACGAGGGCTACATCACGGTCGGTCTCTACGAGGATGGCAAGCCCGGTGAATTCTTCATCAAAATGAGCAAGGAGGGTTCCACGCTCTCGGGCGTGATGGATACGCTTGCACTCTCGCTCAGTATGAACTTGCAGTACGGCGTGCCGCTCGAAGTGCTCATCGACAAACTCGTGCACACGCGTTTCGAGCCCGCGGGGATGACGGCAAACCGCGAGATCCCGATGGCGAAGAGCATCATGGATTACCTCGGGCGCTGGTTCGCTCTCAAGTTCCTCACGAAGGAGGCCGCGAAGAAAGTGCACAATGCCGATCTCGTCGAACTCGCATATACCTCCGGCACGAAGAGCAAGGATGCATTCGTTTCTTCGCTCCCGGTGCTGGATATGGGCTCGACGGAGGGGAGAGAGGTAAGAGAGGTAAAAGAAGAGGAGAAGAATGCTCCTCTCATCCTCTCATCCTTTCTCTCCTCTCATTCGGGAACGCCACTCGCCTTCCAAGGCGCCGAAGACGCCCCGATGTGCACGCAATGCGGCTCCACGATGATCCGGAATGGAGCGTGCTATAAGTGTCTGGATTGTGGGGAGACGAGCGGGTGCTCGTGAGATAGAGTGGCTGAGAATTCCTTGCGATCCACATAGGGAATGATCACAATGGCTCTCCATGCCTCGGACATTGGAACAGCATGCGGTACAGACCACGGAAGTGCCTCGGGGAAGCACCGGGCTTATCGATGTAACGAAGAGAGAATTTGCCAATCGATACCGTCAGCTTGCTCTGGAACATGATGCTGTTTTTCCTCCCGCTCCGTCTCGGCATGGCCAGAAGCTGGTGAGAGAATAGAAAGAATTCGTGTCGCTTTACCAACGCGCCCCGGAAGATGTGCGGCATGAAATACGAGGACTCGCGACGTTTCTCTGTGGTCTCAAAGAGAAAGAAGCTGTCAATGGAGATCCTCTCTGGAGTCATCAGAAGGCACTGATATTTGAAATGATGAACTGCATTCTCTCGGCACGTTCGATTCTCATGGTCGAGGGCCCTGGACTAGGAAAAACGCGCATTCAGGGGATTCGCATCGGAGTGCTCGCTGACCTCATGGAGCGTGGCCTCCTCACGGGAAACATCCTGATACTTGTGAAGCGGAAATCCATCGTGATGCAGCAGGCTCTGGGGAGCGAAGGAAAGCGGGACGTGATGATGTTGCGCGAGCACTCTCTCGTCCGGAATCGGGAGATGCGGGAACAGTGTAAATATGTAGAGCAACAACTGGGGGTGGAGGGAGAGCGCTATTTTCCACTGAAAATATGGATGTCTCTCTGCGAGGAATCCCCGCGCGACCCAAGGGAAACGACGGAGCTCCTCCAGCGTTCCCTGAAAGCGCGCGATTGCTGGGAGGAATTTCAAAGAATTCCCAATGCATTCAATCTTCTCTCTGATGCCGCGCTTCTCCTCAGCCGACACGCTGTCACTGTGTACGGCCCCAATGAGCAGGATCTGGAACTTCTCGAAGTGACTCCTCCCTCTGAAGAAAAAAGTGGAAAGAAAGGCGATCTGCTCTTTGGAGTGAGCGACACGATGCTTCCGCATGTTTGGGTGCAGAGCGAATTTGATATTCGCGACGTGCAAGAGGAAAAACTTCCCTCCGAAAGCACGCGCATTGCGGTGATGTCCTGGAAATCCCTTAATCAACATAGGGCGCGGCTGAAGATTGCCTCGTTCCTGAAGAACGTGCGATGGATCTTCGTCGATGAGGCCGGAACGACGTCGGACAACGGCTACACGGAAGTTGTCACCCATGAAGACATCGGAGGAGAGGAACCCCACCTTCTCGCTTCAGCGGCATTCAACAGGTACGGGAGATTGCAGTATGAAGCAACGCTTTCAGAGATGTCCGTCGAAGACGGAATGAATAGCCCCGAGCGCATTCTCCGTCCCCATCGACTCGTGGGATTCCCGGGGAATGATGAAATTCTGTACCCCTCTGGTTCCTACGAGGCTGCCGAGCAATTCATCGCTTTCTACGGGAGGCAACTGCAGTTACCGAAAGAGCAGAGGGCCCCTCAGTTTCATGAGGGCCCTCATCTTGCAGTCTTTAACCCAAAACAGGTGCCGTATGTTGTCATGCGACTTCGTGAGGAGTTCGGACACATGGGCATCAAGTTCGTGTCCTATGATGCCAATCGAGATGAAGAACATAGTGGGCGCATACAGCTCCGTATGGATGACCCCGTGCATCAAAAGACCTGTCTTATTTCCTGCATGGAGAATGTGATCGATTCTTTCGATTGGACCAGGCTGCGCGCCACATTTCTGTGCACGCAAGAGACATCTGCCGAATTGGAATATCAGAAGCGCCTGTTCGGTCGGCAGTTCCATACACGCGAAACGGGTGGATATGTTATCCAGCAACGATTTGCAGACGTCGATACCCATAATCGTCTGGTGTGGAAAGCATATAAGCCTGATATTTCCATTCCAGAGTCAGGATCATTCCACATCACTCCCGGTCAGCACTTTCTTGGGAAGAGAGAGTGTCAGAGAGAAGGCACACATCTTGCAAAAGGCAATCCTCCGCGGACGGAACTCTGGGCATCTCTTCCCGCAAAATTTTTCCGCGAGAACGCGAATCTTGCGGAAGGGACATTTCCCCCAAGCATCACCGAGCAGCGTGGACATATGCCTTCCCTCATTGTCGTCTTCCCTCCATTGCGTGCGAATTCGCGCAGTATCGATCGGTCCTATCTCCGGGAATTTGCTCTCGCGAACGGTCTCGATGCTGACATATGGATGAGAGATCTTTATGCTGTGCTCCATCGAGCAGGAACGCAGGTCCAGAAACAGTGTGAAGCCCTTGAGAAGAAAGTTCTCGAAATTCGTCTTTCGCGTGCCGTTGCAATCGTATCAAATCGTACACATCACAATATGCGGGAAGCAGAACAACAAGCAATGAAGCCACCGTGGATCACTCCGAGGGATATCGCAGCTCACTTGGGAGCCGTCAAACAAGCTGCAGGAAAAAAATCGCATAAAAAGATGATAGAACAGAAAGAGAAGAGCACCCGTCGTGTCCGGAGCCGCCCTGACGAAGAAGCAGATGACACAATGGATTTCCACGATCACGATGATGATTCTGAGCCGACAGAGGCAGCTCTACGGGAAATCGAATTTGGAAGTGATGATTGGTGAAATAAATACGGGTTCATTCCCAGGATGAATCTGCTACGATGGGGGCCAATGTCCCCCCTCTCCCCCCTCGATGGTCGTTACGCGGATCAGGTTGAGAGTTTAGGGGCCTATTTCTCCGAAGAGGCGCTGATGAAGGCACGGGTGGAGGTGGAGATTCTCTATTTCATAGCGCTTGGAGAAGAGAGGAAGGTGGAGGAGCTGCGGAGGCTGACGCATAGCGAAAAGAAGGCATTGATGCGCATCCTCGAGCGCTTCGGAGCGAAAGATCTCGCGCTCATTCGCACATTCGAGCACAAAACCCGTCACGATGTGAAGGCAGTCGAATATTATTTGCGCAAAAAGTTTTCGAGCATTCCCTCACTTCGAAAAAGTCTCAGCTTCCTCCATTTCGGTCTCACGAGCGAGGATGTCAATAATTTGGCCTACGGCATCCTCCTGCATCGAGCGCTCCGCGAGGTGCTGCGACCGGAGCTCCGTGCGCTTCTCTCCGAACTTGGGTCTCTCGGTCGCAAGTGGCAGAGAGTGCTGATGCTTTCACTTACGCATGGCCAACCTGCAACGCCGACGACCGTTGGGAAAGAGCTCCTTGTGTTCGTCGAGAGACTGGGTCGACAACTTACGACTCTCTTCGATTTCCGCATGGGCGGGAAATTCGGCGGGGCCGTGGGAAATTTCGCGGCGCATAGAGCTGCCTATCCCGATGTGAATTGGGGGGCATTTGGACGTAAATTCGTGCGTTCTCTTGGTCTTACGCCTCTTCGCTACACGACCCAAATCAACCCCCACGATGATATTGCGGAGCTCTCTCATCTCCTCTTCCGCATCAATACGATCCTCATCGATTGCAGCCGAGATCTGTGGTTCTATATTTCGCGCGGTGTTTTTGGACAGAAGCGCATTGCCGGGGAAGTCGGATCCAGTACGATGCCGCACAAAGTGAACCCGATCGATTTTGAGAATGCCGAGGGGAATTTTGGGGTGAGCTCAGCCCTCTTTGCGCACTTTGCGGAGAAACTTCCGATCAGTCGTCTCCAGCGTGATCTCACAGACTCGACGGTCCAGAGAAATATCGGCGTCGCCTTCGGGCACCATCTCCTTGCTCTTCACTCTCTGCGGAGAGGGCTTGGAAAGTTACAGATCAATACAAAAGCTCTTCGATCAGAGCTCGACGCACACCCCGAAGTGCTTGCGGAAGCGATCCAGACCGTCATGCGGAGGTTCCGCATCGAGGACGCGTATGAGCAGCTCAAAAAGCTCACGCGTGGGGAAGCAATCACACGAGAACAGCTTCAGAGCTTTGTTGTGAAGCTTCCGATTCCGAAGGGGGAGCGGGAGAGGTTGGAGGAACTGCTTCAGGGATAGCATCCTCGCGTTGCTTTGGCTTCGATGCGGGGCGTCTTAGCCAAGGACATTGTCTGGGTTGAAGGGCATGCTGGAACGCGTTTGCTGCGCCAGTCGGCCGACCGTTTGTGCGCCTGTTTGTTTTGGACGTGTCTGGAGGAGGAAGTTCGTGAGGAGGGTGTTCCGGATGATGAGTAAGTGTGGGGTACGGTCATCATGAATTTCACAATCGCGTATAGTAGAGAATTCTTCATAAAGGTAATCCAGAACTCTCGTTGGGAGGGGAAGATCTAAGGCTTCTGGACAGTCTCCTAGGAGATTCTCATATGTCCCGATTGTTATGTAGGGTGTTTCCCGCTCCAACAGGTATGCTCGAAAACTTTGTGCCTGTGATTTTTCGCGAATTTCTAGTGGAGAGTGCAACATGGTAAGGAATGGAGAAAGGGGGGATTACTCTCCCACGGAGAGACGAACGTAAGAAATTACCTTTGCTCCGGAGAGGATTTGCTCCACTTTCTTTGAGGGATCCTTCGCGAAGGGTTGGGTCAAAAGCGCGTGCGCCTCACGGAACTTTTTCTCTTTCCCCATCATGATCTTGTCCCAGATCGCTTCGGGCTTGCCTTCTTTCTTCAGCTGCTCGCGCCAGACCTCTTTTTCCTTTTCGACTGCTTCCGCACTCACTTCTTCCGGCGATACGAACTGCGGTGCCATCGCGGCCGCGTGCATCGCAACGTCTTTTGCAATATCTTCCCACTTTCCCGCCTGCCCTGAGCTCGTCGAAGGGTCGAGCGCGACGATCACGCCGATCTTTGCATTGCTGTGGACGTAGGCGCCGAGCGTCCCACCTGTGACAACGTTTGCATCCGCGACAGCAATGTTCTCTCCCAGTTTCTGCACGAGCGCGGGGAGGATCGAGGTTGCCTCCTGCCTTGCGGCATCGGGTCCCTTTGCAAGGGCCGTCTTTGCAAGATGTTGCAAGCAGTTCCGGAAATCATCGCCGCGCGCGACGAAATCGGTTTCACAGGCGAGCTGAACGATCGCAGCTTTGTTTCCCGATTTCTCGATCGCGACGGCACCCTCGCGCTGCTCCCGCGCACTCTTCTTCACGGCCTGCGCCTCCCCTCGCTTCCTCAGAATCTCAATCGCTTTCTCCTCGTTGCCAGCTGCTTCCTCGAGTGCCTGCTTCACGGCACTGATAGAGACGCCCGTGCGGCGGCGGAGTTCGGCGACTTGTTGAGCGGAGATGGGCATATCGGAATGGAGAATTGAAAATGGAGAATGGAAAATTAGGCTGCGATGGGTGCGGCGGTTGCTTCTGACTTTTCTTCCTTTGTCTGTGCCTTGGGTGCACTGAGCAATGCATTCTTCACAGTTTCCAGGATCAGCCGAACGGAGTTCACGGAGTCATCGTTTGCGGGAATGGGTACCGTGAAGAAGTCGGGGTCTGCGGGACTGTCGCAAATCCCGAAGACGGAGATCCCAAGACCATGCGCCTCCTGCACCGCGATCCGGTCGCGGATGGCATCGACGACGAAGACCGCGTGCGGCAGACCGGTCATCCCGGCGACTCCCGAGAGCGCGTGATCGAGCTTCGCGAGCTTCTTCCGAAGCTGCGTCTGTTCCTGTTTCGTGTACTTGCTGACTTCATTCGTGCGGAACGCATCCTGGAGGTCGAGGTAGTATTTGATGCGCCGGGAGATCGTGCGGTAGTTCGTGAGGAGTCCGGGGATCCATTTTTTCGTGACGATCGGTTGCCCGGTCGCGCGACCGAGTTCTTCGAGGAGCGCCGTGGAATGGAGCTTCGTCGAGACGAACAGGATCGTCTTTCCGGCAGTGTGGAGGGCACTGAGCTGCTCGCAGGCTTTAGCGAGCTGCTCCTTCGTTTTCGTAAGATCGAAAATATGAATTCCCTTTTCCTCCCCATAAATGAAAGGCTTCATCTTGGAGTTCCATTTGGCGACCCTGTGACCGATGTGACAGGCGGCGGCAACGAGTTCCTCTTCCGTGGGGATAGGCATAGGGGAGATGGAGAGATCCTTGAGGTCACTTCGGAGAGTGCTTTCGTAAGGGGAGGAACGCTTGAGCCCTTCGACTGTGCTCAGGGTGACACTCTGCGGCAGGACCCCTCATGCTTCGTGGTCCGATACTTCGGCAGGCTCAGCACAGGCTAAGCTCACCATGACATGGAGCCTGTCATTCACATGGGAAGTGATGGGAGGAGTGTAGGGATTTTTCCGCTCTCTGCAAGCGCTTTGGCGACCATCTTTGCTTATGACTCCCGGAGAGCGACTGTTTCCACGGGATGTCCGATCTTAATGAGCCGGGATTTCGTGCTATTCGGCGGCCAGCAGGTGTAGAGGATCATTTTCTGCGAGCCGTCATCCTCCAAGTACGATGTGTCTTCCGGGGAGACTACTGCCCCGCTTGTCACCTCGTATACATGGAGCTTCCCCGCGTACGTCACATACATGCGGTCGCCATTTGCGAGCTGATCGAGTTTCACGCCGATCTTCGCGAATTCCTGAGGCTGCCAAGGGAACGCACTGCTGTGAACGTAGATCATCGAGACCCCATCTCCCGGATATGCGAGGAGGTGACCGGCCCCGAATGCAAGCGGCTCCAGCATCCCTTTCTCTGTGAAGGGGTCATCGGGATGAGCAACCGGAATATTATTATAGCCGATCTTTGGTATGGTGATCGCGAAGTACTTCGTAGAGGCATACGCAAGAGACGGACTTGTGGGTGGGGCGACTTCAGGAAGTGAAATCGTTGTGGACTTCAGGGGGGTAACGCGAAGTGGAGGATGAGAGGATGGAGAGGAAGGAGAGGTTGGAGAAGAAGAAGGAGTTTGTGCGAGGACACTCTCCTCTTCTGCTATGTAGGCATAGGTATTCTCTTCCTCAGCGACTCTGAGCCTCCGGAGGATTTCTGCGAAATCATCATGGCGAAGGGGTGTTCCCAAACGGAGCGAGGCCTCCTGCGGAATCAGGTTCCGATCGATCGCCTCCGACACGGCTTCGGTGAACCACGTGTGCTCGGTATTCCCGAGAGCTGTGGACGACTGGAAAGGAACGCCGCCCGTCCAGCCGTACGTGCGACTGATGAGGACGAGCGCCTGTTCCACGGTGAGTGGGGCGTCGGGATGAAATTTGCCGTCCGCTGCACCGCGCATGATGCCCTCGAGAAACGCGACTTCGATGTAGGGAGCTTCTTTGTTTCCCTGATCAACGTCCGGAAAGAGGGAAATCTCCGGCAAGTGTTCCGTGAACCAGAGAATCTGGGGAGCGAATTGCTCGCGACTCCGAAGCGTCAGCATGAGCCCCGCTGCCCGTGTCACGGGAGCAGTGGAAGGCGCAGAGGGAGGTGCCTCGACCACGAGAATGGATGCGAGCGCGAGAGTTTTTGCATGCGTGACGTATGCTCTCGTTCCGAGAAAAGCGAGCACGGTTGCCGCAAAGAGGAGTGCGAATCGGCGCATACGAAGGTGGGGAATAATGAATTTTTGGCCCGTATTTGTCAATAGAAGCGGTAAACCGTATCGTAGGGGGGTGCCGCTCCAAATAGGAATTGTCGGGTTGCCCAATGTTGGTAAGTCCACCCTGTTTAATGCGCTGATCCGTTCGAGGAGCGCACAGGCGGCGAATTATCCCTTTTGCACGATTGAGCCGAATGTCGGCGTGGTCGAGGTGCCGGATGAACGCCTCACGAAGCTCGCAGAATTCGTGAAGCCGGAGAAGGTGATTCCAGCAGCGATCGAATTCGTGGACATCGCGGGACTTGTCGCTGGCGCGAGCAAGGGGGAAGGACTCGGGAACAAATTCCTGAGCCACATTCGGGAAGTGCATGCGATCTGCGAAGTCGTGCGTCTCTTTCCCGAGGGCGACATCATCCATGTTGCGGGATCGATCGACGGAAAGCGCGATATTGCGATGGTCGAAACGGAACTTGTCCTTGCGGACTTGGAATCTTTGGAGCGTCGATGGAACAAAGTCGTGGGTGGTGCAAAATCGGGGATCAAGGAAGCCCTTCGACGTGGCTCAGGACAAGCTCCAGTGGAAGCGAAGGTACTCGAAAAAATCCGGGAGGCACTGAACGCTGGCAAACTCGCAAGCACTGTTTCATTCTCGGACGAGCAGGAGGTCCTCGTGCGCTCGTTTCAACTTCTCACTCGGAAGCCACTGTTGTATGCGGTCAATGTTTCCGAGGAGCAGTTGGGGAAGATATCTCTCGAACAGGCGAAACAAGGGCTGGGGCTGGGGATGGGATCCGGCATGATTGTCGTTTCTGCAAAAATTGAAGAAGAACTTCTCGATCTTGATCCAGCCGAAGCAAAAGAATATTTGAGTGGACTCGGGGTGAAATCTTCTGGTCTCGATCAGCTTGTGCAGGCCGCATATAGCCTTCTCGGTTTGCACACCTTCTTCACAGCCGGCCCGAAGGAAGTGCGCGCATGGACGATGAAGAAAGGCGGGACCGCGCCGGAAGCCGCGGGCGTCATCCACACGGATTTTCAGAAGGGTTTCATTTGTGCGGAAACGATTGCATATGGCGATTACATTGCAGCTGGTTCCGAGCACGCAGCGAAGGAGAAGGGGAAGATGCGGACGGAGGGGAAGGGATATAGTGTCCGTGATGGAGATATTTTTCATTTTCGATTCAATGTTTGAGGAGTACGAAGAGTGAGAAGAGGACGAGGAGTACGAGGAGGGTATGTTGATGACAAGCAGCACAATGAAAATATGATAGGATTGCCTGCTATGTTCACCCAACGCCCGTATGAGAAACTTGTGGCATGGCAAGAAGCATTCAATCTGTGCCTGTGGATCTATGAACTCACAAAAAAGTTTCCGTCAGAGGAAAAGTTTGCATTGGTATCACAAATGCGTCGTTCAGCATACAGCGTTCCTATGAATCTCGCTGAGGGTAACGTGAAACACTCGAAGAAAGATAAAGCTCGTTTTTTTGAGAATGCACTTGCTTCCCTTGAGGAACTGCATTGTCAGTGTCGTATTGCACTGGGACTCCACTACATTACTCAAGATGATTTCAAAAAAGCAGATGATCACATTCAACGAGTGGGCTATCTCATTTATAAACTGCGCTCATCTCTTTCCTGAAAATTCCTCGAACTCCTCTTCTTCCTCGAACTCTTCAATGTTTCTTCCCCGCCAGGAACGCTTCCTCTGTGAGCATTGCGGCGCATCCGTGCTGCCGCTTGAGCGCGGCACCTACCGCAATCATTGTCCGCACTGCCTGTATTCCAAGCATGTCGATGAAGAGGGGCCGGGCGATCGCGCTTCAGATTGCGGAGGACTGATGGAGCCGATTGGTCTCGATCGGGACGGCAGGAAGGGATTTGTGATTCTCTATCGATGCATCAAATGTGGCAAAGAAGGGCGGAATAAGGCGGCGCCGGATGATGAGCTGCAAAACGTAAATCATTAAATGTGGTATAGTCGCATTTGTGGAAACAATCGTTCTCGAGCATCCGGAGCAGTATCTTTATCTGAGCGATATTGATCTCAGCCTGCTGCATCCTGAAGATCTGGCGGATCTTGCAAGAGATGTCGCATGGTCCCATGCAGAACGCCGCAAAAAACTGCAACAGGATGATTTCGTTCGGGAGAGAGGGAAAAAGTACGGGCACGAAAAAATGGAAAGCCTCCAAAGGCTTTCGGGATCTTTGGCACTCGCTGTTCGCGAGGTTGTTTCTGAAGATTTCCTTGAGAAACTTGTGCACATGTTCGGAAACACCGTGCGTCTGGGGGGTATCGCGGTTCCAAACGAAGTACGGCTCCTGGAGATACGAGGTTCCATCAGAGAGGTTCTTCTCGAAGTTATCGGAGAACAGCTGAAAAAGAGAGTCTCCGAAAAAGAATGCGCACTCATGACTCAGCAATGCATTTATGATCTTCTGTTGCGTCATGTCCAACGTGTCATTCGTTCAGTGAAGCAAAAAGTGGCTTTATATCCGGAGCGAGTCGAGATTCCACTACCAAAGCTTCAAGAGCTCATTGCACAGATCATCGGTCGATCAATGGAGCTTATGAACTTATCCTAAACTGTTCTATTGTTCTATTCTGCAGTCACCATCGCCCTCGCAATCAAGGCTTCCTGCAGTTTTGGTGCGAGAGGAAGGGTTTCTTTCGCGTTTCCTTCCGGCAGATCGATCGTCATGGAGATGTGCGGTTCTCCACTGTTATCTGTGGCGACAGAAAGATCGAACTGATGTTGCGAAAATGCCTTCTGCATCTGGCCCCACTGTTTTGCATCGTAATTCTGGAGCATGCCTGCGACATTTTCCAGTTTCTCCGCCGCGAGTTTCTCCTTGAGCGTTTCTTCGTAGGTCTCAATGTACAAGAGAACTTCTGCCGTCCGTTCGTTCTTCTCGCGATCCTCCCGAATGCGTTCATGTTGCTTCCGTACCTTTTCCCGACCTTCTGCATATTCTTCGCGGGTGCGCTTCGGCCGCTCGCGAATCTTCTGTCGCTCGAGACTGGGGAGGATATCGATCCAGGAGGGGTCCATGGCGGCGAACGGGAATAACGGAATATCAGAGTAACAGAGTAACGGGTTCCCCGATATTCCGGTATTCCGTTATTCCGATACTCCTAATACTTCGCCTTCACCTTCTGAATTCTCTCCGCAACCTTCTTCCGTAGCGACGCATCGGACAGCGCAAGAATCCGCACCGCCGCGAGCGCCGCGTTCTTCGGATCGAGGACGGTGAGCACAGGCACATCACTCGGCATCTGGAGCGTGGAGTGGATGTTCACGAGGTAGTCCTCCTTATCCTTATAGACGGGGCAGGCGATGACGGGATGGATGGAACTTCCTGCGACAACTCCGGAAAGGCCGTTACTCATCCCGACGCAGGTGATGAGCACTGTTGGCTCGGCGCGCGTATTCAGTTCCTCCACCTTCGCGTGCACTTTCTCGGGGACTTTATGGGCGGATGCGATGAAGGTCTCCGTTTTCACGCCGAATTCCTGCAGAACGGCGAGGATCTTCTCTCCGTGTTCTTTGTCTCCTTCCGATGCAAGGAAAAGGGTTACGGGCACACACGGAGTGTACCGGAGTTTTGGCAAAGGGTCATGCCGAGTCATTTCACATAAAACCTGCGGACGCGTCCGCAGGTTTTATGGAACTGCTATTTGCAATGTTCCGTGAATGTCCTTTCAGTCGCTGACGCAGATGTAGAGCATTCCTGGGTGCGAATCAGGGCATAAAGCAGCGGCCTCATTAGGGAAAGGATGGAAAGAATAGATGGAATCACAAGTTTCATTCTCTCCCGGATTACTTAGATGGAAGCCTTCTGGGCACACCCCTCCATACGTACATTGAGAACCACCGCCAACAGGCACGGATTTCCAACAATATCGTCCTGAGTAATCAGGATCGGTCGGATCCTGCGGGCAGCAGATTTCTGCTATCGCTCCTGCTGCGTCAGCGTGCTCTTCGGTGATCGTGGATGTGTTGAAGGACAAAAATAATACCAGTGCGATACTGCCGATGGATAGCAGGAGACCTGTGACAATGCGTTGCATAGTCGAGAATGGGGGAGTGATAAAAGGCATAAGGTTCCATGAGCCATTCAAGGTTTTTTTTAATTCTGTCAACTATCGTCTGTGCATTTTCTGTACATTTGTTACAGTGGCAATCGGATGCTTTCTCTCGATCAAATCAGGCCTTTCCTCGAGAACACCCTCGACCGCACCGATTTTGCGGACTTGGGAAAACGCTACGAAGGGAAGGTGCGCGATGTCTACTCGCAGGGCAACCGCAATATTCTCATCGCAACGGATCGTCAGTCCGCCTTCGATATTAAGTGGTGCACGATTCCTCTCAAGGGACAGGTCCTCAATCAGCTCTCTGCGTGGTGGTTCGAGCGAATAAAAGACGTGATGCCGACCCATGTGCTTGCGATGCCGGACCCGAATGTCACCGTGGTGAAGAATCTCAAGATGCTCAAGGTCGAGATCGTCGTCAGGGCATATCTCACGGGATCCACGAAGACGTCGGCATGGGTGAATTATGCGGCAGGTGTACGCAATTTCTGCGGCAATCCGCTCCCGGAGGGCATGAAGAAAAACCAACCCTTCGTCTCCGCTCCCTCCTCCGCCAAGGCTATGGAGGGCAGGCAGGGTGACAGGGTTCCGATCATCACACCAACGACGAAAGCCGAAGATGACGAGCTTATTGACCCTGCGGGAATCATTGCGCGGGGACTTGCAACGACTGAGCAGTGGGCTGAGATCGCAGAGAAAGCATTCGCACTCTTCCGGAGAGGTCAGGAAGTTGCTCTCAAGCGCGGACTCATCCTCGTCGATACGAAATATGAAATGGGTTATGATGAAAAAGGAACTCTAACAATCGCGGATGAAGTGCATACGCCGGATTCCAGTCGCTACTGGGTTGCTTCAACCTATGA
>CAYIRQ010000006.1:0-9736 GCA_964365905.1 uncultured Candidatus Peribacteria bacterium
ATTCGTTCTCGGCGGAAGGTGTAACAGTCAAGTTATTTTTGCGAGTTTCCTTACCCCTCCTGAACAAGAGGTAATGATTAAGAGACTTTGCCTTGGCGATGAGGGGATACTTGATGTCGCTACAGTTATTGAAGAGCAAAGAGAAGCAGTTGATGGACAAAGACGCGCATTTCTCGAGAGGCTATCCGAAGAACTCTTCCCGAATGACGTGGAAGGGGCAGAACTCTTCCGCAGTATTTTTGTTAACGTTGTTGCTGAGGCGGAGCCAGCAAAGGGGGCGCAGCTCCTGTCAAAACTTACTTCGAAGATCACACAGCACAGACGAGAAGGAACGAGGATCGATCCCCCATCCACAGCGGCTCTCATATTAGGTGAATGTGGAGTGGTCGGGAAAAAAGTGGCACAAAGCCTTGCTGAGCTGCCGTGGGTTCCTGCCAACTACAAGGAATCATTGAGGAAGATGCAAAGTGATGCCGAGGTGGTGCACAAAAGATCGCTCGCTGCTCTTGCGGAAGGAAACGGACTCCTGGATGGCAGCAAAGGCGTGAAGATTCTCTCTTTCGACAAACTCCTTGGTGCGGCATCAAACAAGCAGGCATGTCTCGTCACCGTCGAAATCACCGATCCGGCATTGGGGTATCCCGTGGGGACAACACTTCAGCTCGTCGGAAAATTCAAGAGACCGTCCGCGCAGAAATCACACAACATCGATCATGATCTACATCTGCTGGAGACGATCATCACAACCATCGAGCGGAGGAGAGGGAAGAAAAGCTTGCCTCCCGGATTCGCTGACGGTATTCAGGAAGCTGTCACACGAGAGTTGAATTTCAAGGACGAAGCATTATTTGCACATGATTTGCGCTCCGAACTGGAACGGAAGCCCCAATCCACACCCTACAACGTCGAAATTCCGCAGATTCTCTTCGCAGGCGAGGATGTCGTCCTCGAGACGCGGGCAAAAGGCATTCCCCTGCGCGAGTATTTCGATCGCAGGAAAGCAGGATCACTCTCCGCCGGGTATGCAAACCTCAATGAAAAAGCGATCTGCCAGACAATCCTCACGGAGTCGATCGGACAACTGCTCATCAGGGGCAACGTGCACGCGGATCTGCATCCAGGCAATATCTTCGTCGCTCCCGATGGCACCATCACGTTCATCGACTTGGGGATGCACGAGCGACTCGGTACAAGTGAACGGCAGGCTGTTGGAGATCTTCTTCTCGCACTTGCAAAGGGATCAGATCGTGGAATTCATGCTGCACTCAAGAAACTTGGATGGGATGTGCAACTGACACTGCATCTCCAGAGCGGAAAATTCGGGAGCAATGTTGATTCGCTCATTGCCGCCACGAGCGAGGCATCATCCAAGATGCCCGCACTCGTTTCTTCCATCCTCACAGTGACCTCCAAACTCAGCACCTATGCCGGGAATCTCTCCAGTCGCGAGATTGGTGTCTCCATTGCGAGAGCTTTGGCTGAACACCCCTCGGCCACGGCGCGCAGCATCATCGATCGCATGCTGGGAAGATGAGAGCTGGAAAAGGGGACAGGTACCTTTTTCAACAGCCATCGCAGAAACCCCAGGCGGAAGTTCCGGTGAGCCCATGAACTTGCACCGGGTGCAAACATTCCTTAATATGGCATGGCATGTTTTTTGCCCCTATACCATATTAAAGTCCTGGCACTCCTCGATCCCCGTATCCGGCAACGATTGGATGAGAAGCTGAAAAAGCTGCAATCGTTGAGACCCTTGAATCCTGCGCAGGTGCATAAGCTGCGAGAGCAGCTTCAGATCGAGATGACCTATAACAGCAATGCCATCGAGGGAAACAGCCTGACCCTGCGCGAGACATACCTCGTTCTCCAGGAGGGCATCACGATCAAAGGGAAACCACTCAAGGATCATCTGGAAGCAAAGGATCACAAGGAAGCACTTGATTTTCTCTACGACCTCGTCTCACGCGATCACTACACCGTTTCAGGGCACCTCATTCGGGAGCTCCATCAGCTGGTGGTACGGGAGACGGAAAAAGAATGGGCTGGAAGATACCGTACCGGCGCAGTGATCATCGGGGGTGCAGAGCATATTCCGCCTGATGCGATCGATGTGCCGATGCACATGGATGATCTGATACGCTGGTTGAAAAAAGCAGGGAAGCGCCTACACCCAGTCGAGTGTGCAGCTCTCCTCCATCACAAGATGGTACACATCCACCCATTCTTCGATGGAAATGGACGAACGGCGCGCCTCACCATGAACATCATTCTCATGCGCGCCGGTTTCCCTCTCGCAATCATCCTGAAAAATGATCGGCAGAAGTACTATCGAGTCCTTCAGATGGCAGACCAGGGAAAGGAGGATCCACTTGTACTGTTGATCGCGCAGGCCGTGGAACGCACTCTCGATCTCTATCTTCGCACCTTCGGGAAGCAGGCGGGCGGGACGTTGCTAACCTTGACGGAGGCAAGCAGAGACACTCCCTACAGCGCGAAGTACCTCAACCTCCTCGCGCGCGCCGGAAAAATCGAGGCGTGGAAGAGAGGAAGAATGTGGTACACCACGAAGAGAGCGATCGATCGCTATCGCTCGGGACGACTGAGAAAGAGAAGTTAAGAGCAGTCGCTTCGCAGAGACAGCAATACCATAGCCATCGCAGAAACCATGGTGGAAGTTCTGGTGAGCGCTTCGCCCCGCATGCGCGGGGCTACGGACGGGCAGACGCTGCATCCTGTGTGGGTACCCTGGCAGTCCCTCAAGGTATGGTATACTGTTCCCATGACCCCGAAGCTCACCGACGAGATGCGGGAAGCCCTCGTACAGCACCCTGATAGCCCGCTTCGGGTGCGGGATGAAAGTACTCAGAAGCTCTACGTCCTTGTGCCGGAGGATGATCTGCGCCGCATGCTTCACGAGGAACTCCTTCGGGAACTGAAGATTGGTTTCGACCAGGCAGATCGAGGCCAGGTCGTTTCGTGGGACGCCCATAAGGTGAAAGTTGAGGGCCGGAGAAGGCTCCAGAGACGATCCAAGGCTGCATGAACCACCGCTTCCGCCTCACGGAGCAAGCAGAAACCGATGTCATGGAGATCTGGCTCTACATTGCCGCTGACAACACTGCTGCTGCAGACAAATCGGTTGATCGTTTCACCGAAACGTTTGAAATGTTGAGCGCCAACCCTGGCATTGGAACTCTACGAGAAGAGAATCGCTCTCACCTGCGGTCCTTTCCCGTTGGCAATTACGTTATCTTCTACCATGAGGGAGCTGACGGCATTGAAATCTATCGTGTCTTGCACGGTGCGCGCTACTTCGAGAATCTCCTGTAGCACCTGCCCGACGGTCAGGCGGGCGGCTTGGCCGGGCGGGCAAGGCTTCGGCCGGCAGGCGGGATGACACAAAAGGAATCGGCATGCTCAGCATGACGTAGTTAGCCGACTGACAACCTCGGCATGTCCGCTGTGGTATACTGTTTCCACCGTGCGAACCAGGCGAAAAACACTGGCGAAACGTCCGCCGAGTATCGAGGAGATCCGGGGAATCGTGCTGCAGATCACACATCAATATGGCGTAAGAAATGTACGCATCTTCGGATCATTTGCGCGCGAAGAACAAAGAACATCGAGTGATATCGATCTCCTCGTCGATCTGCCCGACCGGATGAGTCTCCTCGATCTCTCCGGACTCAAGATCGATCTGGAAGATGCCTTGAAGAGGAAAGTCGATGTCATCCCCGCACGATCCATCAAGCCGGCTCTCCGTGAAAACATTCTCGCAGACGCCCGTGCTCTATGAATACCAGAAAGAAAAATCCGGGCGTATACCTTCAAGACATCCTCACTGCTATTGAACGGATTGGTGAACACACAGCCGAAGGAAAACAATTCTTCATCAATGATGGGAAGACTCAGGATGCCGTCATTCGCCAGCTTTCCGTCATCGGAGAAGCGTCCGCCAAGCTGCCGGCTGCATTGAAAGCGGCGCATTCTTCGATTCCATGGAAGAAAGTCATTGGCATGCGAAATATCATTGTCCATGACTACTCTGAAACAGACATTCCAACGATTTGGAACACCGTCGAGCGAGATCTTCCCATCCTCAGGAGAACAGTGGAGGAGATGCTTCAAGAGACTCGTACATAGACCTCTCCATCTGGGAATGGAAAATGGGCAGCTCCCTTTTCACCGGTCACCGCAGAAACCCCAGATGGAAGTTCCGGTGAAACCTCGGGGACGGCTGAGCGAAGGGGGAAGCACAGCGAAGACGGGAAAAGTTCTCTGAAATAGTGACCATCGCAGGAGGGTGTGCTATAGTAGATGTTGTCATGCGTTCCATTGATCGATCAAAATTGGCCAAAGCGCACCGGGGAAAATGGGTGGCACTGAAGAGTGACCGCAAGACCGTTGTAGGATCAGGGAGCAGCGTACGGGGAGCCTTGCAGGCAGCGAAGAAGAAGGGGTATGAGCAGCCCATCATCACGCGCATCCCAAAGGAACTCAGGCATTTCGTGGGCTTTCACCAAGCGGCATGAAGTTCCCGTACGTACGCTATGGGACCTGCGAACATGCCCATCATCCCCGTGACGTTGAATCGTGGTGAGAGCTACATTGTCACCGAAGCGCTCATTGACTCCGGCGCAGCAAGTTGCATTTTCGATGCACAGTTTGCGGAGGCGCTCGGGATTATGGAAATTGAGGACGGAGTGAAAACGATCTTTGAAGGAGTTTCAGGACACATCCTCATCGGCTTTCGCCACAACGTAACTCTTCTCGTAGGAGGACGTAGATTCCACAACGTCCACATCGCATTTTCACACGATATGCCGGATAACGCCGTCAACATTCTGGGGCAGCAAGGGTTCTTCGAACTCTTCCCCATCAAGTTCACCTTGAGCAAGAAAGAGATCGACATCGCCATGCACGAACGGGCGAAGGAATGAGATGACGATGATCCCAAGGATGACCCACTCGAAGGGCGGAAGTTCTGGTGAACCATTTCGCCCCGCATCCGCGGAGCTTCCCGGCATCGTTCGGAGACATTCGCAGAGTGCGACTGGCAGCTTTTCAACTGCACGTTGGTATAAGCAGACAAACTCCATGCATGGCTGCAGTTTGCAAGGTCTCCCTTGTAATCTCCTATAATTTACTATAATCTACTATCGTTCCCTGAGTAGATTCCTATGGCGCTCCATCGCTTTGAGAAACGGCTGCAGTTCGATCCGATGTCCTCACGGGAGATCATAAAACTTCTCACGCGCATCGAAGAGTGCAAAGGATACTGGGAGGCGTTTCAGTTCCTCTCTCCCGAGTATCTGGCACGGATGAAGCACGCCGTGATCGTCAGTTCCAGCGGATCTTCGACGCGCATCGAGGGAAGCCATCTGAGCGATGATGAAGTCGAGCGGTTGCTGCGTGATGGCAAAGTGCGGCAGGACAAGCCGCATCCTCACGAACCTCCTGCTCCTGCAACAGGGTTACAGCTTCGCGCCGTATGTTTCGCATGAGAAAATCATCGAGGATCACAAGGTTGACTACTACATTGCCCTCAAGAAGTCGACGACGACTTGGAAGAAAGAGAACGAAACTGTCGTTCCCTGGGTGCTTTTCATTCTGCGCATGTTCGTGAAGCAGGGGGAGATGGCTATAGCACTTACAAAGGAGGATCAAACGGAAAACCTTCTCTCAGAGAAGCAGCTCGCTGTCTGGAAAGTGTTTCGGGGTGGTATGGCACTCAGCAGAAAGGAGATTTCGGAGAAGACGGAGGTCAATATCCGCACGGTTGATCAGGCACTCAGGAAAATTCTTGCACTCAAGAAAATAGCGCAAATTGGAAAAGGGAGAGCAGTGAGATACAGGCTCACTTCCCCTCACAACTCTCCTCCTCCCGTACCCATTTAAGTTCCATCCGCAGGAAGAAGGTGAGGAGGGTGCGAAGGAGAATGATGATCGCGAGTTTCCCGAGTTCATCCCAGGTCGGTTGTACCAATGACTCAATAATATCTTTCCCGATGAGGAACTCGAGGCCGAGCGCGATGTGGTGCCCGAGCTCCATGCGGCTGTCTGCAAGCAATGTCGTTTTGAAGGAGAAATGTTTCAAAAAGAGCCAGATGCCCTTCGCGCATCCGAGACAAATCACGAAGACGCCGATGAAGCCGATGAGAATCGCAAACGATTCACTGATCACTTCCAGCGTTTCGAGGGAGAGGAGGGACATGTATGTTTTGTGTCCCCTCCATTATACCATAAAAAAGGAGGAACTCGCGTCCCTCCTTTTCGTTGTTCTTTCCGAATCAGAACCCTCCCATCGCGGGCTGCTTCGCGGCGCTAAAGCCGACGACGAGCGACACGACCGCGATCACTGCATGCAGGTAGTTATCTGCGGCATTCACGTGGAAGAGACCGAGGATATCTCCACCCATCGCAAACCCAATGACCGTAACGAGGGCATACACGACTCCGAACACCTTGAGGTAGAGCGCAGCGTACTGCTCGCTCTTCCAGACCGCGGCAATGCCGACGATACCGGAAAGGAGGTGAATCACGTTCTGCGTGGGGTCCACCTCAAACATGAGAAGCATGTTGCCCGCGACAAAAAAGCCTGCGAGGCCGACGAGCGTGAGGACGACGCCGAGCGTCCATGTGAGAGGTTTCACGTACTGGGACATGAGGTGTGGAGGGGAAAGAAAAATAGATTACCAAAAACTCTAGCACAGCCTTCTTGGCTTCCCACCTCTAAGAGAACTCAATCAGCCGTATTCTGCAAGGGAATGTTTCTCTTACTCCTCACGACTCATCTGCGGCATCAGTTCGCCATCCGCCATGTGCGCAGAGACCTCTTCACGCGCTGCAGACTGCGTGAGATGACGCGGGATGACCGCTTCGACGGCGCCCCACTTCGCATCCCCTTCCTTCGGGAGAATGATCGTGACTTGATCTCCCACTTCCGCGCGATAGAACGTGACGGACGCGAGAAGCACACGGAAGGCATGGCCCTCCGCAAGGATTTTGTACTGTCCGTCCTCCTGAATGAGGACACCGACCACCGTCCGACGCTCGACGGGCGCAATTTGCTTGTAGATGAACTTCCCTTCATCCGTAATCGTGAGTTTCATGCCGTCGCCTTCCACAAGCTTGCTCTTGCTTGCATAGTTTGCGGGCACGGGATACGTCTGGCCCGAGGCATCCACCATGTTCTGACCGTCGAAGATCCCTTCGACGACCCTCCCTGACGGCGTCAACCCCATATTCTCCGAGGCGCGAGAAGCAAACTTGTGACGGGAAACATCCTGCACGCCGGTAAGTTCCGAGAGCATGTTGCGCGCCGTCTTCAGGGAAGAGAGCGCGGAATCGAGTAATTCTTGTACTGCAATGAGCGAGTCTTCGGACATGAGTTTGAAATTGAAAATTGATAATTGAAAATGGAGAATTGAGGAAGACGATTGATTTGTAGATCGATCTTGATTTAGAGGGAGGAAGAAGTGACGGGATGAACGGGGGTCGTTAGCCTTAAACGGATTTCTTTTTCTCGGAGAAGTCCTGCTTGGGTTCCGATAACCCCGCAAACACTTGCCGCATTGATCATACCGGCTCTCAGCGCTGTCTGCAAGTCCTGCCCACGGAAGACCGCCCAGGTCACGCCGACAGCAAAGGCATCTCCCGCGCCCGTTGTATCGACTACCTCCGTTTCCGGATCCACGGGCGCAAAAAAGACATGGTTCCCATTGGAGAGATACGCGCCACGCGCACCATCGGAGATGCACACAATTGTGGCTCCAGCATTCGTAAGAATGCGAATGGAAGCTTTGATCGTCTCAATTCTCACCGTTGTGTCATCCTCACCATGACACTGACGGGTAAACATCATCGCTTCTTCCGCATTCAGAAAGAGAGTATCCGTCTGCTGAAGCAGTTCCTTCATTTCAGGGTTGTCGAAACCGCTTTTGATTTGAGAACCTCCCGGGTTCCAGGCGAAGGAGCAGCCCCGAGGCTTTCGGACAAGCTCCAGACAGTCATCGAGAATGGCAGAGGAAACATCCGAGAGATGATTGAGGAAGATCCATCGGCTCTTCTGCACGAGATCGCGCGCAAAGACGGGATCCCGCAGATGCGCGTTCACGTTCGGGGAATAGAGCACGGTCCGGTTCCCCGTCGCGGGATCCACGAGAATGATCGAGAAGCTCGAGATTTCTTTCTCCACGATGACTGCCGCATCGATGAGGACTCCCTCTCCGGTGAGCGCGTGCTGAATCCCCTGGCCCCACTCATCATCGCCAATCACACCGCAGAACCGGGCTTTCATCCCCAGACGCGAGAAACCCACAGAGGTATTCGCAGCGCCGCCTCCGCAACTCTGAATGACACTCTCGACTTTGATCTTGGCGCCGAGCGGAAACTGGATGAACTCCTCCCCGTTCCCATGCACGGTCTCATGCGGCGCCCGAATGAACACATCGAACGTGGCGCCACCAATCGAAACGATGTCCGCCTCTACCACTGAATCCGCGGCGCTTGCCATGAGGAGGGTGTGTGAGAGAAGGCATACTTCCTCCGATACAGGAAGAAACTGAAAATCCCCATGGAGAAAATGGCACCGATTCCGATGAGTTGCATCCAATCGAGAGGAAGTCCGCTGCGCGGAGTTGCCGGAGGCGTTGGTTGGTTCGGCGCACTCCCATGACTTGGAGAAGGTGCAGGAATCGGGCCACCCATGCCGAGATGCGATGGCAAGGGATCGAGCGGCGCGACCTCCATGCCGGGCTGCCCGTTTCTCCCCGGCGTGACGGCGATTTCGCCTTGCTCTGAACGGAGCGCGTGATCCTCAAGGAGCGCGGCAAAATGGACATAGTACGTCACACCATTGATGAGATCCGTTAGATCCGCAGTGACTGCCGCAGGCGCGTGAAGACGCTGCTCGGTGTAGATTCCGGGCTGGAATCCGTACTGAATGCGATAGGCACGAACCGCTGCATCCGCAGGCTTCATCCAACTGAGACGGGCACCATTCACGAGCGGAGTGACACTGAGGTGAAAGAGAGATCCGCCGGGGGTTGCCTGCACCGCCGGACTCTTCTGCGTACTTTCGGCTCCCTCGGCTCCAAGTGCCGTGATCGAGAAGAAATAGGTTTGTCCCGGGCTGAGCCCGCGTAGACGCACGGAAGTCGCAGGGGATCCTGTATCCGTGTGTCGCGAGAGGTCGGAAGCTTCGGTTCCGAAGTACACGCGATAGGAAGTTGCGCCCGGAACCGCCGCCCACGAGAGGACTATTTCCTGATCCTGCGTGGCCGCCTTCAGTTGAGCAACGATGGGAAGACCCGCGGAAAGCACTGTGAGGGATTTCGTTTGCGTGACGCTATTCCCTGCCGCATCGCGCATCGTCACGGTCACGGTGGCGGCACCCGGCGACGCGGGGGCTGTGAGTGACGCGCTGTAGCTGCTTGTCGCAGCATCTCCCGAAGGCCCCGTTTCAACAAGGGATGTTTCTCCTGTGCTTCCCACTGTTGCAAAGACCTTCTGTCCGGGCTCAGCGCTGACACTCACCGTGAATGCTCCACCCACCGTGACGGTTTCCGGGAGAAGCGTCACGGAGGCAATCGTTGGTGCCGACGTATCCACCGTGACCGTCCGGCTCAGGGATGCCAACGGCAACAACCTGACTCGGGGAGGCGACAGCGTGACCCTGTCGAGCACGCTGGGGACGCTCAGCCCAGTCACGGATCGGGGCGATGGCAGCTACACG
>CAYIRQ010000006.1:9746-23797 GCA_964365905.1 uncultured Candidatus Peribacteria bacterium
TTGGTGCCGACGTATCCACCGTGAGCGTGACCGTTCCGGATTTGCGATCGAGGCCGCCTTCGCCCTCCTGTACATACACCTCCTGCGTCTCTTTCGAGAGATCAATGGGAAGATGGAACGTGTAGTCTCCTTCTTCATCCGAAGCCCCGCTCGTGACTTTTTCCCCATCGCGGTAGACATCGAGATTGATGTAAGCGGGAGCTTTCACCGTGAAGGAAACCGGGGACTTGGAAACGACCGCGGGATTCCGTGGTTCCACGATGACGATGTGCCCGCGTTCGATCACGCGGTCTCCTCCGGAGACGCGCACGGTCGTCTTTCCACTGACATCATCCTCTTCGTCTGTGACAGTGATCGTTTGTGCGCCAGGGGTATTGAAGCGAACTCCCAGTGGGAAAACGAGCTTTCCCTGATCACTCGCATAGAAGCGCGGCTTCAGGGGAAGTTCCCCCTCGGGATCCGATGATTCGATGAGCACGCGTCCCACGTAATCCCGCACGAGCTTGCCATCCTTGTCGAGTGCAAGAACCTCCATATCGACAGATTCATGAGCGCGCACTTGCGGCTCAATCCGCACTTCGAAGTGATCGACGAATCCGTACTGGCGCGGCTCCTCCTCTTCTTCCTCGTCTTTCCCGAATTCCTCGAGGAGACTGGCGCGGAGTGTATCGAGCGCCGTCTTCTGCTTGACAGCGGAGACAGATTTTATGGTGACTACCTTCTTTATATTGGAGAGAACATCGACAAAGACGAGCGTGTTCGCTCCTTCCACTTCCGCAGTGTAAGTAAATGTCACGCCATTCTTTCCTGTTTCTTCCCGATCCTGGGTTAGCTCACCAATCTCTTCTGTCTGAATTCCGATAATTGGACGATCCGAGAGATTATTCTCAGAGGAATCCATTGCCGCGACAACAATGGAAATTTGTTCCCCCATGTGCACTGTGCTCTTTTCCGGAGTAACAGTGAGTTTTTGTACTGTCCCGGGGTACGCTTCAAACATCGTTGTGCATTCATCATCCTCTGTAACAACGGTAACCGCATACGGCCCTGCGATTTTTGTATGTTTTGAATCCATCGTGAGCACAACACTTCCATCAGCATTCGCCTTCTCCGAGAAGGTGATATCTGAATCATCAGGAAGCACAACGCTAATGGCCACTGGTTCTGAAGGACGAAGCCCCTCCGCCACAATGTCCGTTTCGAATTTCACGATTGTGTCAGCAGCGGAACACTCTGCAGCGACAACCGTTCCGAGAGGAACGAGGAGGGAGAAGAGCGCGATCCAGAGAGTGAGGAGAACCCGACGCATACTTCGATAAACTCAGTACAAGTAAAATCATATTATTATAGCAGAAAAGACGGGGTTTGGGCTAGGGTTGGGCTTCACAATAATGTCATGCTGAGCCCAGTCGAAGCACATCCAGCCCTAGCCCCAGCCCTCACCCTTCGGTATGATCTCCCTAAACATGCGCCTGAAAGCGCTCTCTCTTCTCGGCATCTTTTCCCTCTCTCTGCTTTCTGCCTGCAGCGGCACTGGGACCTCGAACTGCGAGGAGGTCGTGACACCGGATTTCACGCTCTGTCTCTCCGATGGATGGACGCAGGTCACGGAGGAAGAACTCCGCGAAGAGGGAGTGCCGGAAGAAACGATCGCCGCCTTCCACCTCACCGACGCGCGCGGCGGTCAGCGGGACAATATCGTCGTGACGCGCGAGCATCTGCCCGGAGAGGTCTCGGCGCTCGGATACTCGGAAGCCAACATGCGAACGATCGTAAAGACGCCGGAATACAGTCTCATCGAGAAACGTGAAGTGAAAGTGGATGGTGAAGTTGCGATGCTCCACATCTTTAGCGCGAGGCCCGTCGCCGATCTCCCCGTCCGTCGCTTCTACCAACTCAGCCTCACGGAAGGCTCAACGGGCTACACCTTCACCGGAACGCTCCCCTTCTCGGTCGCAACCGAAGTCGAGGAGGGACTCACGGATATGCTGCTCAGCGTGTCGCTTAAAAAGGAAGCAACAGAATGACAGGGATGCTCTTCGCAGAGTGGCCCTTTTGTGTTATCATGGCATGAAGAGTTCCATCACGTTCAACAAACAACCATGATCATGCTTCCTTTTGCCTCCGGGGAACCATACTTCTTCTTTGTGGATATCCTGGCGATGCTCACAGTTTTGGGAAACATCCTTGTCCCCCTGCTCATCCTCGTGCTCGCTTGGGAGATCGTATCGAAGAAAGGTTGTTCCTCCATCACGCGCTTCATTGCACGCCATGGACTCCTGCTGATGTTGATTGTCGCGGTGATCGGGACAACCGGCAGTCTCTACTTTTCGGAAGTCATGCTCTGGCGTCCCTGCCGTTTCTGCTGGATCCAGCGGCTCTTCATGTACCCCCAGGTATTTCTCCTGGGTCTCGCCCTCATCCTGCATGATCGCAGCATCATCCGCTATGTTTTGTTCTTCTCTGTCATTGGCATGCTTGCCGCAGGCTGGCACTACTACGAGCAGGTTATGGCAATCCTCTACCCTGCCGTCTATGATGTCATGGAACCCTGCGATGCGACCGGCATTTCCTGCAAGGCAACAGAAATCCTCTACTTCGGATACATCACTATCCCCGTAATGGCGTTCATCGGTTTCGCACTGAATGCCCTCGGCTCGATCGCAGTGTTGCGGGAGAAGCGCATGGCCGTGCAGAGCATGAACTGAGAACGATGGGAGACAGTGGAGTACGGAGCTTGCACTGGCATGGTCGCAGTGTGAAATACCACCCATGTTCTTGGAGAAAATTTGGTATTCTGATCTCATCGGTCCGGTAGCCCAGCCTCCGCTCTGTGGAGCTACGGCCGGCAGGCAAGTGGTCCATACTTCGCTAAGGCTACGCAGGACCATCGGTAGATACGTTATTCTCCTGATATTGCGTTCTTCGGTCCGGTAGCCAAGTGGTCAGCCTTCGCCAAGGCTTCGGCCGATCTTCGTAGATAGGTTACACTGGCGTAGGTTTATGGAAGCCGGTCCGGTAGCCAAGTGGTAAGGCAGGAGTCTGCAAAACTCCTATACGTGGGTTCGATTCCCACCCGGACCTCCAGTCTGAAACGACCCTCTCCCGAACTTCACTTTTCAGCATCAGCAAGGGCACATCGTAGAGTTGTAGTGCGCCGTGCTTGCGTTCGAGGCACACATTTTCCCGCGCAAGCGTTCGGAATGGCTCGCAGAAGAGAAAATCCAGCCTCCCATCGGTGAGTTGTATATGCTCTTTGAGGCGATAGAGGATTTCCCGGCGCGTATCGCGGCCTCCCTTCTCAAAGCGCTGCCGGAGTTTAAGGGAGAACGTGAGAGCATCCACGAGTTCCTCTCTATGCTTGGATGCATGTTCCTCTGCATTCCGAATATGCTCCTCGTAGCTCCGCCGCTCCTCCTCCAGCGTTTTCATCTTCCGGCCGAAAGTCTCCGGCGTGAAGAGCGTCGGCTGCGAAAGCCGAAGATCGAGGAGTGAGTCAATTTTCTTCTCTGTGAGCCGGAGTGCTTCCCGGAGGCGTTCCACCTCCTTCGCTTGTTCCTCTTTCCGATCTTCCGCCGAGACCTTGAGTTCCTGCAACGCCCACTCGATGAAAGCCTGTGGTGCCTGTGCCTCCGCAATTTTGCTCAGCACTTCATCCTCGATTTCCTCCATGCGCACGGCCTTCTTCTGCGTGCACTTCACGACTTTACGATTATGTCCGCAGCGCAGATACCTGTATCTCCTCTTGCATTCCCCGGAGTCGCATTTCTTCTCGACGAGATTGAGAACGACGACTGAATCGCACTCCCCGCATCGAATGACGCCGGGGAAAGGATGCTCATACTTGCGCCGTATCGGCTTCCCGCGTCTTCCGAGAATCTCCTGAGACCGCTCGAACTCCTCCCGCGTAATCATAGGCTCATGCTTCCCTTGGTGGATATTTCCCGCCCACTCGTATTCACCGAAGTAGAATGGTTGAGTGAAGTAATTGTACATCGTCGTGAGACCGATGGGGCGCGGCATCTTCCCCCGTGCGCCCAGCCGCGTGAGCCCCCAGTCTTTCGTTGCCATCTCGTGAATGTGCTTCACGGTGTAAGCACCCGTGAGGAGGGTCTCCCAACACTTGCGCATGAGCGCGAAGCGCTCGGGATCGGTGTAAATTTTCTTCTCTCCCTTCACACCGCCGTAGTCGCTCATGTACCCGACAGGTGGAGGTCCCGGACGCCACCCCATCTCCGCCTTCTCCCGCATCCCGCGCATCACGTCCTTTGCAAGGTCGCGGCTGAACTGGGTTGCCATCCCAAACTCGACGACGATCTGAATGACATTATCACCGGGAAGATATGTCCGCTCTGAGGTCACAATGGCCTTGAGAATGCCTTCCTGCAAAAGCCACTGAATTTCTCCTGCATCCACGGGATTCCTCGCAAGGCGATTTAATTTCCAACAGTAGGCTACTTCGATCTTTCCGGTCTTCACATCATCAACCAGACGCTGAAAATCTTTGCGCTTGTACGGCTTCTTCGCGGAACCGATGTCTGTGTACGTCTCGACGAGTTCATCACCATTCTTGCGGAGAGCAAGCAGATTGAGCTTATTCTGGTCTTCGATGGAGGAGACCTGTGCATCCTCCTTGTCGGTGCTTTTCCGGTTATAGATCGCAGCTTTCATGTTGGTAAAAGGGGAAAATGATACCAAAGGGGCGGTCCCGGGACCCCAACACCAGTCGAAGACCGTTGTCGGCGAGACCGCCCATTTGAGCGACAATAAAAACAGGGGTCTTCGAGCGGTGGTGTGGGGTCCAGTTGCATTGTAGCTGATATTCAGGTTTTTTCCATGAGTCCTATTGCATCCGACAAAATCCCAAAGCACCCAAAAATTACGAAACGAACTCAGGAAAAATATAGAAAAATAAAATCACGCAATGTCAAAGAACAACGGGGTTACGGAGAATCGTTTTGGGCCAGCGTCACATCCACGGCAACGGGGAGGGGTGTCGGTCTCCCGAGCCTTGCGCTCTGAATGCGCTGTAGCTCATGGAGCGTCTGAAGAAGCACCCTTTGCAGGTGTGCGTCATAGCGCTGGAGTTTTTCGAGTTCTTCGAGTGGTGGAATCATCTTCGACTGAAGATCAGCTTTCTGTACGTCTCTCTCATCCCATTCGAGGACTTCCGCGCAGCCCCGGAAGAACTCCCACAAATCTTTTGCCCAAGTAAGTGCCCACTCATCAAATTGCTTCTTGTCATTGGCACTCATTGGCTTCGATCCTCCATTGTTTTCGACAATGTTATTGAAAATACTGACGCATTCGGCCTTATAGAATCCTGACCTCCCACCAAGCTCCTCATCAACGGCTCGTGCCATTCCTTTTGAAAGCGGTAGACCTCTTTCTCTTAACGTTTCATAAACTGCTTGCCAGTGTTCCGCGAGACGGATACACCCGTGGCTCGTGCGCATGCGATGGAAAAATCCATTCTCGATATCCCTGCGAGCTACCCCCTCGGCCTCCATTTTTGCAAAGGCTTGCTGCATGTAGTGTGGCTCTACCTGTCTGCGAATAAAGCCTGTTTCTGCAATGTGCAGACGACGTAAGCGCCAGAATGTCGCAAAGAGGCGATCCACAATAAGCGTCTCCAACATCCCCACAGGCTGCATTTCTTCGAAGAATACGATTTGGAATTCTACGAAATCCTCATACTCTCTTGCTTCTCCAATGGGTACAAAGAGATGGGTACTGAGAATCCCATGACGAAGAGCATTCATTCTGGAAGCTTCCTTCCCTTCGGAAGTCTTCGGACCACCGCCCCGCCTCTCACTCGGCGTGAGCTTGCCGCCATTTGACCGCTTCCCCGACTGTTTTCTCATAAATCAGGAAGGGAAGAAGAAGTAGAAGCGCCAGAAATACCGTCATCATCGTCAGCAGCGCTCACCGTCTTCATGATGCGAACGCGGCGCCTGCGTCCGGGTGTGATCTCCACGACGATGCCGACTTCCGCGAGATTCGTTCGCACTTCGTTCAAGCGACGCGAGAGAGAATTCGGGGCCTTCGGCCACCCCTTCGAGTGCGTGTCTATTTTCTCGGCCTCCGCGACCCCGCAGAGCCCATCGAGGAGTTCGGAGGCGCTCCCCTCCCACTCATTCTTTCCGACCATGAAGGATAGGAGAGCGGCAGCCACAACATTCTCATTGACTGCCTCTTCATGTTGCTGGCCGATATTCTCAAAGTACGCTGCGAGGAACAATTCCTGCGAGGACCCGAGCGCCTGCGCGATGGCAGCACCCCAGTGGGCAAAGTCCGCCATGCGAGGTGTCTCAGCGAGACGTACCTCCGGGCGTATCCGCATTGCGATGGAGAGCGTATCGAATATCCCGCCGAGTATCGCAGGTCGCGCCTCCTCGAACGCCTGCCAGAGGCGCTCCTCACTCTTCCTTGCTTCCTTCGGGATACGTTCGAGACGGAAGATCATGCTCCGATCGAGGAGATCAGGCTTCCGCGCGGCAAGGTTTATTCCGTTCATCCCAATGCAGCGCCGAAAAGAATAGATCACATCCTCATCATCAGAATAAAGCTCCCTCTTGCTGAATCCGTCTCCCGTTACCGCCCGGCAGAGCGCGTCCGATGCCCAGCCGGGAAAACCCGTGACGTTATCGAAGAAAGCAAACCAGTGATGGGAGAGCTGCTGCGCGAGTTCCGTGAGCGTTGTCGGGAAGGAAAGTGTGCCCATCGAGGAGGGGTCCACGAGGCAGCGCAGCATCCGCGCAATGGTCGTCTTCGCTGCGCCTTGGGGTCCATAGAGGAGCGGGACGGGATGGGGAATGCCGGGGAGGAAGCAGGAGACGAGGTAGACGAGGAAGAGTTCGCTATAGCGCGGCTCCGCGAGATTGAGGAACGGGAGGAGCAGACGGACGTTTCCTCCTTTCACTGGAGTCACCTGCGGCATCTGATGCGCGTAGCGCCGAAAGAGGATAGGTGGGGCTTTCGTCACGACCTCCCACCCTTCCCCCGTCATGCGCACAGCCTCCCGTGAGGGGTTACTGAGGTCATACCAGAGGGCATCCCCTTGCATCGCAACGCGATTCGCAAGAGGGATCATCGGTTCCTCGAAACAAGCTTTGCCCTCTATTACCGAGAGCGCGGAGGCAATTGCATTTGTGTTTGCGGCTTTACGCTCCTCGTTCCACAGAAGTGTGCAAAGCCATCGCCGAAAGCTCTTGCTCCGCACCCGGTGAATCTCCCAGTGCCCGGAGATGGGGAGCCGGGCATACGGCTCCCCATACTCGTCGTGAAAGAGTGTGACATCCTCTTCCCATACAAGCTCGACGAGTCGGTCTGCTTGAGATTTCCGGGGTTGCTTCTCGTCGCCGGTGTTTAATGCTGATTGATCCATTGTTTGAAGTCAGAACGGGATAGGACACGCCATTGGGGTGGAGTGTTGTAGGGTCTAACCCCCATCCAGCCGCAGTAGAGCTGGCACCATGAGGGTTCATCGTCACGGATAAGGACTTTGAAATATTCGCTAGGAGGTATACGATTTGGCATGATGATGTTCGGAGGAAAGGGATAAAACTTCGCTTGGCAAAAGGCGCGGTTGCTCTTTCCTCCTGCTTAGGGAGGCTTGCGTTTTTCGAGATGCAGCTCCGGTTCCACGATGAGCTTCACGAGTCCGAGGAACCGTTCCGCGTAGTCGCGGGCTTGTTCTTCCGTAAGCTCGACTCCGTAGTGCTTTCGCCAGAGTTCGCGGAAGGAGCCGACGGAGGAATCGGAGAGGTAGCTCATGCCTTCTCGTCGTAAAGTCTCTGTTTCAGCATCTTTTGGCTCATCAGGAGAGCCATGGGGTTCACTTTCGCCTCGCCGCTGAAATAGGCTTGGCAAGCCGCATCCAGCCCCGGATCGCGCCGGAAGCAGAATTGAACCCGGTGGGGATTTTCCCGATCCAGTGCCTCAAGCGTGAAGCCGCAGCAGTGAAGGTAGGAGGCGCAGCCGAGATCGCTGGTGGAATACTCATTGTCAATCATGCCGCTATCGTCCCCACCTACCTCAACTGCGAAACTTCAACTCAGAAACCATCTGAAAAAGGACGGCTTGTGCAAGCGCAACGCAAGGCATAAACCTCAACTGATTTTCTCTTGATGCTGTTCAGAAATACCCTTCAAAAGGGAAACGGTTGATGTCGCCTGTTGAAGTGCGATCACTCCGTCTGCTCGGTCTCGACCATCGGGCAAGGTGTGCTCGCTTCCCACCTTTTCGAGCAAGTTTCGTCCCTCAGTTAGGTACGTGCTGAGTGAGCCCCCTTCTACTCCGATTTTTTTTGCAAGGTCTTTACGATTCGAGAAGCGCACTGTCAGAGTCTGATCTCCGGCAAAGGGGAGTAATACCTTCAATCCTTTGTTGAATTTTGCCTTTTTGGACTTACTGAGACTGTCACGAAGGTGCATTGCTCCAGTGGGTCCTTTGATAGCATCCAATGTTTTTGCGATAAAACAGTCTCCACATGTAACCCATGTATCATCCTCAACGATATTTTTAAAAAAGCCATTGCGTATTATTTGCTCATACTCTTGCTTTTCCGTCTGACAAGAAGAGAGGAGGAAATCCAAAAACTCATCACATACAACGAAGGCAGACTTCCGCAGATGCTCAATCTCTTGTTTAGTGTGATCATCGAAATATCTATCTGATATAGCCCACAGCTGCATCACTGATCGTCCTGCGATTCTGTGATCGTGTGAAACACCTGCGCGGTACACACGGAGAAAGTCACCACGTCGGAGTGTCGTTGGTGCAGTGATGACTTTGAGCCTAATGTCATCTATGAACGGTATGAGTTTCCAAAACTCGGGAACAATGTAGTCGGTTACTTTGGAATTTCCTCGTTGGTCCTCCCCGAGCTTTTCTTTTGCACGCTTGTAGATGGGGGTGTCAGAAAAAGACTGCGTGAAGCCGTAGAGGTGCTCGTACTGATATAACAACTGACTGCAATTCGGATAACCTAAATTGCCCCCCTCTTGCGCATGAGCACTGAGCCGATAAGCTTCACCACCATTTATTTGAGCGATGCGAAGATAAAAATGTTCGTCGGTGTAGAGTTCCATGCTTTGCGCGATGGTAAAACCTTTGTCCCTCTTTTTGTCGTCCTTCACAAAAAGGCATTCTGCCTCCTCTTCTGAATAATTCCGACTCTGAAACCTGCAAGCATAATTTTTGTTTTCTTCCCCCTCGGCATACTTCTCTGCAAACTTTGATATTGCCTTTGCTAGATTTTGTGCCGCCTGAATTGCTCCTTTTTCAAGTGTGATGAACTGATCGTCTTCCGCAAGGGTGTGAAAATAGTTCAGTCGCTTCTTCAATTCCTCAGCAAGTCGAGGATCACTGAGGCAACACCGAAAAAAATGGAGCCCCACCAAGCCACGAAGCTCCTCCGGTGCAGAGTCTTTGATTCTCGATTTGAACCGCTCAAGGCGCGACAAAATAGGTGTCACATCGTCCATGCTCATTATGCCCATACCTTAGCAAAAACTAGCTACAAACAGAAGTTCTGATACCATAGAAAAGCTGCAATGTAATCGTTTGGAAAATTGACCCCCGCTTTCTGCGGGTGATCCACCAAGACACCAGTGAGGGGCACCTCACTCGGAACAGCGTCTTGAGTGGGTCAACCCCATGATTGCGTTGCAGCACCGAGGCGGGGTGTCCCTTTAGGGATTCCTCGCGCTCGTAGCCGCAACGCCTATGAGCATGAGCATTTCCTCCACCGTTGCCTAATGCCAACCCTCGACTGGATCGGCAAGCAGGCAGTCGTAAATCACGACAAAGACGTACCGTTTCGTCTCCTGAAACGAGACCCAAAGCTGTCCGTCGGAGACTCGCAGAATCTCCTCATCAAGGGCGATAACCTCGAAGCGCTCAAGGCACTCATGCCGTACTACGTCGGGAAGGTGAAGTGCATCTACATTGATCCGCCTTACAACACGGGAAACGAAAGCTGGGTCTACAACGACGCAGTATGCTCACCAGAGATGCAGAGATGGCTCGGGAAAGTCGTGGGTGGTGAAAATGACGACCTCAGCCGCCATGATAAATGGCTTTGTATGATGTATCCGAGATTAAAACTACTCAGAGACTTATTGTCTGAAAAGGGAGTATTTTTTATCTCTATTGATGACAACGAAGTTGCTGCATTGCGATTCCTGATGGACGAAATTTTCGGTGAAAGTAATTTTTTAGCTCAGATTATCGTTGAATCTAATCGCCGTGGACAAACCTACAAACAAATTTCAAAAACCCATGAATATCTTGTCTGCTACACAAAATCAGATAACATCCGGCTGAACGAATTGAGTACAGGTGGAGAAAATCTCACCGAAAGGGATGATTTTGGCAACTATTCCGCACGAGAGCTAAGGAACAGGAACCCGAAATTCGGAAGGCATAATCGTCCAAATTTGTTCTATGAAGTATTTGTAGACACAACGAAAACTGATGGTAATGGCCACTACAAAGTTATCCCCGCTAAGAGGAAAGGCTGTGTATCAGTTCTCCCTCGAAATAGCAAAGGTAAGGATAGTTGCTGGCGCTGGGGCAGAGAAAAACTAAGTGAGGCAATTAAGTCTGGCACAAGAGAGATTTTTGCGGCGAAAACACGGAACGGGGAGTGGAGGATTTTTGAAAAGTACCGTAAGGAAACAGTAAAGCCTAAGACTCTTTGGACGGAGACGGAATTTATCAGTGAGCAAGGAACAAATCTATTAAGAGAGTTAGGGCTTGGTGAGAAGTTTCAGTTTCCAAAGCCACTGAAACTCATCGAACGCATTTTGGAGATTGCAACGGATAAAGACTCTCTTGTTCTCGACTCCTTCGCAGGATCGGGAACAACAGGACATGCCGTCCTTGGTATGAATCGGGATGACGGAGGGAATCGACATTTCATTCTCGTTGAAATGGAGCAAGCCATTGCGGAGAAAGTGACTGCAAAGCGGCTGCATAAGGTAGTGAAAGGGTATGTGACGGAGGGAGAAAGGGTGGCAGGAACCGGCGGCGGCTTTCAGTTCCTCCGGCTCGACACCACGCTCTTCGATGCGGAGGGGAATATCTCGGAGTCCGTGAAGTACCTCGACCTCGCTCGCTACGTCTTCTTCACCGAGGCGCAGAAAGATCTCGATGAAAAGAAGGTGAAGAAGCCCTATATCGGCACCGACGCTGAGGCGGATTATTTCCTCTTCTTCACGGAAAAAGGCAAAAACACGTTCACGGGGAGAGAGTTTCGAGGGCTTATGAAAAAGGAGGGTAAAAAGGTGGTCTACGCCGACCGGTGCCTCGTCTCCGAAGTGAATCTCAGAAAGGCAAACATCGTCTTCAAGCAGATTCCCTACCAAGTGAAGGTGTACTGACCATGCTCAAACTCAAGCGCTACCAGTGGCGGTGCATCGAGGAACTCACGAAGTACCTCCGGGCGGTGCGGAAGAGCGGGAATCCCAAGACGGCATTCATCGAAGCGAAGGAGCAGCCCTACAAAGTTCTCCATGGGGACCCCAACGTGCCCTTCGTCTGCATCCGGGTACCGACGGGGGGCGGGAAGACGCTCATCGCCGCCCACGCCGTTGCTGTAGCGTTCGGGCACTATCTGCAGGAGAAGGAGGAGGTGGGGCTAGTGCTTTGGCTCGTGCCGAGCGATTCGATCCGCTCGCAGACGCTTGCCCAGCTTGGTGACGTGCATCATCCCTACCGCGAGGCGCTGGATCGCGCTTTCGATACGAAGGTGAAGGTCATGGACATCACGGAGGCGCGGAGTATCAAGCCGGGCGACCTCGCCGGGAACGTCTGCATCGTGGTGGCGACGCTCGCCTCGGTGCGGCGGGAGGATACAGAGGGGCTCAAGGTTTATCGGCAGAACGGCGCTCTCACGGAGCATTTCCGTGGCGTCAGGAACGGAGACCTCTTCAAGGATAAGGCCGGGCTCGTCGTGCAGTCCCTTGCAAACGTCATCCGGCTCCATCGCCCCCTCATCATCCTCGATGAAGGCCACAATGCGCAGACGGAGCTCTCGGTAGAGGTCATCGGGAACTTCCTCCCCTCCTGCATCGTCGAGTTCACGGCGACGCCGCTAGGAGGGAGCAACGTGCTCGTGGAGGTTCCCGCCGTGGAGCTCAAGCAGGTGGACATGGTAAAAATCCCCATCGAACTCACGAACATCACAAACTGGCAGGAAACAGTGCGGGCGGCAAAGGAGAAGCGAGATGCGCTGGAGAAAATCGCGGAGAAGGAGCAAAAACGGACAAAGGAGGTTGTGCATCCCATCCTGCTCGTGCAGGCGGAGCGGGAGCAGGAGCACCCGGAGAAGGTGCACGTTCACAAGCTCGTGGACTTCCTCACGGGGGAACTCAAGGTGAAGCGGGAAGCAATCGCCATCAAGACCGGAAGAGAGGACGAATTGAAGCAGCACAGGAACCTCATGGACCCGAAGTGCTCCATTCGTTACATCGTGACCTGCAATGCCCTCAAGGAAGGCTGGGATTGCGCCTTCGCGTACGTCCTCGCCTCGGTCTCGAATCTCGGGACGCGGCTCGGCGTCGAGCAGCTCATCGGGCGCATTCTTCGACTCCCGAACGCGAAGCGGAAAGAGGCGGAGGAACTCAACCATTCCTACGTTTTCACGTCCTCCCGTCGCTTCGATGATGCCGCGCAGCTCGTTATCGTTGGGTTGGAGCAGGAGGGCTACCACAAGAGCGACATCATCCAAGGCAGCAGACAGGGGGGGAGAGCGGAATATGAGGCAATTCGCGCCGCCACGAAGGAGGATTTTTCTCTCCCGTACCTTGGCATCGGCGGGGAACCGCTCGATTTCTACGATCTCCTGCCACCGGATTTTTCGCTCCGAGGGAAGGAAGGATCCCTTGAACTCCTCGCACACCTTGAAAACAGCACGGCGCTCATTGATGTGACAGAGGATGCGATCGTGACCTCCAAGCGTGTGCAGCTCCGGCGGCTCGGACTCTCCCGCGAGGAGACGGAGGAGGAACTCGTGCAATGGCTCTCCCGGCATGTGCAGGAGCAGGCAGTCGAGCGGAGGGATATGACGGCATTCCTGCGGGGACTTATCACGCGTCTTCGTAAGAAACGCTCCCTCGCATCACTCTACGCGCAGAAGTTCGCGCTCCGTGACGGCATCCGGGAGATTGTGGAGAGGCTTGTCACAGAGGAGGCGGAGAGGCAATTCCGTGCCTTGCAAAAGACGGGGAAACTCACTCCGAGTAGAGAGAACGAGTGGCGCTTCCCGCATGAGCTCACGCTCCTCCATCCTTTGAAAGAATCCTTTACCCGGCATCTCTTCGATCACTGCGAGGATTGCAACAATCCCGAGTTGGAACTCGCTCGTCAGCTCGACAATCATGAGAACGTGGACTGGTGGCTCCGCAACGTCGTACAGGACACAGACGGCTTCCGGTTGCAGGGTTTCCAGCGTGAAGGGTTCTATCCCGATTTCATCGTTCTGACAAAGAGCGGGAAGTGGTGGGTGCTGGAGTACAAGGGTGAGGATCGCGCTACAAACGAAGATAGTGAATACAAGGATGCTCTCGGGAGGCTATGGGCGGAGGTGTGCGGGTCCGAGTTCCACTTTGCTCTTGTCACTCGTGATACGCTTCCTCCTCTTCTTCCCATTATCACATGAGCAACAATGATGATGCTAAAATAACCGTCGAAGTAGTGAAGAATGCCGCTCATGCTCTCGGACAAATCAATCCAGATGCGGAGGAGATTTGTTGGGGTTTGGGAATACACAGACCAACGCAAATGCAGATTGCGGCCGTAGAAAAGATCATGCAACAGGAGAATCTCTAAGCACCCATGATGAAACCTCACCAACATCTCAGGGATCGTTCCTACTACGAGGACATCCATGACAAATGCACGGTCGAGACGTGTCTTTTTTATGAGGAATGGTTTGAAAAGAAGCTGATGACAAAAATACGGGAACTCCCGAAGGAAGATCAAAAGGGAATCATCCCCAACGCCCCCTACATCGTCGCTGGGGAGCGCTACCTCAAGAAGTCCGA
>CAYIRQ010000007.1:0-23137 GCA_964365905.1 uncultured Candidatus Peribacteria bacterium
GGTGCACGTCGTGCTGCCATGATCATTAAATACTTCGAGCGAATACGTCGTATCGCCATTCGGGAACGTGGTGAGTTTCGATCCGCTCGCAGGAACGAGTTCACCGAGAAGTCCGACACTGACCGCGTTCTGCGACGTCCAGTTGAGCGTGATGATGTTTCCCGGGCTCGCTTCCGCATGCGTCGACGTGAGGGTGCAGCTCGGGAGTCCAGCAGGACTGCAGGAAACGTTCGTCTGCACCGGTGCGCTCTGGTTATCGGACGGGTCATGCTCCGCTCCCGCTCCCGTCACCGATGCCTCGTTCAGGTACTGAGCGGTGCAGGGGGCAGTCGTCGCCACCGTGTACGCAATCGTGAAGGATGCTGTTCCCAAGGGAGCGGCGATGCTCGCAGCGGTACACGTCACTGCGTTCGTTCCCGCATCGAAGGAACATGCGGGAGAAGAAAGGAGAGGGTTAAAGGTGAGATCGCTGCCCGGTCGCGGATCCGTCACGACGACATTGTTTGCGGCGATGGCTCCGGTGTTTGAAACCGTGATGGTATACGCGATGGTTCCTCCCCGACTCGCCGTCGCGGGACCGGATTTCTGGATCACGAGATCGGCTTCGGTCACCGCTGGCGTGCCCGTGCAGGAAACGTCGGTCCGGACTTCGTTCGAGAGGTTGTCACTGGCATTGAGATCGGGTTCGAGAGAGGAGATCGTGGCGCGGTTCAGGAAGAAGGCTTCGCAGGAGGCGTTCGCCGCAACCTTGAAGGTGAGTTCGCGAGACAGTGTTCCTCCAGGCGCAAGCGAGATGGATGGCCCGCCGCACGTGACGGTTCCAAACGGTGCTTGCGTCGTTACGGTGGGATTGAAGACGCAGTCAGAGTGTGGCGCGTTCAGACTCGGCTGGAACACGAGAGAAGCACTCGGCACTGCATCCGTCATCGTGACATTCGTCGCCGTGGTCGTCGCACTCACGTTCTGGGCACTCAGGGTGTACGTGAAGATGCCATCCTGTGGCACGGAAGCCGGAGCATCCTTACTGATGAAGAGATCCACTTGCCCGGGAACGATCCCGTTGCAGAAATTGTTGCAGCGCCCCGCGGTGCCATTGAGGACGCCTTCGTCGCAGGTTTCCGTGACATTGAGATCATTCGGAGTCTGAAGGATACCGTCGCCGCACGTGCAGGAGACGTCCGTGAAGACGGTCTCTGAGGTGTTGTTTGCAATATTGAGGTCCGGCTCGAGCGAGAGGACTCTTGCAGTGTTCCCGTAGCGGGAGGAGCAGAGGGCAGTGGGAGCAACATCGAAGACGAGGGTGAGGTCGCGGAATGCTCCGTTTCCCGCAAGGGTGAAGGAGCCGTTACAGATAACAGTACCAAAGGGATCAGCGGTTGTTGCGTCAAAGACACATCCCGTAGTCGAGAGATCGGCCCGGAAGGTGAGCTCGGGACTGGGGCGGGGGTCGGTCACGACGATCGAGGTCGCAGTCTCCGATCCGATGTTCGTGACAGTGAGGGTGTAGGTGAGGGGGGCGCCCCGGAGAACGGTTTCCGACGCGGGGCCGGACTTCGCAATCGTGAGATCGACCTGACGCTGGATGGTGCCGTTGCAGGTGAGATTGCAGTGCCCCGCGGTGCCGTTGAGGGGCCCTTCGTCGCAGGTCTCCGTGACATTGAGATCATTCGGCGTCTGGGTGATGCCGTCGCCGCAAATGCAGCTCACGTCGGTGCGGGTTTCATTCGAGAGGTTGTCTCCGGGCGTGAGATCGGGCTCGAGAGAGGAGATCGTGGCACGGTTCAGGAAGAAGGATGCGCAGGCGGCATCGGGAGCAACTCGGAAGGTGATCGTGCGGGAGAGAAGCGTTCCGGGAGCCATGGAAAGGTTTGCTCCACCACAGACAATCGTGCCGAAGGGAGCTTGGAGGGTCGCGGCGGGATCGAAGGAGCAATCAGAGTTTGGATCGGGTTGGAAGGTGAGGAGCGACGATGGCACAGGGTCGGTGATCACCACATTCGTTGCCGTCGTCGTCTGACTCACGTTCTGCGCATGCAGGATGTAGCTGAAGGTCCCATCCTGCGTGACTGTCTCGGGGGCATCCTTCGTAATGAAGAGATCCACGAGCGAAGGAGTGATGCCGTTGCAGGCGCTGTTGCAGTGACCGGCGGTGCCATTGAGGGGCCCTTCGTCACATGTCTCCTGCCCTTGCCAGATAACAGAGTCGCCGCAGCGCGCCGTCTTGCAGGTCGCGGTGCATGCATCGGTTCCGACAATGTTTCCATCATCGCATTCTTCCGTGCCTTCGCGGACGCTGTTGCCACAGACGGGAGAGGTCTGTCCCGAGCAGGTGAGGTTGCAGTGATCGGGGGTGCCGTTGAGGTTGCCTTCGTCGCAGGTTTCCTGCACACCGAGGTCGTTTGGAGCCTGGGTGCGGCTGTCTCCGCAGGTGCAACTGACATCCGTCGGCTCGGCCTGATCGGTGTTATTCAGAGTATTGCTATCGGGCTGCAGGGACGTGACGGTTGCAGTATTCAGATACCGAGACGCGCAGCTTGCGGTCGCATCAACCCCGAAGACGAGGGTGATATCGCGGAAGGCACCGTTCCCGGCGAGTGTGAAGGAACCATTGCAAACGACCGTGCCATGGGGATCCTGGGTGGTTGCAATGAAGGTACAACCATTGCTGCTGAGGTCACCGCGGAACGTGAGCTCAGGGCTCGGTCTTGGATCATTGACAACGATCTCTGTCGCTGTGTTCGGACTCAGGTTCGTGACTCTGAGATTGTAGGTGAGGAGATTATTCTGGAAAGTCGCTATCGGACCTGACTTTTCGATCGTGAGATCAACCTGATTCTGAATGACGCTCGTGCAGGTGCTATTGCAATGCCCCGGCTGACCGTTCAATGGTCCCTCATCGCAGGTCTCAACTCCCTGGTGCACGAAGCCATCGCCGCACATCGCTGTACGACAGACGTTCGTGCAGGTGTCACTATTTGAAGTGTTCCCGTCATCACACTGCTCATCGTCGCTCGTTCCTGCGACGCCGTCACGTCCGAGCGGTTGAATGAAATTGTCGGGGCAGGCAGCAAAGCGGCACTGCATCGTGCACACATCTTCATTCGATGCATTCCCATCGTCGCATTCTTCGGTCCCTTCACGAACACCATTGCCACAACCGGGAACAACCACCGTACCGTTGCACGTAGTATTGCAATGCCCCGGCTGTCCGTTGAGAGACCCTTCGTCGCAGGTCTCTGTGCCCTCGCGCACAACGCCGTCACCGCAGCGCGCATTCTTGCAGATTGCTGTACAGCTATCCGTGGGAACGACGTTGCCATCGTCACACTCTTCATCATCGGCAGTGCCGAGGATTCCATCGCGACCCACGGGTTGTTGGAAGGTGTCCCCGCACACCGTGAAGCGACACTGATTCGTACACACATCTTCGTTGCTCGTGTTTCCATCATCGCATTCCTCGGATCCTTCCCGGATGCCATTCCCGCAACCCGGAAGAGGCACCGTACCCGTGCAGGTGAGATTACAACGTCCCGGACTCCCATTCTGCAAACCCTCATCACATGTTTCGACTCCGGCTTGCACAAATCCGTCGCCACAGAGCGCTGAACGACAAGTTGCCGTGCATGCATCCGTATCCACGATGTTGCCATCATCACACTGCTCATCATCCGCAGTTCCCATGATGCCATCACGTCCCTGCGGCTGAACATAGGTATCGGGACAGGCAGCGAAGCGACACTGCGTCGTGCAGGTATCGGTATTCGAGCTATTCGCATCGTCACATTCCTCCGTTCCTTCCCGCACGCCGTTCCCACAGACGATCGGACACTGCACGGTGACGGTGTCGCTATCGGAATTGTTTCCGATATTCGAATCCGATGTGCTCGTCTGCACGGTCGCGGTATTGGTAATCTGAGAATTACAGGAAGCACCTTGAGCGACCGAGTACGTGAAGAGGAAGGTCCGGGAACCGCCCGAGGGAAGTTCGCTGACCGAACACTGGAAATTTCCATTCCCCAATTTGGCGCACTCTGTCGCGGGAGTGGAGAGCGCCGTCAGGTTGCCCGGTGTGATGTCATCGACAACAACGTCGCGGGCAGTTCCCGGCCCCATGTTGAGGACAGTGATGCGGAAGGTCGAGGTCTGTCCGGGAATCACATTGGGCTGATTCTCATCGTCCTTCTGAATCGAAAGATCCGCCTGCGCGACCGTCCCGGTGCAGCTCGCATTGCAGCGTCCCGGAGTGCCGTTCAAATTTCCTTCGTCGCACGTTTCCACTTCTTGCTGGACAATGCTGTCTCCGCAACGGGCCGTTTTGCATTGCGCCGTGCAGGCATCCGTCGCAATCGTATTCCCGTCATCGCACTCCTCGTCGTCCGCGGTTCCCAGGATGCCGTCGCGACCCACGGGTTGCTGAAATGTGTCGCCGCAGACCGTGAAGCGGCATTGGTTCGTGCAAACATCCTCATTTGACGCATTGCCATCGTCACATTCCTCGCCTGTATCCAGCATGCCATCGCCACATTGAGCTGAGGGGCATGCGAGCGTCGTCGTGAACATCGAGGACTGATTGTCCAAGGTGGGATCTGCAGTGGAGGACGAGAGTGTGGCGGTATTCCACACCTCCTGCTCCGTACAGGATGTGGCTGCGACCGCCGGCGCGCTGAACGTGATCGTGATCGGCACCTGTATCAGGGTATTCAATGTTCCGATCGTGCATACCACCTGCACACCGTTGCTCGCGCAGGTCACGCCGACAATCGGTGAGGATGCGGAAACGAAGGAAAGGCCCTGGGGATGGGGATCTGTCACAACGACATTCTGTGCCGGAGCGGGGCCGTCGTTCCAGACGAGAACGGTATACGTGATCGGAGTCTGCTGCGTGGAACTCAGGAGCACACTGGCAGAACCGGTCTTCTGGATGCTGAGTTCTGCGGTCGGAACCGCAGGGCAATTCAGAGTCACCGTGAACTGCGACTGATTATTCCCTGTGCTCGGGTCGCCGGTTGCAGACGTTGCGGAAGCGGTGTTCTGCACCTGACGCGTTGTGCAGCCTGCTGCCTGCGTCGCAGGCGCACTGAACACGATTGTGATGGGGATGCTCGCGCCCGAGTTCATGGTGCCGACGGAGCAATGCACCTCGGATCCGTTACTTGCACAACTCACGCCGGTGGTCGTGGAGGATGCGGACACGAATGACAATCCCTGAGGAATGGGGTCGGTGATGGTCACGCCCCCCGCGTTCGAAGGACCGTTATTCTGCACAGTGACCATGTACGTGATGTTCGTGGGTTGCGTTTCGCTGAGCGTCACGGAAGGCGGCCCCTGCTTTCCGACCTGCAGGTCTGCCTGAGGACAATCAATCCTGTAGCGGAGTTTGAAGAAATCCCCATCCGGAGCAACACGGATGACCCAGCGAGCTTCAGGATTCCCATCGGTCACATAGACTTCGCTGTCGAAGCCGCCCTCACCGAGGGGCCATGTCTCGGGATCACTGTTTGTCCCGTTTCCGAAACCCGCATCGATGGGATGTGGATGTTCGTTCTCGATCCCCGTGAACACCGCGTTCTCCAATGTGAATGTTCCTGCGCTGATCTCCGCATTCCTCTCTCCATTCTCAAAACCACCCCAGAAGAGGAATCGTACAAACCCGTCGCCGCGCTCGATGGGAACGCCGGATGCCTCGCGATCAGCGGATCCATCGATGATGAAATTGCCGTTGCTCGTGAGATCGACTTCGGTGACCTGGCTTCCATCCGCGAGCGTGAAGTACGGAGCCACGTTCCCTTTTCCCTTATTGCGAATCGTCGTTGCATGGATGCGGAGTTTCGCCGTACATGTCGCATTTTCCGCAAAAAGCTTCGGGACTGTGATACTTGCAAATTGCTTGAGGAATGCACTCTCCTGTCCGAACGGAATGATGATCGATGCAATGAGTACAGCTGTCATGAGCCGCGCGATGGCTTTCCGTTCGCCTGGTGAGATGGAGAGGTGAAACATCGCGCGCAGAGAATAGTTGACAAAAATCAGAATCACTCCCTCTCACGTACTCCGAAAGAGGGAAAGGGAATCAAAATAGGGTGAGAAAAAATGCATGTCAAAAGAAATGCAAAATAAAGATGAGAATAGGTTATGGGGTGGAGGGAAAGACAAAAATGAATGAGGAAAAAGGGAATAAGTCTGTGCTTGGCGAAATTGCTGTGCAAGGGAAATCCAACTATTTCGACAAAAACCTTAACTTAATTGCGTCACGATTCTCCTCTCTCGTACGTCTACACACGCTTTCTCAATAAATGCCTGTAGAGAGAGTGTGAGTTGCTTTTTTGTTTGGACGTTGCGCAGCGTAACTTGTTCCGCACTCGCTTCTTTTTCTCCGAGCACGAGAAGCAGTGGAATTTTTTTCTGCTCTCCTTCGCGGATACGCTTGCCGAGCGTGTCCGAAGGATCAAGGTACAGAATTCGAAGGCCATTTTTTTGAAGTTCTGTACAGACTTTCCTCGCATACCCTTCGTGCGCCGGCGCAACGGGGATGACGCCGACCTGGATCGGCGCGAGCCAGAGAGGAAAGAGACCCGCGAAGTGTTCGAGGAGAAAACCGACGAAGCGTTCGTGCGTCCCGAGCGGAGCCCGATGAATACACAGAGGAACTTTCTCCGATCCATCGCGATCCGTGTATGAAAGACCGAGCTTGCCGGGAACATCGAAATCCACCTGATTCGTCGCAAGCGTGAATTCGCGGCCGATGGTGCTCCAAATTTGCACGTCGATTTTGGGGCCATAGAATGCGGCTTCGTTCGGCACTTCGATGTAAGGAACCCCCTTTTTCTCCATGGCTCGACGCACCATCTCTTCGGTTTTTACCCAAAGCATAGGTTCGTTCACAAATTTCTTCCCGAGTTCCCTGGGATCATGGAGCGCAAGACGCATGACGTACTTCTCGATGCCGAAGATGGAGAAGTACTTGAGGTAGAGATCGATCACGGCGTTGAATTCGTCCTCGAATTGTTCCTCCGTGCAGTAAATATGCGCGTCATTCATCGTGAGTGAGCGGACACGCATGAGCCCGAAGAGTGCTCCGCTATCCTCATAGCGGTAGCAGTGTCCGTATTCCGCAAGACGCATGGGAAGCTCCCGGTAACTGCGCTTCTGGGAGGCAAAAATCTGATGATGGTGCGGGCAGTTCATGGGTTTCAGGAAATACTCCTCTCCCTCTTCATCGTCCGTGAGACGCATCGGCGGGAACATCGAGGTTTTATAGTGAGCGAGATGCCCCGTCTTCTCATAGAGCTTCCCTTTTGCGATGTGCGGCGTTCGCACGCGGAGGTAACCGGCGGCCGCTTCCGATTCCCGCGCGAGCTTCTCGATTTCATCGGCTATGATCGTGCCCTTCGGCGTCCAGAGCGGAAGTCCCGGCCCGACATCGTCACTAAAAATAAAGAGATCTAGTTCCTTCCCCAGTTTTCGGTGATCACGCTTCTTCGCTTCCTCGAGCATATGAAGGTATGCCTCGAGTTCTTCCTTCGTCGGAAATGCCGCGACATACATACGCGTAAGCTGAGGCCGCTTCTCGTCGCCGCGCCAGTAGGCGCCCGCGAGTGACAAGATTTTAAATCCATCAGGATTGATTTCCCTGAAAGACTCGACATGTCCTCCACGACAAAGATCGACAAATGTCTCTTCGCCTTTCGGGCCAAGATTGGTGTAGTGCGAGACCGTCTTCACACCTTCATTCTTCTCCAAATCCTCAATGAGTTCGACCTTGAATGGCTGTCCACGCTTCTTCCAGTACATCTTCGCATCGGCGGCCGAAAGGTCATCTCTGCGAAATGTTTGCCCCTGATGGACGATCTTGCGCATCTCTTTTTCGATCGCAGAAAAATCGGCATCGGAGATGGGTTTCTCGAACAGAAAGTCGTAATAACATCCGTAATCAATGGGCGGACCAATCGTGATCTTCGTGTTCGGCCATAATTTCAAAATCGCTTGCGCAAGGACGTGCGCGAGCGAGTGACGCATGTTCGCGAGCGCATCCCCTTCAAGCTTCTTAAGAGACATTGTGAGGAAGGGTAACAGAAACAGGAATATATGGGTACACCCGCCTCTGCAGCATTGCCGCCAATTCTTCCCTGCACAATTGAATGTATCGCCTGTATTCCTCTGCCATTTCTTCATAGAAGGGAACGAGATGTTTCCTCTTCTCAGATTGACTGCTCGCAATACCATTTGTGAGACACACGTGCAATGATCGACGAAGATAGTGCATTCTTACACAGGGATGCACACTGCGATCCGCCGCGCTCGGCCACGCCTCACCGGGTTGGAGTTCGAGCGAAAGTTGCTGCTCGGAAATTTTAAGATAGGAAGGCATACGGCAAAACACCCTTCCTGTAGGTCGGAAGGGGCTGAGGGAGGGAAAGAAATTTACGCGTGCAGCACCGCTTCCGACGAATGGGTCGTCGTCTTCGTGGTCGCCTTCTTCGTCATCGAGAAGGACTGCATTGGCGACATCAGTATGACGTCTTCTTTCCTTGTGTCAATGATTTCATTGGAAACTTCCTCGGACTCTTCGGATTCTTCGGACTCCTCGGTATCCTTGTCGTATGACAACGCACCGCCCTTGCGTCTCCGTTATCCTTCTTCGCAAAGGAAAGAAGGATGAAAACATGGAGGTCTTGATCGTCCATAAACCCCGCAAGAATGACGCATGGCAGATTCCGCAGGGCGGGATTGAAGAAGGAGAAACAATGGAAGAAGCGGCGCGACGGGAGCTCATGGAGGAGACCGGGGTTACAGTCGAAGGCGAACTCCATCGCTCGCAGCATCACTATCAGTACGATTATCCGGCTGGATTCATCCGCGCGAAGCATCCGCGCTTCAAGGGTCAGAGACTCGACTTCTTTGTCGCATTTGTGCCGCGCTCTCTGAGCGTCCAGGTGGATAAACGGGAACTCGATCAGTACCTCTGGATCGATCCAGCGGATCTTCCAAAGTATTTGAAGAGGAAGGAGTATCGGGAGGTGGTGGAAAAGGTCATTGAGGAATACAGGAATAAGGGAGTAAAGGAATAAAGGGACCAACCTTCATCATTCCCCTATATTCCTTTATTCTTTTATTCCCATCCCCCGATGCGCCTCCTCTCCCTCACCCTCGAATCCTTCCGGAGCTACGGCTCTCTCGAGCTCCACTTTCCGGAGCAGGAACACGTGACCATTCTCCTCGGAGAGAATGCGACGGGGAAGACGAATGTGCTTGAGGCCATCGCGATCCTTGCGCTCCTCTCCTCTCCGCGCGATTCCGAGGAAGCTGATCTCGTGCAGTGGGAGAAGAAGCATTACCGCATTCAGGGAACATGCCGCTCAGACGATGCCGAAGAAAAGAAGCTGGAAGTGGTCTCACAGATCGAGCCACGCCGGCAGCGCGCATGCTTCGTGAATGGGGTCCGTACTCCGTCCAATCGATATGTCGGAACGCTCCCCATCGTCACCTTCATGCCGGATGATCTCCTTCTCTTCACGGGGCCACCCGCGATGCGGCGACGCCTCCTCGACACGCTCCTTCGCCAAGTCTCCCCCACCTACGAGCAGGCGCTCTCGGAATATGATCGCGCGATCAAGCAGCGCAATGCTCTCCTGCATGCGATTGCAGAGGGACTCGAGCGACCCATGATGCTTGCGGTGTGGGATGAGAAGCTCGCAAGTTGTGGAGCAATCATTACGAACGAGCGGCTGCAGCTCTTCGCGACGATCAATATGACGCTGAAATCAGAACTTCATCTTCTCGGGGAGCGATGCAGAGAAGCATGCTTCACCTATATACGGAAAGGAGAAGCAACCGATGAATCGGTGCTGCGGGAAGAGTTGCTCTCCCTCCTCAGTCACTACCGTGAACGGGATCTCCTGACACAAACGACAACAGTGGGACCTCATCGGGATGACTGGTCTCTGCTCTTCGAAGGTCGCGACATCGCGACCTCCGCTTCGCGCGGGGAGCAGCGGGCAGCCGTCCTCGCGCTCCTCCTGCTACAAGCATCCTTCCTCGAGATGCGCAAAGGAGAAAAACCTCTCCTCCTCCTCGATGATATTTTTTCCGAGCTCGACGAGCATCATCGGAAGGCAGTGCTTACAGCGCTTTCCAGGAGCCAGGTGCTCCTCACCGCCGTACAAGTGGATCCCATGATGCGAGAAAAGGCGAGAGTTGTCGCGTGTCCACTCGATACATCTGCGCTATCCTAGGGCGTCATGCAAATCCGGAACATCGCCATCATTGCGCACGTGGACCATGGAAAGACGACGCTCGTTGATGCCCTGCTCAGGCAGGGTGGTGCCTTTGCGTCGCATGAGAAAGTCGAGGAACTCGTGATGGATAGCAATGCGCAGGAAAAGGAACGCGGCATCACGATCTACGCGAAGAATGCGGCGATCACGTACAAGGATTGCAGGATCAATATCGTGGATACTCCCGGCCACGCGGATTTCGGATCCGAAGTGGAGCGCGTGCTCAGGACCGTAGACTCCGTCTTGCTCCTCGTCGATGCGCAGGAAGGTCCCATGCCGCAGACCAAATTTGTTTTGAAAAAATCGCTCGAGATCGGGCTCAAACCCATCGTGATCGTGAATAAGATCGATCAACCGGCTGCGCGTCCGCAGGAGGTGATCGACGAAGTCTTCGATCTCTTCGTGGCGCTCGGAGCCTCCGATACCCAGCTCGATTTCCCCTACCTCTTCACGATTGCGCGCGAAGGTATCGCGAAGCGTAGCCTCAAAGAAGCATCTTCCGATCTCACTCCCCTCTTTGAGATGATTCTCGAGAAAGTGCCAGCGGCTCCCCAAAAGACGGATGCCCCCTTCCGCATGCAACCGAGCAATCTTCAGTACGATAGCTTCGTGGGGAGACTTGCCGTTGGAAGAGTCTTCGAAGGTATTGCAAAGATCGGGGATGCAGTGACGGCGCTCTCCCCCGATGGGAAAAAGCGTTCCGGCAAAATCACGAAGCTCTTCCGCATGGAGGGAGTGGAGCGTAGAGAAATTCCCGAAGCGTCCGCAGGCGACATCGTCACGCTTGCCGGCATCCCGGATATCACGGTGGGCGAAACGATCACGACGGATGCGGACGCTCCTCCACTCCCAGCGCTCGAGATCGACCCCCCCACGATTTCGATGATCTTCATGGTGAATGGCTCCCCGTTTGCCGGGAAAGAGGGTTCACTCGTGACCACTCGTCACATCCGCGACCGACTGCTCCGAGAATGTGAGACAAATGTCGGACTTGAAGTGGAGCTACTCCCCGAGAGCGATGAATCAAAAGTGTCCGGACGCGGCGAACTCCATCTCTCCGTGCTCATCGAGCAGATGCGCAGAGAAGGATTCGAGCTCCAGGTCTCGCGCCCCGAGGTCATTGTGCGAGAAGGCAAAGATGGGAAAGAGGAACCGATCGAACAGGTGATCATTGATGTTCCCGAGGAATTCCAGGGGACCGTCATTGATATGCTCGCGCGGCGCAAAGGGGCGCTCCTCGATATGCGTGTTCGTGAGGGTCATGCGCGCATGGAATTCCGTGTTCCTACGAGAGGCCTCCTCGGTTTCCGTGGCGATTTCATCATCGAGACGCGCGGTAAAGGCATCCTCACGCATTCCTTCGTCGCGTATGAGCCCTGGAAAGGAGAGATTTCGAAGCGTTCCCATGGCTCTATCATTTCGATGATTGATGGCAAGGCCACAGCGTATGACCTCTGGAATATCCAGGAACGCGGGCAACTCTTTATTAGCCCAAGTCAACCTCTCTACGAAGGCATGATCGTCGGGGAGAGCGCAAAGGATCAGGATATCGTCGTGAATCTCACGAAAGGGAAGAAACTCAGCAACATGCGCGCATCGGGATCTGATGATGCGATCCAGCTCACGCCCGTCACGGCAATGAGCCTCGAGCAGGCGCTCGAATACATCGAGGATGATGAGCTCGTGGAGATCACCCCTGCATCTCTTCGCCTGCGCAAGAAACTCCTGAAGGAGCATGAGAGGAAGAGGGTGAAATGACGAAGGGATTATTCCGCCCTCCTCTCCTCCGCATGAGCAACTGCCCCCGGAGCAGTTTCCCCCTTCCCGATACCCACCGCCCTCTTCAGCACGTCGACCGCCCGCACAAAAAATGCGAGAAACATCTTCCAGAGATCGCGGAGGGTGAGGGTCCCCTTTGCAAGCTGCCCGATGAGAGGGAGATCGTGATATCTCCCTTGTGCGGCATTCAGGAAACCGATGATCATCCCTCCGAGGACGAAGAACTCGAGAAGATGCCCGATACCGGGGATCATCCAGAGGAGGATGCTGAGCACAAAGAGCCATGCGCCCTGCTTGCTGTGATGTTGGATGAACGGAGAATCGCGGCGTTTGTAGAGTACGACGAGCGAGAGAATCCAAAGGTAGCTCGCCGCAGCGACATCCTTATTCCTCTCCACGTCTGTTTTCTCTTCCTCGGAAGAGAGTGAATCTGCCTGCAGGTTCGACATGTCCATCCTCTCAGTATAGCAGAAAAATGCCCTGGAGACTATTGACGGAAAGACATGCCAGGAAAACTCACCCCTGCTCACCTACAAACCGGCGCACTTCCCTGAGCGCATCACGAAGAGGTTCGAGGCGGTCTGGTGATGCCCCCTTCTCTGCGAGACTTCTCATCCATGCCATTGTCCCAAGGACAGCAAGGAGAGGATCGAAATTTCCATTTTTTTGCACCGCCACCACATCCCCATGCGCTCCCCGTACATCTTCTACGGTCACACCATTCCGCCTCTTCGTGAGAGCACGTGCTTGAGCCTCCGCTCTCACAGCCTCTCGAATCTGGGGTTGCACACTTTCAAGAAGACTCAAGGCTTCCGCACCCCACTTCTCGCTGCCAGTGCTTTCCAGTCCTTCCATAGAGAGGAAGGTAAGCAGAAGGCAATTTCCATGGCAAGAAAATCATGTCGAAAAGTCATGCCGATGAGTGAGCAATGAAAAGACGGGTGGTGAACCGTCTAACAGTTCGTTCACCCGCCCTAGAATATCAGTGCTACTTGCTACTACGCCCCGTATCGGGGATATTGCGTGTTGAACTCGATGTTCGTTGCGCCAGCCTGTGTCAAGGCTACCCGAAGCCTTGATTCTAAATCGAATGCAATACCATAGATTCGACGTCGTTCCTCAACCGTGCTTGGTTCAAAGATATTGAGATTGACACCCGTTCTTCCCTCTGCTTGGTCCACAACAACTTCGCCACTATTGCCGACGACACTTTTTGCAACTTCTTGGAGATTAGGCATAAACGCAAGGGGGAATAATATGCCAGCATGATATACCAACTAACACATATTGTCAATATCGTGTCCCGGAGAGACCGTCTTCGCCTCCGGCTTCGCCGAGTCATAACCTATTCGTTATCGCGGCGAAGTTTTACGAAGCCGGATGGTGTCCCGGAGAGGAGTCGAACCTCTGACCTGAAGCTTAGAAGGCTTCCGCTCTATCCAACTGAGCTACCGGGACACGTCCCCATTCTAGTGCACAAACTCCTTCCCCGAGGGACTCACCACGCGAAGACGTCCTCCCGCAACCGGAAACTGCACCTGAAATCCGGACCGCACTTCCGTTTCCGCGAGGAAATCTTTCTGGACCGGGATCTCCGTGAGGTAGCCGCCACTCACGACGGATTCCAGATAGACCCCTCCCACCGCATCACATGCAACCTTGCTTACCTCCCCCTTGCAGACAGGTTTCAGAGAAGCTCCAATGCCTGCGTCAACAGGCAGGTTCCCCTCGTGATCCCAGCGGTACGCCGTGATGCCCCGCGTGATCTCCCGCACGCCCGTTTCATCGGTCGTAGACGACAGCTTTCCAAAAATATCTCCGATATCAATGCTCGATGTTACGATGAGAAAGAGCGCCGTGAGAATCGCGATCGAGAGAAGGACTTCGACGAGGGTCATCCCCGTGCGACGAGGTTCCCGAATGATGAACGAGAGGAGCGGAGAACGGAAGAAGCGGCTCATATGTGAGGAATGAGGAAATTCTAGCAGAATCCCCGGACTATTCGAAGAGAACGCAGATGCGCTCGTCACTCACGATATCCCAGACAAGACAATTTTCCGTTCCGACGGGACCTTTGAGCTCGATCGACTTTCCCAGTTCCGCAAGAGGCGCCCGAATGGAGAGCGCAGGCGCCCCACTCTCGAGACGTACCTCATACCCTGTGAGAAACGATCCACTGCCACTGGGGTCCACGGGGATTTCTTTGATGAAGGTCGGCACGAGAACATCGAGATGAGACCCGCCCAAGGCGTCACACGTCGTGAGAGGAATTCCTTGCAGACAAACAGGCTTATAGTCATCCGTGATATTGGCAACCGGGGCGGGAGGCGATACGCCGGGAATCTGGAGATTCTCCCACCAGACGATCTTGTTCGTATTGCCGATGGCTGCAACGAGATCGAGATCGGCGTCACTATCAAGATCAGTAAGAGCAACGCTCTCCACACCATTGACACTGCTCCCGCTTGCGATGATGGATGTTCCCGAAAAACTATCCGCACCCTTATTTTGCCACCATGCGATTTTGTCTCCCCCCGCGCTCGCGCCCACGAGATCAACATCGCCATCTGCGTCCAAATCTCCCCCCGTGAGCGCATTGCCACCGAAGTTCGTCGCAATGATTTTTTCGACCCAGTTGCTGTTATTGGGGGTGCCGTCATTCTCCCAGTAACTGACGCCGCTATTGCCGATTCCTGCAACGTCCACGTCCGTGTCTGTGTCGAGCAATCCTGCAAACACTCCCTCGGCACTGCTTCCGAAGTTACTATCGATGTCGAACCGATTCCAGTTATTCACCCAGGGAGTACCGCCATTGAGCAACCGATTTTCCCACCACGTGAGATCCTTTTGATCCTTGGAAACTGCAAGGATGTCCTTGTCCCCATCAGCATCAAGATCGGAAACAGTGATCCAGTGCACGTGCCCGAAGTTATCTTCGGGATCACGATACTCCCAGTTCGGCCCAAGCGGTGTTCCATCATTGCGATACCACCGCACCTTCTTTGCGTTGGGATCCGATCCAACGATGACATCGAGATCGCCGTCATTATCCATGTCTGCAAGGGCAAGCTGTCGGACCTCGTCGTGATTTACCTGGATGATAACTTTGGAACCGAACGTCGCGGGAGCCCCCCCTTGATTCCTCCACCAGGCAACCTCGTCATCATCCTCCGCCGTTGCAACGATATCGAGTCGGCCGTCGCCATCGAGATCCCCGAGTGCTATATCCTCCTGACCTTCGAAGGAGCTGTCCACAGCGTAGCCCGTCCAGGTGTATGCGGGAGCAGTTCCGGAACGCGCCCACCACTTCACGCCATCGTCATCCGAAAGTCCTGCAACATCCTTATCCCCATCGCCATCGATGTCCCCCACCGCAGCCCCCTTGGGATCATCGAAATTGCTGCCGATGATATGAGCACTGGAGAACGTCGTCGTACCTGGAATGGGGGGAAGGAGCGCCTGCGGTGGCAACGTGCCATCCTGATCGACACTGTACGCTTCGATTGCACCAAGCAAGTCATTCGCTTCGGATGATCTCTCTGCATTGCGCGTGCGAGCGAGGATATCGGGGATGTTCAGTTCGGAGAACACGACGGCCGAGACGCCGCTCATGATTGCGATCGTGAGGAGCGCTTCAAGGAGGGTGAACCCCGTACTACTCGCTTCGCTCGAGTACAGGGCAAGACCCTTCCGTTTCCGGCGAAACAAAAACATCTCTGGCATTCTAGCGCGCAATATGACAATGTGACACTGCGCCTCATGCATACGCTCCTCCGCACGTTTGGGAATGCCTGCGCCATCCTCGGCGCGCAGTGGGGGGACGAGGGAAAAGGCAAGATCATCGATTTCCTCACTCCGCATTTTGACGTCCTCGCACGCGCTGCGGGAGGCGCGAATGCCGGGCACACGATCGTCGTCGGAGGAAAGAAGCATGTGTTCCACCTGCTCCCGGCGGGATCGCTCCATCCCGGGAAGACGGTCATCCTCGGAAGCGGGATGGTGATTCACATTCCAACATTGCTCGAAGAAATTCACACGTTAAAAGACGCGGGGGTGGACATTCTCCCGCGCCTGCGGATTGCGCGCGCCGCGCACGTCGTTCTCGAGGAATATAAGGAGAAGGACGCGCAAATCGAAGCGGCGAGAACGGATGGAGGCATCGGAACGACGAAGCGCGGTATCGGACCGGCCTACGCGGAAAAGGCGTTACGGACAGGCATCCGCATGGAGGCTCTGCAGAGAGGAGAAAAGCGGGAGGAGTGGACGGGAGCCGAGATTCTTCTTCCATGCATCGCTGACACCGTTTCATTGCTCCAGGAATGTGTCGCGAAAGAAAAAAAGATTCTCATCGAAGGCGCACAGGGAACGCTCCTCGATATCGATCACGGAACCTATCCCTATGTCACGAGCAGCTCGACGACGGCCGCAGGGGCGCTCCAGGGACTTGGCCTTCCGCCGCGAGCTCTCACGAGCTGCATTGGTGTCGCGAAAGCATACTGCACACGCGTGGGAGCAGGGCCATTTCCCACGGAAGCGCAGGAGCAGGATGCAAACCGGCTGCGTCAGCGCGGCGGTGAATATGGAGCAACGACCGGTCGGCCGCGCCGCTGTGGGTGGCTCGATCTCGAGGGTCTTCGCTTCGCCGCAGCGCTCAATGGCTTCACGCATCTCAATCTGACAAAGCTCGATGTTCTGGATGAAGATGAAACGATTCCTGTGTACGATCATGGAAACGAACCAACAAGGTTACCAGGCTGGAAGCAATCCACCCGCGGCATCACTTCTTTTGAAGCACTCCCAAAGAATGCTCAGAGCTACGTCCGCTTCATCGAGGAAAAAGTTGGTGTGCCCGTTTCCTTTATAGGAACAGGTCCAGAACGGAATGAAATGATTGTACGATAGGAAGTGGCATGGGCTTAAGCCCGTGCCACACAGGCAAGAGATGTTCGGGGTTTGCTTTGTGGAGTCTCAGATCGATGTACCATAGGAACCGCATTATGCTGCGCTTAGATGACCCCCTCGCCCCAACGCTCCTCCGCACCACGGAGCAATTCATCGATGCGCTCGAGAGCGTGGGGATTTGCGCGGCGGGAGATCTGATTCTCATGCTTCCGCGAGCACATGAAGACCTGTCGCAGGTGCGAACGCTCGATGATGTCGAAGAAGGTGAGAAAGTGTCCCTCCGCGGCGTCGTTTCCGATCTCAAAATTATCCGAACACGGAAGCAACGAAAATTTTTGGTGCAGGCGGTGTTCACGGACGCGAATGGGAATCAGTGCCAGATCGTCTTCTTCAATCAACCGCATATCGCACGCATGCTTCCGCAGGACATGGAACTCGTTCTCACAGGAAAGATCGGGACGGTCCGGGGGAAGCTCACGCTTCAGAGTCCGACCTTTGAGCGCGGGGATCGCACGGAACTTCTTCATGCCGGGCGGCTCGTTGCAGTCTATGCACAACCAACAGCAGTCGGCGGCCAGATACTCTCAACCCGCTGGTTCCGGGAAAAGATGGCACTTGTCCGTCCGGCGATGAAGCAAATACCAGAAACGCTCCCCGCGGACATTGTTCGCTCTGAGAATCTTCTTTCGCGCGCTCAGGCAATCGAGCAGATGCACTTTCCAGAATCCGGAGAGAAGCTTATGAAAGCGCAAGCACGCATGGACTTTGAGGAACTGTTTGAGCTCCAGCGCACGGCGCTCGAGCGCAAGATGCAGTGGCAGGAAGAGGCCGAGAAGCGGCTCGCGATCCCGATGAACCCCGAGCTCATCCGCGCGTTCTTCCGCTCTCTCAACTTCACGCCGACGAATAGTCAGAAGATCGCGATCTATGAGATCCTCAAGGATCTTGAGAAAACGGTCCCTATGTCGCGCCTCCTCGAGGGGGACGTGGGATCCGGGAAAACGCTCGTCGCGGTCGCCGTGATGATCAATGTCCTCTATGCGGGGGCTTCGCGCGGGCAGTGCGCGCTCATGGTGCCGACGGAAGTCCTCGCGAAGCAGCACGCGGAGAACATCACAAAGCTCCTCCTCAACTTTCATCAGTTTCTCCTTACCGATCGAACCTATAACCTAAAACCTATAACCTACAACCTCCCCACCGTCGCCCTCCTCACCGGATCAACCCCCCGGGACGATGCGGAGCGGATCAAGCTTGGCGCAGCCTCTGGAACGGTGGATCTCGTCATCGGCACGCACGCGCTCATTCAGGGGGATGTGCGCTTCAAGGATCTTCGCCTCGCGATCATCGACGAGCAGCATCGGTTCGGTGTCGAGCAGCGCCGCACGCTCAAGGAGAAGGGATCGCCGCACGTCCTCTCGATGACGGCGACCCCGATCCCCCGGACGCTCGCGCTCACCGCCTACGGCGATCACGATCTCTCCGTCCTCCTCGAAAAACCGGGCAATCGAAAGCCGATCAAGACGAAGGTCGTGCCACCGAACGGTCGGAAAACGATCGAGCTCTTCATGGATAAGGAGATCGGAGACGGCAGGCAGGTCTACGTGATCTGTCCGCTCATCAAAGAAAGCGACGAACTTGCCGATGTGCGCAATGTGCTCGCCGAAGTCGAGCGCCTCAAAGGCATTTTCCCGAAGCGACGCATCGAAGCACTGCATGGCAAACTCACGTCGGAGGAGAAAGACCGGATCATGCGGGCATATAAAGAGAAGAAGACGGATATTCTCGTCTCGACCTCGGTGATCGAAGTAGGGATCGACGTGCCGAATGCCTCGATCATCCTCATCGAAGGCGCGGAGCGCTTCGGTCTCGCGCAATTGCATCAGCTGCGCGGGCGTGTGGGACGCGACGACCATCAGAGCTACTGCTTCCTCTGCACGACCAATCAGCACCAGGCGCATTCCGAACGTCTGGCTGCGATGGAGCAATTCACAAACGGCTTCCATCTCGCGGAAATCGATCTCAAACTTCGTGGCCCGGGCGAACTCTATGGCCTCCGTCAAAGCGGAATCCCCGAAGTCCGTGCCGGTCTCCTCATGAACCCCGCTCTCGTGATGCGCGCACGTCGCGCTGCCGAACGCATGCTGGGAATTGCAAAGAATTCAGAGAAAATCACATCGAAGACAGGAATCGGTCATTGAAGTGACATGACACTCTCTATACCATGATCGTGATGCCTCCATCACTGCAAATCATCAACTTAAACAAGCTGCAGGAAAACTGCGCATCTATCTGTCTGGATATCGCACAGGTGCTATTCGCATCCATTTTCCTACCGTTCCTTATTGACGCATTCCGCCCATTTGCTGCATTATTGGGGCTGACACTGGCATTCATCTTCTGGTCACTCAGCTTCTTCTTCCTCTCCTTCAAGCCATGATGACACTCGACGCTCTCACACTGTTCTATATGATCGCCGCGGTCGTCGCCGCAGGCTTTGCTCTTATCGCTGTCGCGATTTACCTAAGCGCGAGAAAGCATCAATGAAATCAGATCAGAGAAGACGAGCCTGATACACTCTCTGTCGTGCAGAAACCCTTCATCAGTATTTCCACCGACTTTGGTCCGGGGAATAAGGGACTCGGCGTGATGCGAGCAACCATCCTCATGATCTGCCCGGAAGCAGAGATCATCGATCTCGCAAACGACATCACGGGGTTTGATACCACTGAAGGAGCGAAGCTCCTCGAATCCGTCTTCTATCTCCAGAGAGGCTTCCACATCTGCGTCGTCGATCCGGGCGTGGGGACGAAACGCCGGGGGATCGCGATCGAAACCGGTCGCGGAGACTTTCTCATCGGACCGGACAACGGCGTTCTCATCCCTGCAACGAGAAATACATGCGCCTCCCGGTCTCCCCCATCTTCCACGGAAGAGACGTTTTTGCGCCAGTCGCTGCGCACCTCGCTGCCGGTATTTCCCCAAGTGCGTTTGGGGCTGAGGTGCCTGTGAAGGAACTCACACCAGCCGCTTATGAAGAAGCACTCTTTGCAGGAGGTCGCATCGAAGCGCGCGCAATCCTCCGCAATCGATTCGGCAGCATCTTCCTGAACGTCCGTCACGAAGAGATGCACAAACTCGCACGTGCCGGAGACTCACTCTCACTCACTCTCAAAGATCGCACAGTGTCTCTCCCCTACCGACGCACCTTCGGTGACGTCCCCAAAGGAGAAGCAGTGATCATGGATGATGACTTCGGGAGAGTCGAGATCGCGATCAATCAGGGAAATTTCGCGGAAAAGTATCAGGTGGAGCAGGGTGACGAGATCATCCTCGAACAAGCGCCCACCGGAGAAGTTTGAACACAATAATTGATCAATCATCTCTTGATCTGATCAACTACATGATCTACAATATGACCATGATGGTGAATATCCATGAGGCGAAGGCAAAGCTCAGTGAGCTCCTGAACCTCCTCGAGCAAGGGGAGAAGATCTACATCTGCAAACGCAACATTCCGCTCGCGGAGCTGAAACCCATTGCAACGACGCATCCGGGGAGGAGGCCACTCGGGCTCGCACAGGGCAAAGTACAGGTCGACATGACACACTTCTTTGACCCGCTCACGGAAGAGGAACTGCAAGCATGGGGATATCACCCGGCGAATGAGACATGACCTCGTTCCTCCTCGATACCTGCACATTCATCTGGTTGGCCGTTGAGCCGGGAAAGCTGTCCACGAACGTGGCAGACATCATCACCAATGCAGAGAATCCCTTGTACCTCAGTTCCATCTCCGCGTGGGAAATGATCATGAAATGGAGAACGAAGAGGTTGCTCCTCTCTGCAGAGCCATCCGCGTTTATTGCACAGTGGAGGGAGGCGCACAGAATCCGCCCGCTCGCCTTCGATGAACAGATGGCACTGCATCTCCAGAACCTGCCCTATCATCACCGCGACCCCTTCGATCATATGCTCATCTGCCAGGCCCTCACGCACGACCTCACGATCCTCACACCGGACAGGAACTTCCGAAAGTACAAGGTGAAGGCGAAGTGGTGAAGCTCCGCAATGCACCCCCTTCGCCACTCTCTCCACTGGTTCAATGTTTTAAAACATTATTACATGTACCAATGTGTTAACACGTTGACACATGTCTGCTCTTCCTGCTCACAACCTCACAGACTCCAATGCCTTTGACTGAAACATCACAACGTAGGATTTGCTCTCGCTTTTCGCGCAGTGCGGAGTGCCCTTTGGAACAACAAAGAATTCCCCTTCCCGGACAATCTGATCTTCTCTCCCGCGCATTTGCATCACAACCTCGCCCCGATAGACATAGAACGTATCGTCCCCGTTCGGATGGAAATGCCAATGGTATTCGCCATGGAAGAGCGCAAGTCTGATGACATGGTCATCGAAACGTGCGATCTCGATGGGGGACCATGGATTCTGGATGGTTGCAATGTACTGTTCGATATTCATGGGATGGCGATACGCATCGTATAGAATATCTCGTCAGGTTTCCTCTTCAACACATCAAACTCCTTTTTCGCCATCATTTCCTCCTTTCTCCAGCAAGCACTGCCAGTGGTACCCACGCCGAGTGGGCACCGGCCGACAGTGCAGAGCTCGATGATGTGAAAGAGCGTTAAGAAACAATCTTCAACTCCTCCCCCTCCTCGATGAACCCTTCATCGAGTTCGTGTACACGCTTCTCCGGAGGTCGTCGGAAATGATAAAAGGGAGAATTCTGTACCTTGATCGCTGCCTGCACCTGATTCGGCAGTTTCTTGAGCCATTCTGGCCATGGCCATGCGAGGGCGAGTCTCCTATCTCTCCCATCATCTCTGTAGAACGCGGGTTTTTTGCCTTCTTTGTCATTGGGATCCTCGCACCCTTGAAAATCTTTCAAATCATTGAGAAGTGCGACGCGACATTCACGTTGTTCGGTTCCAATCTGCACGTTGACACGGCTTGCAACAGCACTACTCAGGAGCTCCCGGCAAAACGCTTCGGTGTCCCGACACAGAAAATTAATGGAGCCAAATCTGTCCACTCTTCCCACGGAAGCAGAGAACGGAACGGGAATCTTTTCAATAGCATCAGGAGCTGCAACGAGATTTTCGTCTTGGAGGACATGCGACTCCACCTCGGAAGAGCGAAATTGCTGTTTCGGATTAAAATTCACCACTCGATAGAATTCCCCGCGATTCTCTGCCACTTCCTCTCGCAAATGTATCAGTCCATGGAGATGCGTGATGATGTCGATCTGAGGAAAACGGGAAACATAGAAAGTTGTGCCATTTCCATTGGTATCGACGTGGACTTCTTTCCCCCCATAGCGAGGGGCTGCATTCCCCACAAATGCAGCCCGCCCAACAGAGGGATTCTGTTCCCGTTCACAGAGCCGCCACGTTTCAAACGCGAGATAGGGAAGAATTCCTTCGCGTCCAAAAATGTCATACGCCTCGTCGGCCTGCCATCCGGAACGAACGGCAATCGTGGTCAGCGCATCGGGATCGACGCGTTTTGTGAGATCGCCTGTATAGGGGCCACCGAGGGTATCCGAGACGTGGAATGTTCTCTCAATGCGATGTTCCATCGTGATGGGGAAGAAAAATGGTTATAAAAATACAAAAAACCCTCGCTTCGGCGAGGGTGTGGTGGCTTTCGGAGTGAAGATTCTTACATTCTCACTTTCGCCAGCTCCCTCGCGAGGCGCATGCGCATCATCATCATGAGTTTGAGACTCGCGCCGAGGAGGAGGAATGTGAGAGAAATCACTGACCGCAGTCTACGCAGCTTTCAGAAGGGGGTCAAGGGAAACTCGCGAACTTTGAGCCCCAAAGACCGCAAGTGCCACCGCATCACTCGCATCATCCGAAACCCCCGAGAAGAAATCTTTGGGAAGCTTGAGGATGATCGAGAGCATCGCCTGCATTTGGCGCTTATCCGCTCTCCCATCCCCCGTCACCCCCGCTTTCAGTTCGAGGGGGGTCGGCTCGAGCACGGGAATCCCTTCCTTTTCAAGGGTGAGAAGAATGACCCCCCGCGCCTGCGCCACCTCCATCGCGGTCTTCCGATTGGTCTCAAAGTACAGCTTCTCGACGACCGCGCGATCCGGTTTATACTTTCGAATGATAGTCGTGAGATCGTCTGCAATCTCGAGAAGGCGGGCAGAG
>CAYIRQ010000008.1:0-16579 GCA_964365905.1 uncultured Candidatus Peribacteria bacterium
TTCGAGCCGCGCTGTTTGCGAATCCCCAATCCGATGGAATTATTGCCCATGACCACCTGTGCTTTGCCGTGCGATCCCGCCACACGTCTCGCGAGATCGCTTGTAAAGAAATCATTGATGGTTGCAACGCCCCGTGCCCATGCCATCGGTGCGATGTTCGTCGCCGGTTCGATGTTGAGTGTGCGCACGTCCCGGAGTTCGGAGAGGAGCACGCCATCATTGCCACCTATTTCGACGATGAATTCCCTGGGCTTCAGGAATTTCTCCGTGAGTTCCTGCGCGTACTCCTGGAAGTGCTTCGGGGTGTTCCCCACGCCTGATGAGACAAATTGATACACCGAGAAGAGCTCCTCCTTCGCGACATCGTCGAGGAGCTGCACCAGATTGCAGTCATGGCAGAAATAGACTTGCAGGGGGTAGAGAGGTTCCGGGTGCTTCAACCACGCTCCCAGCCGGATGTTGCTATTCGCCGGCGGCTGATCGCAGAGATCCAGGAACATCGTGCATTCCTTCGATCCGCACATCCGGCAGCGATCGCGATGGGTGATCATAGCGTCTTGAGGTGATTTCTGAGCCACGCCTTGATATCCGTCTTTGCCTTCCATCCGAGAAGTTCCTTCGCTTTCGTGATATCCGCGAGATGCTCATCGAGATCGAAGCTGCGCTTGGGGATGATTTCAATCTGAGAGCTAATGAGTTCCGCGATTTCCCGGATCGTGTAGTTAGAGCCGGATGCAATGTTGATGATCTCCCCTTTTCCGACGCGATCGGACGTGAGCGCTTCGCAGAAAATCTCCGCGATATCGCCGACGTACACAAAATCCCGCCTTGCGCTGGCGCCATTTCCCCCCTGATCCGTCTGCGTGACGGGGATGGGTTTCCCCTCTTTCCTGCACTGAAAGAATTTTGCGAGCACCTGATCCGCGCGCTGCCTCTCTCCAAAAACCTGAAACAGACGGAAAATTACCGTGGGAAGTCCCTGCGCGGCATAGTACTGGCAGAAACGCTCCAGCGCGTATTTTTGCAGGGAGTAGGGTTCAGCAGGGTACGCGGACATCGTCTCCCGCCATGGCAAAGGCTGATTGCCATAGAGCGACGCCGTCGATGGGTACAGGAATTTCTTCACATGCGCCTCCTTCGCACGTTGGAGCATTTTCACGCCAAGATCGATATTGTTGTAGGTTGTCCCGACGGGATCCTGCATGGAGCCGGGGATACTCGTCGCAAACGCGAGATGAATGACGTAGTCCATGCCCTCAAGCGAATGGAGATCGTCAATATCCATCTGCCGGAACTCAAAACGTTCCGCCGGGAGAAGATGCACACACGGCAGACGATCCACGCCGAGAACGGAAAAACCTCTCTCCAGTAACGCCGGCACTACGTGGGACGCAATGAAACCGGACGCTCCGGTAACAAGGACGGTTTCTTTGCCGGCTTTTTCTGATACAGCGTGTGCCATGTCTCCTGAAGAAAACGGAAGTAGTGAGTACGATCCCATCCGGGTTGATTCCTCCAGGTATTGTACGGGATGGACATGCCGCGCTTTTCCATAGCGATGGCATCCTGCAACCCGTGTTTCGCGGCAATGCGCCGAAGGATCACTTTCTGATGCAAACTATCAATTTTATATGCGGGCGGCAAACTGAAGGCAAACTCGATGATGCGGCGATCGAGGAACGGGCAACGATTCTCGATGCCGAATGCACCCGCCATCCGGTCCCCCATCTGCATGAGACTGGGGAAAATGAGCTTGAAGTCCGCGAATCCCATGGCATTCACGGGATCTGGGAACATCGCGAAGAACGGCTTCAGAATCTCACGCACCATCTCGAAATGCTCCGTGTTCCGGCACGTGACGCGGGTAAACGCGTCAACGTAATCCTCCGGCCCAAAGTGCTTCCCGAAGAGATACTCATAGGAAGGATATTTTTTGCGCAGAAAATATTCGCTCGCAATGGGCATGTAGCGAACATAGCCACCGAAGAGTTCATCGGCGCCTTCCCCGGAGAGAATGACTCTCACCTGCTTCGAAGCTCTCTCCGCAAGCTTCCACATGCCGAAAAATCCGAAGGATCCCACGGGGAAATCGAGGTGCCAGAGCACTTTGGGGATGCGGGCAAAGAATTCCTCCTGAAGATTGGGATCCGTATGATCGAAGTAGTACTGGAAATCGAAGTGATGGAGGTCCGCAATGAGGGAGGAGTCGATTCCTTTGGAGAAATAGAGACCAATCGGCACATCACTGCGGATGCGCAGCTTCACGGCATCTTCAATCAAGTTTTCCAGTTCTTCCTCTGCAGTTTTCAGTTGGATATCTCGCGGACGGAACTTCCAGTACTCGACGAGCTTCTTGGTACCCGTGGGGAGATCAAAGAGGATGTAATGTGCCGGAGGAACTTCAAAGACGTCTTTCCAGAGCGTGGTGAGGAAGCAATGCTGGAACGCCTCGAAGAAATCGTTGTCCTGCTCTTCCACATTAAGCACCTTCGGAAACGCCTTGGCTTCGGAAGAGAAAACGAGTTGCCTGCCCTTCTGATAGTAGTAGAGAGGCTTCTCTCCACTGATATCGCGCGCGAGGAGGAGCTGGTGCGTCCGGGTGTCATAGATCGCGCAGGCAAACATGCCGTTCAGCTTCTCAAACATGCCGGTCCCCCACTGACGCCATGACTTGAGGAGTACTTCGGTATCGGAGGTCGTACTGAATTTCCATCCGAGCGTCTGCAACTCCTTCTTGAGTTCGAGGTAGTTATAAATCTCGCCGTTATAGCAGAGCACGAGGCCATCCTCCTGATACGGCGCGAGTCCCGGGGACTGCAAATCGATGATCTTGAGTCTCCCCATACCCAGCTCAATATAGTCATCCCTGTAGAACCCGGACTCATCGGGAGCCCGATGCTTCTGGACGTCGATCATCCGTTCTATGCCATTTCCGGAGGTGATCCCGGCAATACTGCACATGGCGTGGGATTGTAGGTGGAACATGCCTCCCTGTGCAATGGTTCGGTTCCTGGCCCCAGCCCCAACCCCAGCCCTATACTCCTTCTATGTGCGGCATTGCCGGCTTCATCGGGGAGAATCAGGGGAAAATCACAAAAATGACGGAGCTCCTCCGGCATCGTGGGCCTGATCATCAGGGGACAATGGTGAAGGAAGGAATCTCCATGGGATGTGCGCGCCTCGCGATTCTGGATCCGAGGCCGGAGGGCAATCAGCCATTCTGGAATGATGACCATTCGATTGCGATCGTCTTGAACGGAGAAATCTATAACTACCGCCGTCTGCGCGACGAGGAAAAGTTTCAGTGCCGGACAAATACGGATACCGAAGTTCTCCTCAAACTCTATGAGCGTCATGGCACAAAATTTTTCCCGCGCCTCCGGGGAATGTTCGCTCTCGCGATCTACGACGTGAAAAAGCGCCTCCTCCTACTCGCCCGCGATAGCGGAGGCATCCTGCCGCTCTTTGTCGCGTACCCTGAGAGCAAGCTGCACTTCGCCTCGGAAACACGCGCACTGCTCGCATGTTTTCAGGCAAAGCCAGCGCTCAACTTCGAGGCACTCTCCATGTACATGCGGCTCCAGTATGTCCCGGGGCCGGAAACGCTCTGCGAAGGCATCGAAGCTCTCCCTCCTGGAACAATTCTCATTTCCCGGGAAGGCAAAGAGGAGAGAATGTCGTTTCAACCGGATGCCATTCACCCTCCATTCCAATCGAAAGAGGAATTCAAAGGAACGTTCCCGAGGATCATGGATGAGGTCGTCGCGGATCACATGATTGCGGATCGCCCGATCGGCCTCTTCCTCAGTGGAGGCATGGATTCCTCGATCGTGCTGCATCACATGAGTGCGCACGCGAAACCTGTCCGCACCTTCACCGTGCGCTTTGAAGCGACGGAAGAGGAAGGACGCAAGCGCTTCAATACGGACGCCGATCTCGCGCGGGAAACGGTGAGGCACTATGGAACGGAGCACAGAGAGCTTTTCCTCACGGCCGATCTCTTCCGGGAGGGGTACCGGGGAGCGGCGCGAGCGCTCGACCAGCCCAATGCGGATTCCGTTTCGGTCGCGCAATTCCTCCTCGCGAAGCTCGCGAAAGAAAGCGGCGTCGATGTGGTCCTCAGCGGCGCCGGTGGAGATGAACTCTTCGGAGGGTATCCGCGGTACCGCATCGCGCGCATTCTGCACATGCTTCGTTTCATCCCGCCTGCTCTACGAAAAACTCTCGGAGAAATCTTTGGATACCCAAGCGACGTCCTCGCGCTCTCTCCGGGCCCTGCTCTCGCCGAACGCCTCCTCGCACGGCCAGCAACGGAAATTGAGAGGTATGTGAAAGGGGGTTGGTTTGAGGCGGGGGGGACGACGAAACTTTTTGAGAATGAGTACGACATCGTGTGTCATGGTGAGCATGTCATGCTGAGCCCGTCGAAGCACGAACCATGGCACTCCTCCGTCACCCTTCGACAAGCTCAGGGTGAAATGCTGCGGCATTTCATGGAATTCGACCGCCGTCTCTGGCTCGTCGCCGAATCTCTCCGCCTCGCGGATGCGACAACGCTCGGGAACGGACTCGAAAGCAGAGTCCCCTTCCTCGACCCCCGCATCATCGCAGCGTCCCATGCGACGCCGAGCGAATGGCATGTCACGTGCCGCCGCACGAAAGCGCTCCTCAAGGATACATACAGAAATATTCTCCCCTCGCATCTCTTCACACTCGATAAATCCAGTTTCTTCCCGCCGCTTGCGAAGTGGTTCCGCCGTGAATCTGCCTCGCTCTTCACCGAGTCTCTCGAGCACCCGCGCATTCGCGAACTTTTCGATGTTGCAGAACTCCGAACCATCTATGAAGAACATCTCAGTCGGAAGAAATATCACTTCCACACCCTGAGCTCGATCACGCAGCTGCGGTTTTGGTTCGAGGAAGTGTATGACGCGTAAAGCCACTACACAGTAAATTGGAACCCAAAAATATCTGGCTGAGATCTCTGCTGACTTGCACTTAATTGAGCTTTTCGATCATCGAGAGAACGAAGTGACTGTGCTGCACTTTTTTCCAGGAGATTCAATGCAATGTGCGCAGGCGATCTTGTACCTGTGGTACAAGTGTTCAGTATAGCGACGGGGGAATCATCTGATGGGTGCATATTTTTTAGGATTTGCAGCGCGGCAAGAGAGTATGCGACTCTTGTTAAGTCACTGTGCGCAACATATGAAAAAAGGTGCGTCGCATCTTCTCCTGGGGGCAGTTGCCCGCGTTGATAGTGTAGCTCCGTCGCCATGCGTAAAAACATTACCCATGCTTGATCGTCTTTTCCCTCTATGCACTTTTCTTTCATATACTCGATAAGTCCTCTCAATTTTGCTGAAAGTTCAACGACAGTATTGCTGATACCCGCTTCCCATACAGCATCCCCACTGTTCCTGCGCCAGAGAGAACGCAACACTACCTCATGATCGGCTAAAATGCTTTCTACATTGATATTGTTTATTCTCATGTCTGGATGCAGTATCCCGTACTGCTTGCAGTATTCGTTGTCACGACAGTGTTCAATTTCCTCAAGGAGACACCGATCGTACTCCAGCTGAAAAAGAGAGTTTTCACCCTGCAACGTCTTCTTTAATGCGACTCTGAATGGGTCGGAAAGGCGCTCGAACTCCAACTGTCGTCTCTGTACCGCTGCATGTATTCGGGATGGCGCTATGAGACCGATGCGACCCACAGCGAGCCCACAAGATCCATCTCCGTGCTCCCACTCAACTTCACCAGACCATACTGGTGATCCAATGGGAGAGGAATGCTCACGCCAGTTTCCCAGAAGTGTACCGCGGTGGATCACAACGTTCTCCGTACCCAGTGTTTCGATATCAAGAAAAATGTTCTGGGGCATGCAGATGCGCTCAAAAAATTCATTTTTAAAGGCATCGAGTTTTCCCATGCGTGTCGTTGAGCCTTCCAGAAACGGTTGAAAAGCAGGATTCAACGCACGGCATCTTTCAAGAAAATGTTGAAGTTCATTTGGTGGCCATCTCCTATTTCCTCCAACGTCTTCACAAATGCTTTTAAATTCTGCAATGAGTGAAGTGATGTCTTCCTTAATTTCGACTCCCCGCATTGAAGGGGGTAACAGTTGATGATCTATTGATTGTGTCTCTGCAAAGGTCTCCGTTTGTTCGATTTCCAAGTTGCCCTGCATTGCTTCAATCGCTCCTTGTCTCGTTGTCTCCCGATGCTGAGCAAGCAGCCCAGAAATCTCCCGTAGCCGCTCGGCCTTCGCCTGCGGGAGCTCTTCTCCCTTCTTCTGTTTCTTCCTCTCAAAGCGGAGGATTTCTTCCTGCTCCTTCTCCAGATCCTTGATTTGCCGAGGCGATAATGGACGATCAATCTCCATACCTTCTTATATTACTATACATGTATATTGCATAATTGCAAATACCACTTCCACACCCTGAGCTCGATCACGCAGCTGCGATTTTGGTTTGAGGAGGTGTATGACGCGGAAATCTTCAATTGATTTTTTCCTTTTCAAGATTATGAAGTATCTCCTTCAGCTCTTCCATTCGGGGCTCTGAAGGTTTTTCAAGCCATTCCAATGGATACTCTTCCAAAACGCGCAGCTCGCGATGGAGTGCGTAGAGCAATCGCTCCCGTACTTGCTGCCTCTTTTCTTTGGATGCACCTGGATCGGCATACGCCTTTCTTTCCATCTCAGTTGCTGAGAAGCAGATGCCCGGCCACACTCGCATTTTTTCTTCAGCTTCCTGGAGATCTTGTCGAAAACTGCGATTATGATATCCTCCACCTTCGTTGATCCGATGAACGTTATGCGCTTCCATCTGTATCAGTTGATGCAAAAAGATCGATGCAAGGTCAGCCTGGGAAATCTCCTGGAGAGATGTTGACAGTTTTCCTTCCGCGGTACGGCGATTGAGAAAAGAGAGTTGATCTTGTCCTCGCACATCTTCCGGATGTTCCGCGCGTTTCTGAGCGAATTCTGCAGCAAGGCGTCTTGCAACTTCCCTGCATCCCAATGTCCATTCTGGATGTTCACGGACAAATGGCTCCGAGGGTAGCATGTGCTGTATTTGCTGAATCTCTTCCGGATGTTCGAGCGCACGCTTTCTCCCTGAAAAAGCAATATGCAAAGGAAATGCATTGAAGAGTTCTGTCCCTCTGTGAGTCTCAAAATCTTGTGAGGGGTATGGCCGCGGAATCACAAGGGCGCATTGCGCCGCCTGTGCTCCCTCGCCTATGCGGAAAAACACGGAGTTGTATGGGCGCACTGCGGGCAGAATGTTGATCGATAGACGTTCCTCCGCGTTGAGAGTGACAGTGGGGCTGTAGGACAGCGCGTACGTTGGAGGATACTGCTCAACTATTTTTCCAGCAGCATCCGTGATGGACACAATACCAAATTGCGGGAAACCCGATCGGGACGCGCGAATAAGGATTTCATATTGGCCGGGAGGCAAACCATCTGCAACATTCTTCCGATACTCTCCCTCATCAGAGAGGGTAAAGTTCTGACCATCTCCTCTCTTACAAACAATCGTTACACCGAAATGTTGTTCTCCTGTGCGTTCTCGATTGAGAGATACTTTGCAACGAGTACCCTCAGGGGATGGTTGTGGGAGACGAGGACTTTTCAGTTTACTCATCTCGTCTTGAGCAAGTAATGTGATAGGGGGAAATTTGCGTATGCGTAGGCGGCTTCCTGGCGCAAGGTCTAGAAGCATGGGCACATGTGTCTTTCCCGAATTCCACAGGATCCTACCATTCGCTCCTATAACTTCGTAAGAGACTTCCACGAACTTACGCATTCCCGCTGGAGCTGATGAATACAGTTTATGTCGCCCAGGGGGAATAGAGTTCACCATCGCAGCATCCACTTGTTTTCCTCCTTCCTGTTCCTCCTCAGAAAAGATATGAAGGCGCAGTGGAACTTGCTCACTTCCCTCTTGCACGATCTCCACGGGAATTTCTTCTTGTAATATTTCCATGCCCGCAACACCGTATGCAGCGAGTATGGATTGAAGAAATTCTCTGCGAGAAAGATGCTCAGCTTCCGCCGGTTTGCCTCCACTCTCATTACTGACTGGGATTTCGGAAGACATACGGAGTTTATTGTGAACTATGATATTCATTTTGTCAAATGCAACTTTGTGCAACTTTGTGGGGAAAAGTTGGAAGAGAGATTCAGATAATCCTCGTCCTTCGACTCAAGTATCCAATCTGTAAATGCCTTGAGATCAGGCGCATGCTCAAGATCTTTCTGTGAATGCACGCGCATCACGGCATCCTGTTCGAAGGATTTTGCGCCGGGACGGGGCGCGATTTCGCAGCTTGTGAAGGGAAGTGGACGGAGTGCGAAGAGTGCCCATGCGTGACGACGCGCAAGCGAGGTCCGCTCTTCTGAAAGCTTTGGATGATTCTGGATCGCGCGAAGTTTTTCGAGGTATTCCTCCCGCGTCTTTGAATCATCGGTGAAGCCGAGACCCGAGTATCGTCCGGTGCCTGCCGTGATCACAGGGATCGAGAAGCACGGAGCTTCGATGCCGATCGTGCCGCGCACCGTGATGCAGTAATCCGTGACAGCGAAGAAAGAATAGGTGCTGATATCGGTATCGGGCGCAACAACCTGAATGTGCGATGGGAGTTCTCCAATCTCACTTTGAAGCGCGAGAATATCTCTTGGTGCAGCACTTTGCCCCATCTGCTTCATTTTCCAGACGTAATCCGGGTGCAGCTTCACGATCCAATTCACCTGAGGGTTCTCACACGCAGCCCGCACGGTTGCAATGAGCCATTGCTCATAATCGGGATAGAGATTCTCCCCGAAGAAAAACGTCGCATCCCAGAGCACATGGGAGAAAATGACGGCCGTTTTTTTCTTCGGATCGAGATGTAACTGCGCACGAACTTCGGAAGGATCTTTCAATTTCTTTCCTTTGAGTAAAAACTTCCGGTTCATCCACGATCCCTCCTCGTAACTTTTCCGAAGTTCCGCCATGAACGTCTCCTCCTGCGCCTGCGTCCATGGAAGACCTTTCACCCTCTCCCAGCTCTTCTGCGAGAGTGCAAACGGGTGCTCAAAGCGATTTGCAGAGTGGAAACGCCGCATGACCAGCAGATCCGAGCGGTGGCCATGGAAGTACTGGATCGTATTGAGGTTTTCAGCAAGCGCCGCATCGAAGAGTTCCCCATAGGGCGTGTATCCTTTCTCGAGAAAGAGCACCGCATCCGGGCGAAGACGGCGAAAAAGAAGCCGTGCGGCGGCAGCGACCCGCATGGAGATGGGAAACCACTTCTGAAGCTCGGAGCGAACACCGGGGTCATCGAACGACGCTCCCCCGCCCTTCATCTGCCGCACTACCGTCGAAAGAACGTGCCTCCCGACGCCGATCTCCTTCCAGGAAAAATCATACAAACCCGCAAAGGAATAGTGCTTCTGAAGAAGCGCGGAGAAATCCATCCCCCGAAATTCCTTCTCTGCCTCAGCGAGGAAATCTTCCAGGAAAAGAAAATCCTCTACCCCCAGCGCCCGAAGGGTCCGCACCGACCATGTGCATTTCCGCTCCGTGAGAACGATCGGCTTCACTCCCCGCATGCGAAGGGCCGCAACGATCACTCCATCGAGCTTCGCGCGCGGCGCCCAATCCGTGAAGTTCACGAAAAGGACTGTCCTGCCGGGATTCACTCCTTTGGAGATAGTTCTCATCCATCGGAACTTCCACCAAAAGAGTGCAAAGGCGAGGAATTTTGGCGCTTGCTTCAGAGCACGCTTCAGAAATTTCATGATGAAGACCTCCTGGAGGAGAGTAGATATTCCGCATACGCAAGATCCGCTGCATTGTCGATATCTACCGAACTCTCGGCATTCATGAGGAACGGCCGCACGTCGCCATCGTAGAATCCTTTCTCCAAGATGAATGAACTCTTTGTCACGAGAATAGCAGGACCGTTGCGCGCATAGAGAGCAGATTTTTCCTGCCTGCGAAGAATAGTTGTGCCCTGTTCATAAGGAACGATACGATCGTTTTCGAGTTTCATAAGTGAAGATGGCAGGAATTGATGGGGCACCGGGATGACGCTCACGACTGTGTCTGCATTACTCTCCTCAAGGAGCTCAACTGCCGCATCGATGTGCTCTGCTCCACGCAGAGGAGACGTTGGTTGGAGAAGAACAATCACGCCGGGGCTGTACCCTTCCCGATCATGGAGTGTTCGTAGCACATGCCGTAGCACCTCGAGCATGGGCGTCTCATCCGTTGCGAGTTCTTTAGGCCTCAGAAAGGGAACATCGATCCCACATTCTTTTCCGACACGCGCGATTTCCTCATCATCGGTGCTCAGGATGATACGTGTGAGACGCTTGCTCCGCTTCGCCGCTTCACAGGTATATGCAAGCAGAGGTTTTCCAAGGAGTGGAACGAGATTCTTCCGCAGAATTCCCTGCGACCCTCCGCGCGCAGGGATGATGCCGAGGATCTCAGGCATATTCGCCATTATGCGGAGCGTGATGCAAGGTCGCGGAGAAAACGCCCAAAGGAACGGCAAACCCAGATCCAGGATTGTGGCTCAAGCAGAATCAGAAGTTTCAGGCGCAGCGCCATGAGGAGCCGCCCCTGTCGTAGATAGAGCAGAAGGAGTTCCGCCATGACTTTCTTCCGTTGTTGGAAGTCAGCAGTCATCGCAATGCCAAAGGCCCGCTGCGCACATCGCCTGGCTTCGCTACAATCTCCCAATTTTCCATAGAGCTCCGCGGCTTTCATGAGAATCCGGTGCCGATTCACGCGCGTGCCGTCATACATGACGGTATTGACGGCTCGATTGAGAAGAGAAAGTGTGGAAATCGAATCAGAGCGAAGAGAGAGCGCGGCTGCCTTGAGAAATTCATCCGGACCTTCCGCGCGCTTTTGCTCGAGGACTGCGGGAATGGGAGGATACTCAAGGAGCAGTGTATTGCTGCGCAGTCCACGCCTCTCTGCAAATGTGTCTCGCAGAGTCGTTGCACGGACTTCTCTCTCGAGCATTCCGATCATCGTGTACGCAATACGCTTTTGATGGAGGAAATCCTCGATGAAACGCGCTTCCGAACTGCTTTCCTTCCGATCCCAGAACATGATGTCCTGAATCGCGATCATGCCCTGCACGCGCGGAAAGAGCTTCGTCGTGTACCACTCCGCAAACCAGTCGGTATGACAGCTATCGATGAGGAGAAAATCGATGGCGCCCGAGACTTCCTCCACTTTCTCCCGCGCATCGCCGATGTGCACGTGGAGACGTTTCTGATCCCATTTTTCACATTGATTCCCTCGAATAACGGATTCCATCGGACGACCAGACATGTGCATCAGGATGTCAAAGGAGTGCAATGTGCCTTCCCCATTTTTTGTGAGAGCTCCGAGAAGATAATTCGTGGACCATCCTGCGTTCGGGGAGATTTCGAAGAGAAGTTTCGGGCGCTGCTCGCGAATGAGCATGTAGAGCACTTCACCCTCGATGTCACCGAACGTCGTGAGGTAACCACAGCGCTGCATGGCATGAAACATCGGGAGGAGCCTCTCCGAGAGTTCGGCGAGTTCCGCTTGATATTTCCGGTAGAGAGCAAGGATGTCGATCTGCATAGTTAGTACGTCATCCGTTTCGAAATGACGAGCGGCGTGCTCGCAAGAATATTGGCGATGCGTTTCCCTGCCTTTCCATCGCCATAAAGGCTGTTTGCTTCATATGTGCCATGCGCAATTTGCCTACGCACGGCATCAGCGATTGCTCCACGTTGATGCGGAACATCGATGGTATTCCCTCCGCGTTCCCTTCCTAACTGCCGCGTACCGATATTCACCGCGGGAATGCCGAGGAAGCTCCCCTCGCGAATGGCGGCAGACGAATTCCCCACCATGCATGCGGCATGCGCAAGGAGAGGAACGAAAACACTGAGGGGAAGGTTCTTGTAGAAACGGATGTGCTCGGGGCTCTCCCGCTCCCGGAACTTGCGCATGCCGCGGGAAATATCCTCCGACCCCGCATCGGCATTCGGCCAGAGCATGAAGGCGGGAAGGTTGAGCTCCTGCAACGCGGCAAGCGTCTCGCCGATCTGCTTTTCCCCCTGCCCGTATTCGGTCGTCACGGGATGCTGCATGACGAGGAGGTACGGACTTGAGAGGTGAATGTGGCCTCCGACCCCTTCTTTCTCCAACCACTCGCGGCTGGGAGGATTCGGGTGCTGCGCCGCGATCTCCGCGACAATATCCATCCGTGGACAGCCGACGACATGAACGGACTCGGGGTTTTCCCCCATGCGGACGATACGCTCCGCTGCATGATCGTTTGCCGGAAAGTGAATGTGCGCGAGTTTCGTCACGGCGTGCCGGATGCTCTCATCGATCGTGCCGGAGATTTCCCCTCCCATCGTGTGCGCAAGGGGGATATTCATATAGGCGGCCGCGACTGCGGTCGCCATGGTCTCGAAGCGGTCACCGACCGTGAGCACGATATCCGGCTTCAGGCGATCGAAAACGCGCGCGAGCTCGATGAGCCCGAACCCCGTGGACTGCGCCATCGTGAGGGGCGTCTCTCCTTCAATGAGCATATGAATGCGTTCTTCAGGAATGAATCCATCGTCCTCAATGAGATCGACGACGGATCCATAGCGGTCAAGGAGGGCTGATGCCCCGACCACAATTTGCAGGCTCAGCTCGGGGTGTTCGCGAATCGCCCGCATCGCGCTCTTGATGGAGCCGTAGTTTGCTCTCGAGCCGATGACGACGCAAATTTTTCGCAAAGCTGAAGAAGTGTGACGGAAGAGCATGCCTTACGCAAAATCCTGCTCTGAGAGGAGTTGCAACGCAGGAACGGCACGGGTTGCTTTCTTCCCAAGAATCTCCCGAAACCGGGATGCCGGGATTCCTCCGCCGGGCTTGCGGCACCCGACCTCTTTCTCCGTGAGAAGAGTCCCCTCAGGGATCGCAACGAGCGATGCCACGCTCTTCTCGAAGATCCGCTTCATGTCCCGGAAGCGCGAGAGATCCGATTTATCCATAGGGCTTCCCAGAATTTTTTCAAGCGATCGTACGCCGCGAACAAGTTCCGCAAACTCCGCGGGCTCCAGGGAATGCGGGGCGTCGCTCCCGTACATCTTCCGGCTGAAGGTGAGATGTTTCTCGATGACCGTCGCGCCCAGCGAAACTGCAACAAAGGCCGCTTCGTTCGTGAGGGAGTGGTCGGAGAAACCAACGGGCAGCTTGTACCGCTCGCTCATCTCCGTGATCACATTGAGACCGACATGTTCGGGGGGACAGGGATATTCCGAGGTGCACTGTAAAACGGTAATTTCACTATGAACCCTGCGAATTGTTGCAACCGCCTGATCAAGCTCTTCCCATGAACTCATGCCCGAGGAAAGCAGCACCGGTTTCTTCGTCGCCGCAATGCGCTCGAGGAGCGGAATGTTCGTGAGTTCGCCGGAGGGAACCTTGTAGCGTTCCATTCCAATGTTCTCGAGAAGTTCCATCGCTTCGATCGAAAACGGCGAGGACATGAATTCGATGCCAATGCTCTCGCAATGCTGCTTCAATTCTTTCCACTGCGAGAAAGGAAACGCCGTGCGCTTGAAATATGCGAAGCGCGGCTCCCCCTGGAAGTACGGAGGCATCGGCGCATCGGGGAGTGTCTCCGCTTCCGCAAGGTGCGTCTGAAATTTCACTGTCTGGGCGCCGCATTCCTTTGCAAGCGCGATGAGCTTCAGGGCATTTCCGAAACTCCCGTCATGGACGGAACCGACTTCGGCGATGATCGTCGCAGGAGGATGCATACCGCGAGAAGCGTAGCACTTGCGCCATGTGGATGGCAGTACTAGAGTGGCTCCCATGCCTACTCTCCTTCATAAGGTTGCTGATTCCGCTCTCAGGCGCATTCGCCGATCGCCCCTCTACTTCGAACGGTACAACAACACGCTTGATTTTAGAATAAACCGAACGTACACGCAGTATGCGCGGGAGTGCAAGGCAGCATACGAGGCGGAGAATGGGCCAATGGATTTGCCGCTCTCTCCCCTCACGGATGGCGCCGCCACGATCGTTCGCGGAGCCTTGTCTCCGGAAAAAGCTCTCGCTCACTCCAGCAAGATCAGCGAGCTCATCGCGCGCAAGGATCCACGAATCGAACAGTCGAAGAAAGACAGCCTTTCGCTCCACATCAGCGATCCGCTCATCACGCTCGGATCTGACATTCTGGATGCGCTGCGTTCCCCGGAAGTGCACCAAGCGCTCCTCGCTTTCTTCCGGAGCCACTATCGCGTCTACTGGGCAACGAGCTATCGGTCGCTCCCGACCTCGGCAGTCGCGGGTTCCTGGCTCTGGCACTCGGACTCATTCCCGCCGCACACGTGCAAAATGTTTCTGCACCTGACGAGAGCGACCGCGGATACCGGAGCGACGGATTTCATGAATCGCGAAGACACCATGGCATATCGTCGCGCCGGCTACTTCGGCCAGTATCTGGGGGAGCGCTACGCCGACCTGCAGGATTTTGCGAAGAAGCACCGCCTCCCCTATCGACCGTTCCACCTCGACGCTAACCCCGGCGACGCTACGATTTGCGACGTGAGTTTCTTCCACCGCGCCGTTGCGCCGCGTACGGAGTATCGTGACATTGTGTCTCTCTTCTTCCTGCCCAATACAATCCACTGGGAGAAGCAGCTGGAGCTCGAAGGTATCGAGACCGTCAGCAAGCGCACTGCCGCTCTCCCGAAGGATCCGCACCCAAGTGCTGCTATCGCTTCCTCTGGAGAGAAACGGATGATGTGAGGAGCGCGAGGACCGTATCGTGCACGAGACCGTTCGACGCGAGGAGCGGGTGCGGCTCCAATCTCCAGGGTTTGCCGTGTAGATCGGTCACCTTCCCGCCCGCTTCCTCAACGAGCAGCGCCGGAGCCGCGATATCCCAGGCTTTCCCGCGCAGCGTGGCGCCGAGCGCGGACCCGAGCGCGACGCGCGTCATGCCGAACGGTCCCTCCCCGAGGTACCGGAAACGGCACCCTCTCGCATGCAGCGGCTCAATGTCTCCGAGAATGGAGTCAAACTCAAACTGGCTGTTGCCGTCCGCGAGAAAGATGCCTCCCTTGAGGGAAGTTGTCCGCGAAACACGGATGCGCTTACCACTCAGGAACGCCCCCTTCCCCTTCTCCGCCGTGAAGACTTCACCGAGCACAGGGAAGACACAGAAAGAGAGCGTGACTTCCCCCGCACGTTCAAGCGCAAGGAGAATGCCAAAGAGAGGAATGCCCGCAAGAAAGTTATGGGTGCCGTCGAGCGGATCGAGGATCCATCGGTACCCGCTGCTGCCTCGGGTCTCTCCGGATTCCTCAGATAAGATCGCATCGTCGGGGAAGGCGCGTCGCAGCGCGCTCATGATGATCCTCTCACTCCCGTAATCGGCCTCGCTCACGAGCGTCCCGTCGGCCTTTTCTTCCGCATGTTCAACGGTGCGAAATTTCTTCCGGAGGAATGCGGACGCCGCCGTGAGTGCCTTGAGCGCAACGATTTTTCTCTGCATAGAAGAAGGTGTCACTTCAGCCATTCCGCGAAGTCATTCAGAAACTGCGCGACGACTTCGTCGGTCTTGAAGTGCTCGGTCATCGGAACGAAAAATTTGGGAGGAACCGTGACGATGTGCGCGCCCGCTTTTCCGGCGTCGACGACGTCCGTGACGCTGCGCATGCTTCCTGCGATGATTGCGGCTTCCGGATACGATGCATCGAAAATTCTGCGCGTTTCGCGGATGATCGCCGCCGGATCGAAATCTGCATCCACAAGTCGTCCTTCTGCGACGTAGTTCTTCCGCACTGTCGCATACTTCTCCGCCGCCCCGTCGCGGATGCGGGCCCAGAAGAGACTCACGAAGCGTGCGCCCGCGGCTGCCGCCATCACCGCCTGAGAAACACTCATCGCGCACGTGCAGTTCACCTTGATGCCCTCCGCAGCAAGCTCTTTGATGATCGCGAGCTCATTCCATCCGACCTGCACCTTGATCGCGAGCTCGGGATACTTGAACTCCTTCACAAAGCGCTTCGCCTGCGCGAGAATTTCCTTTGGGTCCCGGGAAAAGACTTCCACTGAAACCGGGATGCCCGGTTGATATTTCTGAACGAGAGCAAGAATCTTTCCAATGTGCTCCTCAAATGTCGCTTTCGGCTCCTTGGCAAGCAGCGACGGATTCGTCGTGACCCCCCGAGCAAACCCTCGTTTGAGGGCTTCCTCAATATCCAGCAGATTGGCGGAATCAATGAATATTTTCACCACAAAAGTATACCGGTGCAGAAAAAATGCTCAAAGCCCCGTTTCCCGTTTTATCCTTTCTCTGAGCACCGAAGCAATCAGATGGTGCAGCACGACGTGAAACCCCTCAACGAGCGGCGTGGAACTCACGGGGACGAGGATGGGAATGTCAACGAGACTCTTCATCGCGCCGCCATCGAAGCCGACGAGTCCGATCGTTGTGCCGCCAAGATCTTTGACGTACTGCAGACCTTTCAGGAGATTTTGGGACCACGCTCCGGCTTTGTCCTTTCCTGCTCCTCCAT
>CAYIRQ010000008.1:16589-22977 GCA_964365905.1 uncultured Candidatus Peribacteria bacterium
ATGAACACTGATGCCGATGCAGACGTCTCCGGGTCGAGCAAATGTCCGGAGCTGCTCGAGATACACATCCTCCCAACCGCGATCATTCACGAGCGCGCTCGTGAGGGGCACATTGTCGAAGAGACTCACCGCCTTCACGCGCCTCTTGTGCGGTGAGAGTGTGCACTGGACGAGATCGGCTGCGAAATGTGTCGCCGTGGAAGCCGATCCCCCATTGCCGATGATGAAGATCGTCTTCTCGTCCTTCCACGCCCGAAAGAGCGCCTCGATTGCACGCCCGATCTCTTCCTGCGAAACACTGTCGCACAGGCACTTCACTTCGCTGAGAAATTGTCCGACAGAATCGCTGCTGCTCATTGGTGCAGACTATGGAATTCGCTCTGGGGAGTCAATTCTGCTCCGGAAACGTATACTGCCCATCCATCAATGTTCCAAAATCGAGCGGCCCTGTCTTCGGATTCACGGCCGTGATCTTACCGCTCCCTTCGTCATATTGGATGAAACCCCAATCACTTGGCTTCTTCCGATCACGGGAGAGAAAACCTTCGCTCATGCCAACATCCCCGTTTACATCTGCAATTTTTCCCCACGCATTATTGCATTGCTGCACCCCCGGTTGTGCAATTTCATCACCAAGCAACACCGCATGGCCGTGGATCATGACACGAATCCCCTCCTCATACATCATATCTGCCGTCCTTTTGCTGATCAGAGGTGTCTGACTTGGCGGTAATTTTTTCATCATGCAGATGAGAGATGCAAGAGGAGCATCCGGCACCGGTTGTCTGGTTTTCCAATCGTAATCAAAGAGAAACTTGAAATCACGCCTCTTCCATGCGAGTTGGTAAAGCTGGTTCAATCGCTCTATTCCCAAGGCCATACCTTTCTCATTCATGCCAGCGTGCACAGCCAGAATACCTCCGATGCGATGAGCCATTTTCATCTGCTCAAAGAGAACGCGGAACGGACCTGTGAAGAAGAGTTCGCGCATTCGCTCATACGCTGCGGGGAAATCGGTCGACTGCATCTCCGGGTGACATTCAATGAAGGATTGCCATGTGGCCAGGTACTTCTGCGTTTCTGCATCGCCTGGTTCCAATGGAGCGTTCGCGAGTGGGTGTGCATCCTTCATCTGATGGTGAAGATACAAGCGGTATCGTTTCGCTATTTGGTGCAATACGGGCACGCCATCCATCCACAGTCGCATCCACTCTGGTTCATCGGGGTGACTGAGAGCATGGAGCGCAGTAATATCGTGATTGCCCGGCTCCAGGATGACATCCTTAAAATGTTCGCGAATGGCGAGGACGAGCTCGAGAGCTTCAAGATTGGCAGGACCACGGTCAATGTAGTCGCCTGTGAACACCAATTCGTGCAGTCCCGGATCTTCAAAGACCAGTTCTCCGTGCTTCGTCTGCCCAAGATGCGCAGCGAGAAGAGTCTTCCTGAGAGCCTCGACGTCGCCATGGATATCGGGAATGAAGATGTCCAACGCCATATTGACATGATACACTATTTTTTAATTTTGTCCACATCCATCATAGCGCTTTCCTGACTGCCATACCCCTCCTCAATCAACTTCGAAACCGCCACAGCGTCTTTTGCCGAAGGCCCGATATCTTTTCCCGTACGAATGGATTCCAGAAATTCCACCCACGAATTCTTGAGTGCAGCATCCGGCTTCCCCGGCTCCGAGGGAAATTCCCACACGGTCTCCTTCGGAGCCTCTCGTCCGAAGGTCTGCGGTCCGAAGACGAGGCGCTCAAGGCCGTACTGCCCGCCGAGGCCATCGACAATGAGATATCCTTTGCGGCCGTAGATTTCCAACCGGAAGGTCTTCTTCCAGTGCGTCCAGCTCGCGTGGAGTTGCGCGATTTGGCCGCGGGCATTCTTGAGGAGCACGAACACATTATCCTCCAACGGAGCGATCGGCATGGAGCCTGTTGCGAGGAAGGTCGATTGCGAAGTGAAGGGGCCGAGGAACCAGTTTGCAATATCGAGCAGGTGCGATCCCTGGTCCTGCAGTTCCCCTCCACCGGAAATCTCTTTATCACAGTACCATTCATGCTCATACCCCTCGCGTCCGCCGTGACCGTAGACCGCGCGCAGGAACATGATGTCCCCGATCATGCCCTCGTTGACCTTCTGCTTGGCGAGCGCGACCGCCGGATGCAACCGAATGTTGAAGTTCACGCGGTAGCGGAGATTCTTCTCGCTTGCGATGTCGATGCCCTTCTGGAGTTCGATGGAAAAAATCCCTCCCGGCTTCTCGCAGAAGACGTGCTTGCCCCTCGAGAGCGCCGCCTGCGCCACTTGCGTGAGATACACGTGCGGAGTTGCGACGATGACGGCGTCAACGTCCTCCCGATCAAGAACCCCCTCCCACGTCGTTGTGGCATCGCACTGATACTGCTCCGCGAAGGCCTCTACCTTCTCCTTCTCCGGATGACAGACGACAGTGACCTCGGACTCCGGATGCTCGGCCGCAACCTGCGTCCAGCGCTTGCCCATACCACCAATGCCGATGACGCCGACGCGCATGATATCAAGCATACAGCAACCTCACCTCCAACGCCGGGGAGATTTCCGCTTCCGCTACACCGGAAGGCCCTCTCTCTCAATCTCTCGCGCAATCGTCAGGTATTTGTTCTGCATGTCCTCCGGATGGAGCACCACGAGCGACATACGCACGTCTCTTCCCGGATCCAGCGCATAGAAGGTCATCGCTTCCTTCACTTTCGACCTGTCAAATTGATCGCAGACGACCGCCACATCGATATCGCTCCACGGATGGGATTCATTCCGCGCCACGGACCCGAAGAGGAATACATTGTGCACGTGGATATCCGGCCGTTTCTGCAGAACTTTCTTCAGCCTTTCTGCAGCCGTGATGCCATCGCCGACGGTTGGCCTCATTCGTTTCATTGCTCGCAACGGGAAAGAAAGTACTGCGCGCGTTCAATCCAATGTCGCGCGTTGTCCCCGGAAGCATCGGCTTGCAACCATGACTCATCTCCATAGCGGCCAAATTCTGAGAACGTCGTGAGTTCTCGAAGCGCCAGGCGCTCTTCCTCCGTCATGGAAAGATCACATGCATCCGCAAGTTGTTCCAAGTTGTGAATTTTCGGTGGCTGCTCGTCGCGCACTTTCACAAATAAGCCCTTGAGCGCTTTTTCAACCGCAAGATGACAGGTGAAGAGCGCGAATTCGAAATCCCCCGCCTTCATCATGTTCTCCGCGGCGGCCAATGCGCGCTTCGCTCCATCCAGCCACTGTCGAGCCGCTGTTTCCGCCGTCATGCAGCCATGATAGCACCTTCATTCGCGCAGTTCACTCTTCCCCATCGTAACGTACGAAACGCCCGCATGCGCGAGGTCTTTGGCGCGATCGCAGAGCACCCCGAGCGGATCGATGACGAGCGGCGTCTTCATCGCCTTCGTGATCCCGGTGATATCGGGATCTTTGAAGACATCCCAATCGCTGAGAATGAGGAGCGCATCGGCCCCGGCAAGCGCAGCGTAACGATCCTTTGCCGCCATAACGGGCATTCCGGGCGGAAGTGTGACCGCGGGATCGTACGCCGTGAGCGCCGCGCGCTTCCCGAAATCGGCGATGACCTTGAGACTTGGAGCATTATGCGTGGAATCCGTGTTCTTCTTGTACGAGAGTCCCCAGATCGCGATGCGCGGGGTGGCGTTCTTTGCGAAAACGAGAGATTCGACTTTCTCCTTGAGCCACCGGTAACGGCTCTCGCTCTCGTGCAGGATGAGAGCGAGGAGCCCGCTCGGGAGCGCATGCTTCGCAGTCAGCCGGGAGAGCGCGACGAGATCGCGCTCGAGGTGCCCGCCCGAGAGCCCGAGCCCCGGTTGGACGTAGCACGCGGGACCGATCCGCGGATCGAGCCGCAAGGCCGGGATCATCTGTCCGTAGTCCGCTCCGACTGCTTCGCACAAATCCGACATCGCATTCGCGTACGTGACCGAGGTCGCGAGATAGATGTTAATGGCCGACTTCGTGAGCTCGGCGCTCTCGTAGTTCATGGGGAAGATCGGACAGCCAAACGCCGAGAAGAGACTCTCGACCTCAGGCGCGAGATCCCAGGGCTCGCGCTCGTGTCCCACGATGATCCTTCCGGGCTTCAGGAAGCGCGAGACGGCATCGCCCACGACGAGGACGTCGACCCAGTAATGGAGGCGAAAAGGAAAATCGCTGCCGCGGCGCTCTTCAATTGTTTTCTTGAGAGCACGCGTCGTGCCCACCGGCACCTGGCTCATGAAGAGAATGGAAACGTGTGGCTTCAAATGTGGAATCATGAGCTCGATGAGCTCATGAACGTGCGAGAGATCCATCTCGTTTTCCGCCGTGATGATAGTGTCCTCTCCGAAGACGACGATGCCGCACTGTGTCAGCTTCGAGAAATCCGTTGTGAACGAAAGGCGTCCGCGGTGCGTGCCCAGCAACTCGGGGAGAGATGGTTCCGGGAAGGGCGACTCACCTCGCTCCAAGCAATGCACCATGCCCTCATCCGGATCGACATCGAGTATGTGAAACCCAAGCGACGCAAGACCGGCGCTCGCGACGACACCGAGGTGCGAGAGACCGACGACGCCGACCAGTGAGGAGCTGCTCATCTGTGTGATCGGGAACGCTTCTCCGTCCGACGCACCGATTTGAGGAGCGTCTGGATGCTCTTCTGGAGCGCCGCGCGGTCTACGGTGTCCTTGTTTGCCACGATGCCGCACGTGAGTGCGGACGCAACGGCGCCGATGAAGCCGCTTAAGCGCCGGGGGAGCCTCAGGTACACGCCGAGCGACGAGAGCGCGAGGAAGGAATCGCCGGCACCGATGTTGTCGATCACGTTGGTCGAGAGTGCGGGAATAGACGTCACTCCGGAGCGATCTCGCAGCATCACCCCGAGAGCCCCGAGGGTGACCGCGACATTCTCGACGCGAATCACCTTCGCAATCTTCTGCGCGAGGTGTTCAACGTCCGAGTGTCGGTCGTGCAGCGCGAGCCGCATCTCAGGCTGCGAGATGCTGATGTAGTCGGCTTTTCGGTACTTCGTAATCAGGTTGAAGCCGAAGTTCATGCTATTGGTCTGCGTATTGACCGCGAGGAACTGGGCAAGCCCGGTGAGCGTCTCGATGAGCGCCGGCGTCAGCATCCCGAGCCCGTAGTCCGTGACGATGACGACGTCGTAGCCGGACGCAATCTTCTTCAAACGCTTCGTCCAGGCCGTTTCGAGGGACTTCGGGAGCTCTGCGTCATTGATGTGGTAGAGGCCGAAGTACTTGCGCATGCGTACGCGGACTGTCTCATCGACGAGGAACGGTTCGTTGTTGACGAAGCGCTCATTGATGACTGTGGGGGCATCGTCTCGATAGAGGAACTCCGGGGCGACGTTCGGTTTCAGGTGGCTGCGGATGAATTTCTCGTGCCGCTTCTCCTTCGCGCGATCCTTTCGACCCAGCGCCGTGACGACTCCCACGGTATCGCAGAAACCTGCCAAAGTGTTCGCGACCGCGAGCGAGCCACCCAGGAACGTCTCCGTACCGAGGACTCTGACTCGCGGGATCTCCTCTTTCACGGAGCGCCCGAGGAAGTTCGAGTAGTGGTAAATATCGAGGATCGCATCGCCGACGACGAGGACGCGGAGCCCCCGCATCCTCTCGAAGATCTCCAGGAAGTCATTCTCGTCGTACGAGGAACGAATCGTATCCAGAAAAGCACGCACGGGCTCCGGCAGTGGGGAGAAGTAATCGTTGATCAACGCCGACGAGCTGAAGGTGATCTCGTGCGTGAAGTGCAGACGTCCGCCGAGCTTCTCCACCAGCTTCTTCTCCTCGGCAGTCGGATGACCTTCCTCGTTCTCCCTCCCTTCGTAGTCGCTGCCCTTCACGAAGATAGCGGGCTTGAGCAACCGTATGGCCTCCAGCGAGGTCTCGTGCGGAACAACCGCGACGTAGTCGACGCACGCGAGTGCAGCGATGGACTCGGCTCGCAGCTGCTCGCGAAAGACCGGCTTGCCCATGCCTTTGCGAACGTGCCGATCGCCCGTGATCGTCACGATGAGGACGTCGCCGAGAGACTTCGCCGCCTCGAAGTACTTGATGTGTCCCGGGTGCATGAGGTCGAAGGTGCCGTGGCACTGTACGACGACTTTTCCATGACGCTTGAAGTTTTTAGACAGTTTCTCAAGCGACTCGAGCGACTGAATCTTTGCTTGCATACGTAAAGAGGAGAGAATGCAACTCCGAGGAGAATTCTAGTATGAAGCCAAGAGCCCAAGAATAGCATACTTCATTGCATTGGCTCCTGCGCTATCCTAGAGTCCCCCTGCCCCATTCGAGCGAACCTCATGGAACAAACCAGACCCCGCATGCACGGC
>CAYIRQ010000009.1:0-15587 GCA_964365905.1 uncultured Candidatus Peribacteria bacterium
ATCAGCTTCCAGGGAAACCCCTAAAAGATCAAGTTATTTTTGCGAGTTTCCTAAGGTAGAACATCGGTGAGGTAAGCACACCTTTGAACAGAAGGAAGAGAGGCATGATCATCCGCCCGACACGGCCGTTACCGTCCGCAAAAGGGTGAATCATTTCGAACTGCGCATGGACGATTCCCAATTGCACCAGAGCATCTTTCTCCTCTGTGTGGATGTACTTCTCCAGATTGGCGAAGAGCGCTGGAATCTCCTGTGGCGGAGGTGGGACGTACGATGCCTCCTCGATTGGCTTTCCGAACTTGCCGATGTGCACCTGGTGCTTCCGGAAGTTTCCGCGGTCCCTGCCGTGTCCGCGTACATCCTCCAGCAGGATAGCATGGGCCTCTTTGATCAATCGCCCGCTCAAGGAGACTTCCCCCATGCTTTGCACTGAATGGCGCATTGCCTGCCGGTAGTTCAGGATGAGGCGGATGTCGTCGCCCCGCTCCGTCTTCGCGGTCGGATCTGCCTCGTACTCCAAGACCTCGTCGAGCGTCGCCTGTGTGCCTTCGATTCTGGAAGAGAGGACAGCTTCGTTCGTCTCCATCGGCGAGAGGAGCACGCCTGGATTTGGCAGGCTCTGGAGCAGACCATCGAAACGGGCCACCTCCGCATTCGCAGGACCGATGAGGTGCACGAATTTCTCCCAGCGGAGGCCGGAGAGTGGGAGCGGTGGCGGGATGAAGGGTTTCATAGGAAAACGGGAAGATATTACCGGATCGGCCACCCACCATGCTTCTCAATCACCTCATCAATCTCCTTCTGGAGCTTAATCGTCTCCACAAGGGCAGTCGTGACACGACAGTAGTGGCGGATGTCTTCACTGGAGAGGATCCGCCCCTTCCGATCCTTCAACCACTTATCGAGCACTTGGTAGCCGCCGATCTGATATATCCAAACCTCGAGGGGGATACCGGTGAAACACTGGCGATCGTTGATGCGTACCGCCTTTTTCTTTTCGTCGTACTTCCTCACTTCCGCTTTAGCCTCACCACTGCCTTCAAACTTCACAATCGGTTTCTCCAAAACCTTCGATTTCAGAAGATGCAGATCCACAAGTTCTTGCCCGAGCTTTGCAAGCGCGTCGAAGAGTTTTGTATCCGATGTGATGGGAATGCGCGGGAAGTCACTTTTCAGGAACTCGGCGTATCGTGTGCGATAGCCTGGCGAGTAGAGAAGGGCGTAGATGTAGGTGAAAATCTGTTCCGGCTTCGGTGTTGCTTTGAGTTTTTTCTTGAGTTCCTTCAAAAAGTCTTCGGTGATGTTCGGTTTTTTCTCTGTGGTCGGTGTATCGAAAAGATTTTCTGAGTGTGAGTCGGGGGAAGGATAGAGATAAAGCGGAAATACAAACGCATTGTTGGATGTCTTGGGAGAAAGAAGAATTACCTCTGAAATGTTCTGCGAAACGAAGGCATGACCGAATTCTTCCCCCTTCGTCATTCTCGATGTTTCAAGGGCAAGATTAGAATGGAGCATGTTTTGCATTACCTCAGGGCGTGGCCAGTCCACCATTTGTTGGGTGTAGTAAATCCATCGGATATCAAATAATCGGTATAGAACCCGTTGAAACTTTTCCTCCCATTTTACATCTTTTGCCAGCCTCTTTCGTTCTTCACTCATTTTCCACCCGCGGGTGTCTTTGAGGCCGAATGTTTGGGCAATAATTTCGTCCGGTAAGTCGAGATTACGGAACATCGTTATTCTCTTCTTCAGTTCATCCTTTTCGAAATCAATGACGAAGCTGTCGCGCGCGGTGACAATACCCGTTGAATTCAGAGGGAAAATATCTGGCACTTTCCAGTACTTCTCGTACTCCTCCCGCCCCTCTTCGCTCTTTGGCACAAAGAAGTAGAAAGGGGAATTGGGGCTTAATTTCTCCCACTTCGTTTTATCCATCTCATACTTCTCCAACCATTTGTACTTCTTTCCCCGCTCACCCCAGAGTTCGGCATGGTGTACTGTACCCGGCAGTTTCTTCTTCGGATTCTTCACGAAGAGAGCGATGGCGACGCCCTGCTGAATGTCGAAGACATTCACGTCTTTTCCGCCATCCGGTGACTTCTCCTTCTTCAAAGAATTACCATGGAGGTCCAAGACGTAGAGATCGGTGAAGGTGTTCATCAGTGACTGGCGCATGCCGCGGAATGTGGGATTATCGAGGTAACCATGGTTCGTGATCATGCCAACGACGCCTTGCCCCGCCTGCGCGATTTTCCACTGAGCGAACCGAAGGAATTTCACGTAGTCATCCTGCAACCAGTGCTTGCGCTCACCGAAGTGCTTGCCGTCAACTTGCTTGTAGTCCTCGATAAGTGCCGTGATCCACTTCCCTTTGTTCTCCGAGATTCCGGAGTACGGCGGATTGCCCATGATCACCATGATCGGCACGTCCTTCTTCACTTCGGAAGCTTTCTTTGATTCCTCGGAGAGCGAGGAGAGGTGCGGTATCTGCGTCTGCGTGAGATCGTCCCATTCCAGCGTGTTCGTGAGGTACAGCTTGAAGCGCTCATCCTCCCCCATGCGTACCCCAAGTTCCTCGAGGACGTAGGCGATCTTCAGGTGTCCGATCGCATAGGGCGCCATCATGAGCTCAAAGGCGTAGAAGTCTTTCAGAATGTGATCTCTGATGAGTTGATCCAGTCCGCCTTTGCCGTACTTTTCCGTATATTCCTCCGCCGCAAGATACATAGCAGTAGCAGGAAAGGTCTGCGTTCCTGCAGCGGGATCGAGCACCGTGACTCCCTGCGAAGCGAATCCGTCACTCTTGCCGAACTCCTCCTTGAGTGTGTGATGGAGTGACCGAACGATGTAATTTACAACCGGCTCCGGTGTGTAGTATACGCCGCGCTGCTCGCGTTTTGCAGGGTCGTAATGTGCGAGGAACGTTTCATAGAAGTGGACGATGGGGTCGCGGCCTCGCTTCGCGTGGAAGAACTCCTCCTCGATTTTCTTGAGATCGGCAGAGGCGAGCACCTCCGCAATGTCTTCGATGATGACCTGCAGTTGCTTCGGAGGTTTAGATGAGGAGAGGAAGTGAAAAACATCTTGAAGGATGCCGAGAGTCGGGGGGATAAGCTCGTAAGCGAGCTCTCTCGTGAAGATTTTTTTCGGGATGCCACGATCGAACAAATTGGGTGTGGTATCGAAACGATGACGGGCGATAAACAAACCATAGGTGATTGTCTGTGCGTAAAGGTCAGCGAAGTCCTCTTCGGAGAGAGATGCGATGAGATGTTTGCGAAAAGCCTCGTAGAAGCCGAGGAGATCTTTTGTTTCCGCTTCGGGCTTCAGCTCCTCACGAATGACCTGATCACGTAGGAACCGTGTTCGTTTTGCGAGTTCCAGAGCAAGGGATTTCGCATTCGTAAGACTCGGGACCGAGAAGTCGAAGAACTGAGTGAGTAGCCCGATAAACTTCTCCGCATTCTCCAGAGGAGCGATGGCACCGAGCTTCTTGGCAACGAAAGGGCGCCCAATCTGAACGTTGTTCACGAGCCCGCCATCGCGGTACAGACGGAACTCGTAGAAATTCGTAAGCAGCACATTGGGAAACGTCGAACGGTATCGTACGAGTTGCTCAGAGCGCTCAATCCTGTCGAGATTTTCCTCAGGAATTTTTGCTTCGATGTATCCCACATGTTTGTGCTTTCCATCCCACACGCGGAAGTCTGGGTTTCCAGCTTCGGTTCTCTTCGGCAGCGTTGTGATGTCAATTTTCCTCTTTTGCTGTTTTGCTACTTTCTCAAAAAGGTCCTTCAACGTCGAGTAATAGCTCTGCTCTGTGGCATCACCTCTGTTTGTGATCTTCGACAGGTCAGCCAAGTAGGTCTTCAGTACATCCGTCATTAAAAGGGATTCTACCGGAGATATATCGACCTTGCGATCACGTTTCCTCGTACGAAAACGTTTGCTGCTCAGTGCGCTTCGAGCGCAGAGGGGAACGCGTGCTGTCGCAAGCGAAAAAGGGCTGGCGCGTGCTCGCGCACGGCGGCCCCTTTGCAGATTGGTGGGCGAGGGTGGAGTTGAACCACCGACCGCGGGCTTATAAGTCCCGTGCTCTAACCAGCTGAGCTACTCGCCCTATACATGAATGATCTTGTACTCGCCAGTATATGCGAACATTCATTTTTATGAGAATGGCCCTTTCATTGGCCATTCCGATGACTTTGCAAGCAAGCGTCGAACGATGAGCAGTTTTTCTTTGTATCCCTTTGGCTGTTTCAGATGCCATTCGCGGCGACGGGCATCAGTATCCATAACTGTGAGATGCATAACGCTTGTGGACATCACCACGAGTACATCCGATGTACCAGTTGTGATCTTTAAGACTGTGGAGGAAATACACGTGTGCCATACAAGGAACTTATCCCGAGGAGGTCCCGTGCTCTAAGCCCGAAGGGCTCCCTTTGGGGACCCGAAGGGTCTCCCTTGGAGCCAGCTGAGCTATCCCTAGGGGATCCCTTAGGGACTCGCCCACACGCTTATTGTACGCTCAAACATAAACATCCTCTCGACTCATGGCGAGAGAGAGACACCCGCCCGAACGTACCGTTCGGCCAGCCCGACAGTGGTCTGGCGGGTACGGGCGGGGAGTGAGGGGAACGCAAAGAACGCGCAATTATTTGTTTTGTTTCTGTCTCCCCTCATCCCCGCCTTCTCCCCCGGGGAGAAGGGATGTGGATGTGCCTTACTCGCCCTGCACCGTTTCCATGCAGTGTCTCTGTATGGTCCGAAAGTCGTAGGGAAGTTTGAAGGTTTCGATGGCGCGCACGAGCGCGGCGAACCATGTCCAGGGAGTCGCAGGATCCGCGAGGAAGGCGTTACCGGCTTCCTGCACGGGGTTATAGTCGATGAGAGGATCCTGTGCGGATGCAACCGGGACTGCGCCGTATGCGAGACAGTTCGGGATTTCTTCGCCGTCTGCGTCGTTCGCAAAGAAGAGACTGATATCCGATGCAGCATAGATCTTGCGTCGTGCGGTGTCTTCATCCGGAAGGATTTTGACGCGGTGTGGACTCTCGTGCTCCAGCTTCGTGAAGAGCTTTCCATACTCCTCCGAACCGATTCCCCGAATGATGATCTGGCAGGGGAGGGAGAGGATGCCGGGAAGAACTTCGCTGAGGAGAGCACCACCCTGCGAAGCAGACATCCCCCCTGAGATACAGAGGAGCGGGAGCTTTGATTCCGTCACCCATTGGAGGTCGCGCTGGAGTGCGAGCTTATTTTCGACCTTCATCTCCAACGTTTTGATGGAGAATTTGCGATGAATCTTATTGTCGTACGACGGAGAGTAGGAGGGCCGACGTAGGGGAGTGGCGGAGGCGGGATTCAAGGTGTGTGTGCGTTCGAGAGTATCCAGATAGTATAGCGGATTTTGTATGTTTTCGGTAGGGGCAAGGCATGCTTTGCACTTACAGATTGCTTGCCAAAATGGGCATTTTCCTCTTTCCTCACTCTCGTGAAAAAGTTAGTTCTCCTCGATGCCAATCACCTCATGCACCGCGCGTATTGGGCGATTGACCGACGCCTCAAGACGACGCGGGGCGAGCAGGTGAATGCCGTCTTTGGTGTCGTCTCCATGCTCCTCACGATGCTTTCGCGGGAGCGCCCCGATCTTCTCCTCGCCTGCTTCGATGAGGGGAAGGAGACGTTCCGTCATCAGGATCACAGAGAATACAAAGCAGGGAGAGCGGAGACACCCGATGATTTTTACACGCAGATTCCCAGAGTCCATGAAGCTCTTCGGGCATTTGCGATTCCTATCCTCTCTGACCCCAAGTACGAGGCGGATGATCTCATCGGATCGGCTGCGATTCGTGCAGCAAAAGAAGAATGGGATGTCCTTATCGTCACAGGGGACAGGGATCTCTTTCAGATGGCGGATACCCGCATTTGCATCGCCGTTCCTCATAAAGGATATACGGAGCCTCACTATTTGGATGCTGCGGGAGTGAAGGAGGCGCTCGGTGTTACGCCCGCGCAGGTGCCGGACTACAAAGGGCTCACAGGGGATGCATCCGATAATCTCCGCGGCGTCCGGGGAATCGGGCCCAAGACGGCAGTATCGCTCATTGAGAAGTTCGGAAGTCTGGAAGCAATTTACGAGCATCTCCCCGAGATCCGCTTCAGCGTGAAGGAAAAGCTTCTCGCTGATAAAGAGAGTGCTTTTTTCTGCAAGAAACTTGCTCGCCTTGTGACGGATATCATTCTTCCGGAAGGGATACTGCAAGCGTCCTTCTCTCCCGAGCGGGCAGCAGTCGAACGTTTCTTTGCGACGCTGGAACTCAAAACTTTGCTCCGGCGATTCCAGAAATTCCTTGAGGAGGATCCGTATGCCCGGGAGCATTTTAGAGGAGAGGGCGCTGAGAATCTTCTTCTCGAAGAGTCGTTGCAGGAACCCTCCTTCGCTCCTGATGGAGTGGAGCTTGTCCCGAGCTCTGTCGAGGGGGAGGGCAGGGAGGGGAAGAAGCGTCTCACGGAGGAGCAGTTGCCGTTATTGGATTAGTGCATCTCTCGCACGGCCATCTTGGCCGTGTGGATTTCGAATCTCCATTCTCTGAAAACAAATTGTATTCAGCCATTTCCTTCCCATTTGCTCATAAGGGAGAAAGAGGATGAAAGCGGAGCAGTTCATATTTTTAATGAAGAGAGACAGGTGCTTTGACTCTCTTGGGTGTTCAAGAGTATGGAATGGAAGGCAAGCATTTTCCTGATAATCGAACACGTAGAGTGTTCGAAGAGCAATTTTAGGATTTTTATCGATATTTTATGAGTCGCACTTAATTTTTTTTCTGAAGTACATGCCAAATGTTCTGAGTAGGAAGTGTGTTCAATGAAAGAATTCTGATCACGAAATCTATTCAAGGCTTGCATTGCTTCGGCGGGAGGCCCTGTCTAGACTTCCTCTCCGATCTCCTTTTCCGCCCCATCACCCATGCCCCAGGAACGCGTCCTCGCCAGCCTCGACATTGGCAGTTTCAAGATTCGGACCGTTGTTGCGGTTGTCTCGGATGAGAGGCAGCCTCCGAATATCATCGGAGTGGGGATCTCTCCCTCTCTCGGGATGCGCAAGGGTCAGGTGATCGATGTGGAGGAGACGATCCACAACATCATTAGCTCCGTCGAGGACGCGGAGCGCATGTCGGGTGTTCCCGTCAATCATGTGTTCGTCGGGATGAGTGGAACGCACATCGAATCCTTCGGAAGCCGCGGAGTCATCGCGATTTCCGGTCCGGAAATCACGGTGGAGGATATCGCCCGCGTGCTCGAGGCGGCGCAAGCCGTCAGCATCCCGGCAAACCGTCGCATTCTCCATCTCGAACCCAAGTCCTATACCGTGGATGAGCAGCGCCAGATCAAGAATCCCATCGGGATGAGCGGGATCCGGCTCGAAGTCGAGGCCCACATCATCACGGGCCACATTCAGCACGTGAAGAACATCGAGAAATGCATTGATCAGGCGGGACTCGATGTCGACGCGATCGTCCCCGCGACGATGGCGGTTGCGGAAGCGGTTCTCACGAAGCGCCAGAAGGAACTCGGGGTCGTCATCATTGATATTGGCGCGGGATGCACGAGTTTGGCCGTGTTTGAGGAGGGGACCATTCTCCATTCACTGTCGCTCCCTCTGGGGGGTGAAGCCATCACGAACGATGTCGCGATCGGGCTCCGTACCTCTCTCGATACGGCCGAGCGCATCAAGATTGAATACGGATCGTTGCTTCCCGCGGAAATCAGCGAGCGCGAGATGATCGATCTTTCGCTCGTGAGCAAGATTGATACGCAGACGGTTTCGAAGAAATACCTCGCAGAGATCATGCAGGCCAGATACTTCGAGATTTTTTCCTTTGTGAAGGAATGCCTGAAGCGCGTGGGCCGCGACGGCCTGCTTCCCGCGGGAGCGATCCTCACGGGAGGCGCTGTGAAAGCACCCGGCACGCTCGATCTTGCACGCGAAGTGCTCGGGCTTCCCGTGCAGATGGGCTTCCCGGCCGATATCGGCGGCGTGATCGAGAAGGTGGATGACCCTGCCTACGCAACGGCCCTCGGCACGCTCGTCTGGGGCGCGCGGGAAGGTCAGCGTGCATACGGCGGCAACGCCATGCTCGGCGCGAAGCGTGCACTGGTCTCTGTGAAATCCTGGTTCCGCAACCTCCTCCCCTGAACCACTCGCTTCGCTCGGGTTCAGGGCAGCGCCCTGATCCTCTTCTCTTCTTATCCTCTCCTTCCTCTTCTCTTTTTTAACCCCCCTTCCCATGTCCGACACGCTTCGCAGTTTATTCTCCGGCATGAAGGCCGGTAACGGTTCTTCTTCCTCCTCCGGTAGCTCCACGCGTGCGCACGCAGGTGATGCAGCTTCCACGCATCAGGAGATACTTCCCGACATCATTCCCAGTGCCTCGATCCGCGTTGTCGGCATCGGAGGCGGGGGATCGAATGCCGTGAAGCGCATGATCGAACTCAAGGCGCAGGGAGTGGAGTTCATAGCCTGTAATACCGATGCGCAGGCGCTCTACCATAACCCCGCACCCAAGAAATTGAACATTGGGCGGGGCACCACCCGCGGCCTCGGGGCGGGGGCGAATCCGGACATCGGGAAGAAGGCGGCGGAAGAGAGCGCGGAAGAGATCAAGATGGCGCTTGCGGGAGCCGATATGGTCTTCCTCACGGCGGGTTTGGGTGGAGGAACGGGGGGCGGGAGCATTGTGCCCTTCGCGGAGATCGCGCGGTCTCTCGGGATTCTCACAGTTGCCGTCGTCACCCGGCCCTTCAGCTTCGAAGGCTTGCGTCGCAAGCGGCAGGCGGATGCGGCGCTCGAGCAGCTCCGCGGCAAAGTTGACACGCTCATTGTGATCCCGAATGACAAAATTCTCTCGCTCATCGATAAGACGACCCCTCTCATGGAAGCCTTCCAGGTCGTCGATGAAGTACTCCATCAGGGAATCGACGGCATCGCGAGCCTCATCACCGTGCACGGTCTCGTGAACGTCGATTTCGCGGACGTGAAATCCATCATGCAGGATGCCGGTTCCGCGCTCATGGGCATCGGATACGGCACAGGGGACAGTCGTGCGGCGGAATCCGCGAGGGCAGCCGTCGATAGTCCGCTCCTCGATCTTAGCATCAGCGGCGCCAAGGGCATTCTCTTCAATATCACCGGAGGCACGGATCTCTCGATGTTTGAAGTCGATGAAGCGGCCCGCATCATTACGGAAGCGGCGGATCCCGAGGCGAACATCATCTTCGGCGCCGTCATTGATGAGAAATACAATGGTGAAGTGAAGTGCACCGTGATCGCGACAGGGTTCGATGACACGAGCGTCGCTCCGGCGGTCCCGGCAATCGCAGCCTCCTCGGTGCTCCGACACCACCCGATGCAGGCTCCGAAGATTTCTTCCACAGCTCCCGCCCGTGGAGAAGAGCGGCTGGAGCGCGAGACACTCCAGGAGCACGCGCTCAAAGTCTCCGAGGAGGAACTCGAGGTGCCGGCGTTTATGCGGAAGAAGATTTCAAGTAAATAAGGGTTCGGGTTCGGGTTCGGGTTCGGTAGAATGAGAATGATGCGAAAGTGGTTCATAGCCCTAACCCTAACCCTAACCCTTCCAGCCTGTTTGCAGCAGAAAGAGACGCTGCCCTCAGATATCTACGGCCCCCTGACCGCAACGGGAACCGTCACATCGACGGGAGCGTCACTCTACCGCAGGGGAACGCATGTGCTCATGATGGATGGACAGAGCCGCTTTTTCCTCGAAAGTCGCACGGTGGATCTTCGACACTTTGAAGAGAAAGAAGCGATCGTCCGTGGGGAGCTCGAACTCAACACGCATGCAAGTTTTCTGCCGGTGCTTGTTGTCACAGACGTAGAACCCATTGCTGCTTCGGAAGAGCTGCAGGAATCACAGCGATTTGATGTCCCGAGTCTTCATCTCTCTCTCGAAGCACCGGGAGAGTGGCAGGGAAGTCTTTCCAAGGAGCAGTTGCTGTTTCGCTTAGAGGACAATGATCCCTTTTTGGTCATCTCAATAGCTGAGGTCCCCATGCCACTCGAGGGCATTCCTCTGCGAGTCGCAGGACGCAATGGTCTCCGCATTGTTGATGAGAAGAGTAACGAGCATCTCGTATACGTCGAGCAGAGGGAAGGAACCGTCGTCCTCTTCACATTGACACCGGACGCCGAAACACCTTCTCTCCGTGATGCATTTTATGCGCTCCTCCACACCGTCCAATTTGAAGAGGATGAGGATGTTAGCCGGCAAATGAATTTGCCGGCTAACGTTTCCTCTCCATCCTCTTCTTCCTCTCCTCCTTCTGATCCCTTCATTCCCTGTGGCGGCCCCGCACATGTTCTCTGTCCCGAAGGGATGTACTGTGAGGTGCGGGAGATCGAGACGGGAATAGGGGCATGCCGGCGGATTGTGGAATAAGGAACCATGCCTCGATACACCCGGCTGTCATCCGGGCACTCGGCATGACATTCATAAAATTTTCCTCGGGTGCGCCTTCTCCGCATCTTTCTTGTCTCTTTCGAAGATCGCGACGGGAAGATCATGAAACCATCCAATCGCCCCTTCTTCCCCGATCTGTTGGTAGATGGAGCGGCCAAATTGCACTTCCTCGAAGTCACCTTCCGTGAGATCGAGACGGGGAAATGGTGCCAAGAGTTCTTTGAGTGGAATGACCTGTCCCCAGGCAACATTCTCCAGAATGTTCGCGTCATCCAGTTTCCATGTCCCTACCTGCAGCCGCTTCAAACGCTCCAAATAGGCTCCACACCGCAAGACCTGTCCCAGATCGTGCGCGAGCGAACGTATATACGTCCCGGAACTACACGTTATCCGGAGACACGCTTCGGGGTAGCGATAGGAAATGAGCTGAAGCCTTTCAATGGTGACGCTCCGTGAAGGGAGTGTGAGATCGAGTCCAGCCCGAATGATTTCGTAGGCGCGCTTTCCCTCAACATGCACTGCGGAGTGCGCCGGTGGGACTTGGGAAATATTCCCGGTGAATTTTTGCTCCAATGTCTTTTCGAACTCTCGTATGCTCGGTGGCTCCCATCCGGGTCGCGCCTGTACGATTTCGATCGGCCCTTCACGATCATAGGTTGCACTCACCTTGCCAAACGTGATACGCGCTTCGTAGACCTTGAAGAGGTTCTTGAAAAGCTCCACGACCTTCAGGGCCTTCGCTCCGACAAAGAGAGGCAACACCCCCGTTGCGAGCGGATCGAGCGTCCCTCCATGCCCGATCTTCGGCTCATGGAGGATCTTTCGGACAGACGCAACGATATCATGGCTTGTGGCCCCTTCCGGTTTATCGATGAGGAGAAGACCGTGGCGCATGCGGGAGGATGAGAGGACGAAGAGGAGGAGAGGGAGGAGAAGATGTGAAGCCAGTGTAGAGGTTTTAGATCCTCGTATCCTCTCTCTCCTCTCCTCTTCTCCTTCCTTCTGCATATCGCTAGGATGCCCCCATGGACCTGACCCTCTCCTGGGATCTCTTCATCATCTTCTTCATAGCGGTCGTTACGGCGTACAGTTTCATCATTGGGAAGCATGAGACGCTGAAGATTTTGGTCGCGGTGTATATCGCCGTGCTCGCGACGCAGGGGATTGGGAATGTTCTTGCAAGATTCTCGAGTGAAACGGAGCCCATGTATCGGATCCTGAAGGTCATGGGGGTGACGATGAACGTGAGTTCTCTCTCGCTTGCGAAACTCCTCATTTTTCTCGTCGCGATCATCTGGATCGCGCTCAAAGGGGGATTTGCGGTGCACTACGGAAAAACACATGGATCCCTCATCACGATCGTCGCAACCGGTCTCTTCGGTCTTTCGACGGCTACGCTCATTGTGACTGCTCTTCTCACCTTCATTGCCGGAGCTCCTCTCCTCGACCCTGCACTCGGATCCAGGGAAATTCTCCTTCCCATCATGCAACAGAGCGCGTTTGTACAAGGGATCATCCTCAATCAGGATTTGTGGTTCTCGCTTCCTGCACTGCTTCTCATTGGATTTGGGCTTGTGAAGGAGAAAACGTAGAGATTGCGCAAGAGGAACACATTGGTATACAATGTGATCATGAAGAAAAAGAGGACATCATCGCATCTGCACCTCCGGCTCCCGGCAAAGCTGAAAAAGCAAGCTCAGCATATTATCGAGGCAAGCGGACTCGATGTAAGTTCTGCCGTTCGTCTCTACTTTGCCCAGATCGTCCTTCACCAGGCGATTCCTCTCAAGTTTCTCACGGTGAACGGACTCCCGCCGGAGTTCGAGCGCGAACTCCATGCGTTGGCGGAGGATAAAGAGAACATCGAAGGGCCCTTCACACCGGAAGAGGCCATTCAGCACCTGCGTGAACGGTGAGACAGAAAGGCCTTCGTCCATGACTGTCAATCCTCAGAGTCCGGCCAACTTCCGAAGTTGCGGGAGCACCACCTCATTTATTCGTTTGATCCCACGTTCCCCACCCCATGCGTAGAAGCGGTCAAGGCGGCCATCACGGTCCGCATCGTCCCAGCGCGGGCATTTCGGGGTGGGGGAACCGCGGGTGAGCAAAGGGAAGTTCGTGAGGAGCGGCTGGAGGGAGACGAGTTCCTCTCTGGACAGACAGGGATGGAGATCGCCGCCGCCGTCCCTGAGCACGCAGAAACTTTCCTTCCCAAACGGGAGCGCAAGCATGGATCTCCGTTTTCCGTCGGTCGTATGCGAGAGGAGGTAGAAGATGGTGGGTTCCGGCGGAAGTCCGAGCAGGGGCGCCTCATTGTCCATAAGCCGCACAACAAAGCAACACGCATCGCCTTCCATCCCTGCCATGGGGATACAATGCTTGCCATCGATTGAGCATTCTCCCTGCGAGCTCTTGAGAAGAATTTTCGTGAGTTTTCCCTTCTCAAATGAAAGTGAACAGGAGAGTTCTTGCTCCGGAGCGAGCTCAGGACGCTCGCGATCCTGCGCGAATGCTTTCTGCGGGTTGTCCGCACCCGGTCCTCGTTCGAGGAAGAAGGCCGTCGTAGAGAGCGCGATAGCCGCAGATGCAGCGGCAACCAAACCGGCGCGACGCCGGACACATATCCCGATGCGCCTCACACGACGATGCATATCATAGAGCACAAAACGCATGGATGGCGCGCGGGGACTGTTCCAGTGTTCCGCACGTTGCTGGAGCGACTCGATCGCCGTTCTCAGCGCCTCATCGTCGTCAAGATCCGGCAGAGCATCGAACTGCGATTCAAGACTTGGTTCGTAGTGCGCCGTTGCCGGAAGATCGCTTCCTTCGGAAGGCATAAAGGGAGCGAGTGTACCATTTCTTCAGACAGACTGGAGCCTCAGTTCCAGAAGTTCGCGCGTCCGCGCTTTGAGGGAAGAACAGGCCCATTTCCGCTGTTTTGCCGGAAGCAGCGCACCGAGTTCCGTCATGATCTGCCTGTCCGTGTACTTCTCAATGTTTGCAAGAAGAGCTTCATACAGTGCTCTGCTGTTTGTGATGCGGTGCTGTGACACGACGTTCAGGTAAGTCATATCCTCCGTCACGTTCCGGGAGAGGAGCCAGAAGAGATCATAAAGATCGCGGGGAGTCGGATGGGTTCTCTCGAGCACGGCGAGCATCTTCCCCGAGAGCAGCACGGGAAGCGGATAGGTGAGAATGTTCACGGATGCAGGGAAGACGGGAGTCACGATGTTTTTGACAACCGTTTTCACACGCGAGGATCGTGGGAGAATGGATACTTTGATCTTGAGTTGCCTTTTCCATCCTGTCTCCCGTACCTCGAGGAGAACGGTATTCCTCTTGACGTGGGCATCCGTCACTTCCAGAGCCTGCTTCTGCGCAAGCGATTGCAATCTCGCAAGGAGGGTTTCTGGATTCTCTTCATCCCGCACGCAGTCAAAATCGAGATCGTCGCTGTAGCGATCGCAGAGATACACGAGGCGGAGTGCCGTCCCCCCCTTGAACGCAAGGTGCGTCGCAAGGACGGGATCATCGGCGATTCCCGCGAGAAATTGCACTTCCCTGTATTCGTGCTGCAGGGTGACGGGGTCAATGTCCTGGTCTTTCATGAGGATGGGGGAAAGGCGGAAATCAGGGCTTTAATGACCCATCGTGGAAAAGCACGCAGATACTCTTCCACTGCACCTCTCTGCAATCTCTTCCACGGAATACTCCCGGCATCGATATTTCCACTTTGAACATAGAGAATATCCAGAAGCGCTTTCTCCGGCTCCGCGCGAAAAATTCCTTCTGCGTCCGGTGCGAACCCGAAGAAGAGCTTTTCCGGAAGATGAACGTACTGGAACGCCGGCAACCCCTCTGTTTCGATTGTGCAGGAACGCTTCGATGTTACCGATTGAATGACGCGCGGAACCTGCGTGGTGAGGCCGGCATCCGAGAGCGTGGTCCAGAGAGAAATGTAACTGGGCTTCACGAGCTCGTTTGCGATTTTGCGCGTCTCCCCGCTGCGATCCGCGAGGACGTAGCAGTCACGTTTAAGGTGGATCAGAATTCCTTTTGCAACGAGCCGATAGAGGATCGGGTTTGTGCTTGCATACGAAATGCCGAGAATGCTCGCGAGCACCCTGCGGTTAAAGACGACAAGGTCACTTTTCTTCAATGTCTGGTATTTTTCATACATGTAAGAAGTATAACATATTTGATATATTTCTTAGGACAATATTATTGACAAATAAAAGAAAATAATACACTAAGACAGACTTGCTCCTTGGCAGCACTGCGCCATTTTGCGCCATTGGGTCGCCTTCCTGAAGAAAAAGGGTTCCGTGATCACGCTTCTTCGGACGGGAACGCATGCGGAATTGGGGATTGGGTGAGGTCTTCTCCGACTATTCCTTTATTTGCGCAAATAAAGGAATAGAAGTTTCACTCTCACGTGCTATTTCAATGCTACTTCAACTGTGCGAGCACAGCCCGCACCTCTGGCGATTGCTCAGGGCTCAGGTGGTAGAAGACGAGAAGGCCGCGCTTTTTGCGCTCTACAATCTCCGCCGCATAGAGGATGCGCAGATGCTGGGAGGTGGAGGTAATGGAATGGCGGATGGCAGCTGCGATGTCGCTCACCGTCATGCGTTGCCTCTTCTTGAGTTCATGGAGAATCTGGAGCCTCCGGAAGTGCGCGAGCGACTTCAACCGCCGCTCGAGCGGTCGCAGGTTCATGCTGCGAGTGTAGAGTTTCTTCTTTCATAGTCAAGTATTTGCGCAAATAAGGAAATAGGGAACAGGGGAGAAAATGGCCGGAAATGTCTCTTCTTTCCAGTAGCTGTGCAAACAAAGACTACATCACCTCTCCGGTGCTGCGGGGGAAGGATGATCCTTCAGCAAGTTACGGATCTCCTCGTATATCCCGGGGAGATCGGCGGCATGCGCATCACGCTCGGCAATGTACTTCCTCGACTCGGGGAGCACGGTCACAACAAGGGATCGTGGAATACTGCCTGTGCTTCTGTTCGTGAACGCTGAGAGATGATCGAAGCCGACGAAGTGGAGATCGCTATCGAGCGAGCAGGCATGGCGCTCACGACGACGATGTATCGCCTGCTC
>CAYIRQ010000009.1:15687-20914 GCA_964365905.1 uncultured Candidatus Peribacteria bacterium
GCTCTTCAAGAGGATAGACTCTCGATCTGATGACGGTGAAGCGCTTTTCTACTTGCGGAGTTACGCGGATGGATCACATCGAAAAACCGTTGGCTGAAGGCTGCGCGATCACGCTTCTTCGGACTGGTACACATGCGGAATTGGGGATTGGGTGAACCGGATTATTGGTGAAAGATACAAAATGATTCGCAGAGGGGTCTCCACGGCTGTTAATATACAACATATTTTACATAATTTTCAAATTTTCTATAACTAATAGAACATATATTTGACATTATAAGTATGAAATGCTTAAAGTATCATTACTCCATTTCCCAATTACCTGTATGCAGTCACAGAACGTCACAACCGCAGTTCACGAGGAATTTCTCTCTGCAGGCTCCAGTGACGCATCGTCTCGTGTGTCACGCCCGGGAGGACCGATGCACGGAATTATGAAAGCGGCCATCGTTGCTCTCGCCACTCTTCTGCCATCATCGTCGCTTGCATCGGCGCAGGAACCGTCGCCGCAGGATCCCCAGACTGTTGCAGCAGCGGACGAGAAGCCGAAGGCGGCGCCTCTCACGGTGGAACCCGTGAAGGTGGAGCCTGTGACGGTCAAGCCCGTGCAAGTCGAACCGGTTTCGGTTCAACCTCTCAAGGTCGACATGAAGATTGATTTTGAAGATGGAACGAAGAGGGAAATCGCTGAGATCAGGGTCAAGGCGGACGAGCATGCCAAAGTGCTGGAGAGATTGGAGAGGGATATCGGTGGACTGCGCGGAGATATCAAAACGCTCACGGATCTCGTCACTCCCGTTGCCGCATACGTCAGAGACGATGCGGCAAGAGTGAAGAGCGAGCGCGATGCCGCGAAGGCAGAGGCCGCGAAGGCCAAAGACGATGTCGGACAGGCGAAGCGGGAGGCTTCAGAGCAGATCGCCAAAGTCAAGGCGGATGCCGAAGCTGCGGCGAAGAAAAAGGAGACATGGACGCATATTTCCTCTGCGCGCGCCGGCTACAACCGGTACTACGCGGAGAGTACAAAAGGCCCCTACCTCATCCTCTATGAAGGGGGGTCAGAGGGTTGGCAGAGAGTGTATCGCGTCGGCGATACGCTCTGCATCCGCCCGCACGGAACGTACTACGTTCGTGCGTACGTGAACGAGCTACCGGCTGAACTCCAGTCGCTCCTCGCGCCGCGACCGGCGCAGAAGTAGAGGCTGCATACGCGCAAAAAATTGAGAAACTGCCTGTGATCTGGTACTCTATGGGCATGTCATTTTCCGGACATTCCCGCGTACGGCGAGGGAGCAACCGAGGCGAAAGCCCTTGCCGACCTCAAGGTGGGCATTCAGGCATACGTTGAGGAAAACGGTCTGGAGGCCACTCTTCTGCGGATCAACTCCCCTTCGGAACTGCGTGAAGTCAACTTTGGGGAGCTCGTGGCGCTATGAGCAAATTGCCGCGCGCGACGGGGAAGGAGATGGTTCGGTTTCTCCAGAGACGGGGATTCGAGCTCCGGCGCGTGAGCGGCAATGAACTATCGCACAGCAAGCTGATGCGGTATCTACGGAGTGGATGGTCGTGTCACCCTGAGCTCGTCGAAGGGCGACACGATGCACGTGCCATGGTTCGTGCTTCGACTGGGCTCAGCATGACATGGCTCACCATGCCCACGTGCGGTCTCCAAAAGGAAACGCAACAAGCTGCGGGGAATGAACTCGTCAGGAGTCGTTATATTCTCCGTCTCGCTCACATGAAATCGGAAGAGTTTGAGCGGCTGTGGCAGGGATCATAAGCGCTTTCCCCCCGATCACTCCTTCTTCTCCGGCGGCAGAATTTTATTCAGCCGATCTCTGAGCGCCGCATTCTCCGCCTTTATCACGTTGAACACTTCCTCATACTTCTCGAGAATTGCAGGAAGTTTTTGCACCTTCTCGAGCGCCGCAACGAGTTTTTCCGCGAATGCCGGATCTTCCGCAATCATCTTCCTGAGTGCTGCGGGATCCTCTTTTGCTTTCCTTGCAGCTCCATCGAGATCTGTTTCGGGCTTCGATGGCTCTGGCTGCTTCTCTATCACTTCTTTCTTTGTATCAGCATTATCCGGCTGAATGGAGATTTCGAGTTGGCCTTCGTGATCGACAATAATGATCTTATCGATGGAATCGCTTATTTTGAAACTTTTTTCTACCTTGAACGGAACCATGACCGTAAATTCAACGCCCTCAGGAGGTTTTGCGTAGAAGACAATATGCGGTATCGGTCCATCCGTCGGCAGTTGTTCGAGTCGAACATGTTCATATCCCGTGGAACCGTGGCTTCCGATTGCCCTGACAACGACAGCATCTCCCTGTCGGAAAGCAGAATATTCCTTCGCCTTCCCAAGAAATTCGAGCGATTTTTCCGGCTTCGCTGAATCTGTTGACGATGGCAACTGCACGTCTCCTCCAAAGAAAAATTTCAAGGATTGCTCCTGTTTTTCCGTGAGATGCTCGAGTCCTCCCGGCGCATCCACAATCTTTTCCCGGAGCGCTCTGAGGATCTTCGTGTCTTTGAGAGCTCTTTCGACGAATGCGTCGTTCTCCAACGCTCCGAGCAGAATATCCCTATTCGCATGTGAGAGGGCACTGCGACGGAAGGTAACGAGAGATCTCACGAATTCCGGATCTTTCGCAAGTGTTGCTGGAATGTGCGAGAGCACCTCCGGATGGTCGGCATCTACAAGTTCCAGCACGAAGGAGCGATCCCCGAGAAATTTGCCTGCCTCCGCAGGGAGAAGCTCTCCAAGCATGATCTTCGAGATCACCTCCTTGCGCTCTGCTCGCTCCCTCTCCTCTGACTTCTTCTCCGGCTTGGTTGCTGGCTCTGATTTCTTCGATTCCGGCGCTGCAGAGGGAGGGGATCCCTTCTCTTTCTTCACCCAGTCAAAAGCTGCCATGATACCTTCTCCTCCCATGACCACGCGGCAGTGCTTTTCGGAGAAGAAGATGTTGGCGCGTGAGCGAGATGCTCCACCATGCTGAGGATCTTTCTGAAGGAGGTAGAGGAGTGTCGTGTAATGCTCATCTTTTGCTCCCTGTTCCTTTGCGTAGATCTTCATCGCTTCGCTGTCAGGCGGGATATACTCCAGAGCAAATTCTCCTTCCACGTCCGGTATTTTGAAAGTGTGCTCAGTGCTGGGTTTACTCATTACCGTGAAGCCCATGCTGCGATTTCCGCCTTCTACATGCATTTCTCCCCACACACCGGGGTCGAGATGGAGGATGCACGTTCCTTCCTCCGTGCGTTCGATTTCGACTCCATCACGAAGGAGTACCCTTTCTGCCATTTCAATGGTTCTCGGTTGTTCTCTCTTCGCTTTCGGAGTCTTTGATTTTTCCTCCATGGGCTCGGATGACTGCGGAGGCTCAACGGACTCGGTACTCGCAGGCCTTCGCTGCTCAAGAGGCAGTTCACTTTCCGGCTTCGTCTTCACAAGCGACGTATCGTCGATCCTGAAGCTCACCGAGTCTCTGAAGAAGAGGACGACACCGCGGACTTCCGTATTGGATTTCGCCCCAGTGAACCATGTTTCGACGTCCATGTGGATTCCTGTTTCGCGGAACACCTCCCGTGCCGCATCGGGGTTGCGGAACGGCAGACCGTCATTGTTGGGTTGCTCGTACCCCGTTCCTTTGCCCGGGCGCGGGATGAAATTGAAAGGCAGTTCCACTTCTTTCCCGTAGACATCATCCTTAATATAGAGGGACCGGAAGCGGCCGTTCGGCAGGGTTAAATCCTCGATGGCGATGCGCTGTCGCGGGATGCCACTCTCCTTTTCGATCTGTCGGCCGATGACTCTCCGTTCAAGAATTTTTGCTTGGAGATGCAGCCACGTGAGATCGCTTGCAAAATCATCGAACGATACATGGACGGTGTCCCGACGACTGAACTCAGACCAGAGCCTCTGATACTCACTCTGGTATTCCTGGTACTTAGAATCGTCCTTGAGGAGAGGAATGGAATCGCTCCCGAAGACAGCTTCATCCATCCTCTTTAGCTCTGCCATTTTTTTATCTGCCTGCGTGGATCGCACCAATCGATCGATGCGCGCATCTTCCTCGGTGAACGGCCAGTGAAATCCGTGGCGTTTCCCGAAATATTCGACATACGCCTTCCATCCCTTTCCCTCGCGCTCCCGAAGGCCGGAACCACTTTCTTTCTCTTGCTGCACCCGATCTTTCTGCAGAACTCGCGCATCTTCGAGTGCCTGGTGGTACCCAACGCTGACATCTCCCCCCGTCATATCTTTCCCGCGGTGGGGGAGCTTGCGGCCTGCTTTCTCGTCTTTTTCCCTCGCTTCCGCGCGGATCTCGCGCAGTGGCCTGCCATCCACCGTCTTCCCGTCAGGATCATAAACATACTTCGGCCCATGCTTCGCCATGGCTGCCTGCGCTTTCGCATCGATACTCGCGGGAGTCATGCCGTACCGCAGCATGTCCTGCTGATTCAGGGAGGCGGACTTCCGTGGAGCGGGTGGACGATTCTTCGCCGCAGCCTCGGCTTCCCGCGCCGCCTTCGTCTCCTTTGTCTCGATGACGGTGAGAGGCGTTGGGTTTTCCTCTTCCTGCTCGCGCTGCTTCTTTTTCCATTTCAGCCACTCCTGTGAATCACGGGGAGCTCCCTGCGACGGCACCGCCAAACCCTCGCTGGAGAGAATTTTTTGCCCGATGTCACTGCGGAGATAATTATTCCATTGCTGCGTAGCTCTCTTCAGAACCGCTTCCTGCTCCGTATCGGAATACTCTGGATTCTTCTTCCTTTTCGTTCGCTCCTGCGTGAGATAGATGGATATTTGTGCAAGCTCTTTCTTGCGTGCGAGCGCCTTCTGGAATAGGGGAGCATTCTTCCAATTTTTTCCGTAGCGACCACCTGCTCCCGCGAGCTGTGTTTCATTGATCTCCCGGATCATGTCGCGGCAACCCTCCGCAATCGCATCCATCACGACGATGTTGGTTTTCTCACTGTCGAACAGTTTCTTGAGCGAAGTCAGGTTCATCGTCCCCGCCCGGATGGCATCCAGCGCTGTTGCCGCTTCCGCAGGGGCGCCATGGAGAACAGTTTTTTCCTGTATCTTTTTTGCTTCCCGCAGAAGATCTGCATCCCTGATTTGCAATGGTTCCTGTCCATTTTGCGCAGCTTTGATCAGAGGATCTCTGGCTTCCCTGAGAAATTTTTCCTGCATCTTTTTATCAATATAAAGATA
>CAYIRQ010000010.1:0-3167 GCA_964365905.1 uncultured Candidatus Peribacteria bacterium
CATGAACCACTCACTTCGTTCGGGTTCATGGCTGCGCCAACCTCAACTCGATAATAACTTTCACAGAGTGGTTCATGCCCTGTACCCGAGCCCCGCAGGGCGAGTGGTACAGGGCATAAGAAAAAGGTACGATCACCCACTATGCCATTTTGGTATATATACGTTTTGCGCAGTGCCCAAGACAATCAGTTCTACATAGGTTCAACCAATGACTTAAAGCGCCGAGTGCAGCAGCACCAGCGGGGAGAAAACACATCGACTGCCAAGCGCCTACCTATTGATCTCATTTACTTCGAAGGACATCGATCGAAGGCGGATGCCCTGCGGCGCGAGGAATACTTCAAAACAACGAAGGGGAAAGTAACGCTGCGGCAAATGTTGAGGGATACCCTGCAACAAGCGTAAATTACAAGTATCAATAGACCCTCTTGCCTAAATAAAGAGTATCAAATTTTACCAACCTCAGTCTTTTTTCGATACGACACACATCCACCGTAATTGAATGTCGGTATTTTTGGATGGATACCACATATCATCGTAATCCATCCAAAGGCGCATGAAGATCACTTTTTCCATTTTCACAATCTTTCCATCCTCCGGATCGGCAAGTTCAATGGAATCCCTATCAACTTTCTCAACGACACTGAAATGTCCAATGTAACCGTACTTCATCCATGAAACTATAATGAGATTGTCGGACGTATTTGATCGTATAAGATCTGCCCACTTCGTGTTTGCTTTCGCATGAACACTCATATCAAGCTTGTCCAACGTTCCAACAAGATCTTTATTGGTGAGACCGCGCTTTTTCTTATACTGCGATACCTTTGCAATCTGCTCAAAAGAATAAGGCAACTTAAAGTATTCAACGGCCATATGAATGCATGTTGGACCACAATCAGATTCGTTTCGTTGTTTTAGGAATATAACTTTCATATGTCCTGCAAAGAATACCTGAATTTCTTTCTCTAACCGAGGTGACCCGTTTGCCCTCTGACGGCCTTTTGACCGCCCTCAAAAAGTGCTTTCTGGGATTGGAAACTTTTGTTGTCAGACCCGTCCGCCCAGCCAATACTCACTTCGCTACACTGCGCAGGTGACTCTCCGCGAGGCCATTCTCCATGCAAGCATTGACCATGCTGATGCCGAACTCCTCCTTGCTCACGTGCTTGGAAAAAATCGCACGTGGCTCCTCGCGCATCCGGAGGAACCTCTTTCGAAAGAAAACGAGGCGCGATTCACTGCGTACGTTGCACGGAGAAAGAGGCACGAACCTGTCGCCTACATCACCAGTGAAAAAGAATTCTACGGTCGAACCTTCCTCGTCGATCGAAGAGTCCTCATTCCACGGCCATCCACGGAAGCGCTCATTGATGAAGTGAAAAAAATCATGAAGCCTTCAATAAAGAAGGACGACTTTCAATATGTTAACATATTGAAAATACCAACTGTTGTTCCTGCCGACACTGGTATCGTTATCTTCACGCAGATTTTTCCTGAAAAGCTCAAAGTGAGTGAAATGAATAAAAAAAATCAGAGTGTCATCCTGATGACACCGCTCATTATCGACATTGGCACCGGCTCCGGCTGCATCGGCATCACGCTCGCGCTCGAACTTCCCGAAGCGAACATTCTGTGCACCGACGTTTCGGATGATGCGCTCGCAGTGGCGCGGGAGAATGCGAAGAGGCACGGGGTGGCAGAGCACGTGCAGTTTCAGAAGAGAAACCTACTCACTACTCACTACTCACTACTCACTACACCCTTCCTCGTCGTCAGTAACCCTCCCTATATCCCCTGTACCAGAGAGCCTCCGGCTCACGGTACAGGGCGCCGCCCGACTGGCACTCCCCTCCCCCCCGATGTGCTCGACTATGAGCCGCGCGAGGCGCTCATTGCGGGACCCGACGGCATGGACGTCCTCCGGCCGCTCTTCGAGCAGTGCCAAACGAACCCCGCATGCATCGGGTGCGTTTTCGAGTGCAGAAAAGAGCAGGCGGAGGAGCTCTCAAGCGGGACGATGAAATAAGGCATCCATCGCTTATGAACGCCAAAAACAAAAGACTATCATTTACGGATTCCGCAATCTCCGGAGAGTGCCGGAAGAACGGTTTTTGGGGTATAATGACAGGAATAATTTGCGCGGCGACGCATATATAAAAGGAAAATCAATTTGACACAAAAAAATACCTCTTCGCGGCCAGGAAACACCGCTGCGGCAGCGCTGCTGCTTCTCCTCGGAGCATCGCTTCTGATCGTCCTCCTTCTTTCGCAGAAGATGGATGTGCGGAACCTCCCAGCACAAGTATCCATGTGCCCCGAAGATATATGCTACGGCTCCACCGAATGTATCTCCCTCGGCGGCGTCTGTTCGAGTGACGGCGGCAGCTGCCCAAATGGTTCCGAGTGCTGCTGCATTCTCCCCCCTCCCGTCTGCGGAAACACTCTCTGTGAGACTGGAGAAACATGCGCCACGTGTCCCGGGGATTGCGGGTCGTGCCCGGTGTGCACGACCGCGGAAGATTGCGACGACAATATCGCCTGCACGTTGGACTCTTGCGACATCTGGGGAATATGCCACAACCAATCTCTCTGCCTTGCCCCTGATGCGTGCACGATAGCTATCTGCGGCACCGATGGAATATGCCACAACAATAACTTATGCAATGACGGGGATGCCTGCACGTATGACCAGTGCAACATCAGTACGAATGGCGATCCGTTCTGCTACAACTCTCCCATTCCCGGATGCGGAACGTGCGGGAATGGGACGTGCGGCGCGGGGGAAAGCTGCGGCACGTGTCCCTCGGATTGCGGGTCGTGTCCTCCGACGTGCCCCAACGGAAGCTGCGACGCGGGAGAAAGTTGCAGCACCTGCCCGGGGGACTGCGGATCGTGCCCGGTGTGCACGACCGCGGCGGATTGCAATGACGGAAATAGCTGCACGAGCGATAGCTGCAATGGCGGGGTGTGCGCATTCACGCCCATTCCCGGATGCGGAACGTGCGGCGATGGGACGTGCGGCGCGGGGGAGAGTTGCAGCACGTGTCCGGCAGATTGTTTGGCCTGTCCTCTGACGTGCCCCAACGGAACCTGCGACGCGGGGGAAAGCTGCAGCACCTGCCCGGGGGACTGCGGATCGTGCCCGGTGTGCACGACCGCGGCGG
>CAYIRQ010000010.1:3267-4640 GCA_964365905.1 uncultured Candidatus Peribacteria bacterium
GAGCGATAGCTGCAATGGCGGGGTGTGCGCATTCACGCCCATTCCCGGATGCGGAGGAGGGATATGCGGGAATGGAACAGTGAACACGGGCGAGGAATGCGGGGAGCCGGGACTGCCATCCTGTCCTGCTGGGGAGGTGTGCAATCCGGATGAGTGCGTGTGCCAGGGGACAGCAACCTGCGATCCCGCGCTCTGCACCGGCACCGTCTGCGGCCCGTGCGATCCCGTCAGCTCCTCATGCGTCAAGTCCTGCGTGACCTCGCGTTGCGTTTCTGATGTGTGTCAGAGGAGTTTCTCCACGGTCACATGCAGCCCGAGTGAGTGCGGGGGAGGAGGGAGTTGCGGCAACGGCATCTGCGACGAGGATGAATGCGATTGTCCCTCAGACTGCGGCATCGATCCATCAATCTGTATTACATGCGATCCAACTGGATGCAGCGGCTCATTCTGCACAGCCTGCGACACTGTATCCTGCACGATCTCCTGCAAGAGCGCGGGATGTGTCGGAAATACCTGCATCGTCACGGTGACGACAGAGGCCTGCAGCGACCCATCGGAATGCACCGGAGGAACCTGTGATCCTCTGCTCTGCACAGGAACCGTCTGCGGCCCGTGCGATCCCGTCGGCTCCTCGTGCGTGAAATCCTGCAAATCCTCAAGCTGCGTCTCTGACGTGTGTCAGGGGAGCTTCTCCACGGTCACATGCAGCCCGAGTGAGTGCGGCGGACCGATATGCGGCAATGGAACAGTGGAACCAGGGGAACAATGTGAGGATACGTCTCAGTGCCCCGCAGGAAAGACGTGTAGCGGGTGTCAATGCGTCGACGCATGTCCCACAGGCACATTCTGCACGCAGCCCACGCAATGTGCCGCAGGCGGCGGGACGTGCGGCAACTCCTGCGGACCCGGCACTGCTGCCTGCTGCTGCAGCATCGATGCCGGGATTTGTCCGGATGGAACATGCAATGCGAGCGAAGACTGCGGGACTTGCCCTCAGGATTGCGGCATCTGCCCCGCAAACTGCGGCGATCAAATCTGCAGCAACGGCGAGACATGTGAGACGTGCAGTCAGGATTGCGGGGCGTGCCCGCCTCCCCCCGTCTGCGGGGATAACGAGTGCAACGGGACGGAAACGTGCAGTTCGTGCCCCGGGGATTGCGGCGTGTGTCCCCCCTCATGCGAGAATGGAACGTGCGATGCAGGGGAAACCTGCCAGAGCTGCCCGGGCGATTGCGGCATCTGCCCCGCAAACTGCGGCGATCAAATCTGCAGCAACGGCGAGACATGTGAGACGTGCAGTCAGGATTGCGGGGCGTGCCCGCCTCCCCCCGTCTGCGGGGATAACGAGTGCAACGGGACGGAAACGTGCAGTT
>CAYIRQ010000010.1:4740-20678 GCA_964365905.1 uncultured Candidatus Peribacteria bacterium
CGGGCGATTGCGGCATCTGCCCCGCAAACTGCGGCGATCAAATCTGCAGCAACGGAGAGACGTGCAGCACCTGCAGTCGGGATTGCGGGGAGTGTCCGCCTCCCCCCGTCTGCGGGGATAACGAGTGCAACGGGACGGAAACGTGCAGTTCGTGCCCCGGGGATTGCGGCGTGTGTCCCCCCTCATGCGAGAATGGAACGTGCGATGCAGGGGAAACCTGCCAGAGCTGCCCGGGCGATTGCGGCATCTGCCCCGCAAACTGCGGCGATCAAATCTGCAGCAACGGAGAGACATGTGAGACCTGCAGTCAGGATTGTGGGGCGTGTCCGCCGCCAACATGCGGCAATGGGGTGGCTGATCCGGGCGAGCAGTGTGGGGAACCGGGACTCTTCTGCGGCTCTCCGAGTTTCACGTGCACGAATTGCACGTGCGAACTTAAGTCTTGCCAGGTGAATGCGGATTGCAATGCGGGCCAATGTTGCATAGGAAACAGTCTCTGCAAGACGCCGATGTGCGGTGATGGCACGGTCGAGTGCAGCGAGGAGTGCGAGCCACAGAATGTCTACTTTGCTTGTAACGTTGGAGGCACTCCGATTGGCACGTGCTGGAACGATGCTGAATGTGTGCAGCACTGCGACCTCTCACGCGGTGTGTGTGATCAGATGGCAACGATCCCCCGATGCACTTCAGACGCAGATTGTGCATTCAAGTGCGAACGGTTCGTCTCCGGGGAAGATGTCTGCTGCACGATCGATTGCCAGAGCACACAGAACATGCCCGCCTGCAGGATGGACTGCGGCAACGGCATCGTTGAGTGCCCGAATGTCCTCGGAACATGCGAGGAATGCGATGATGGGAATAGTGTCGGCGGTGATGGGTGTTCCGCGTGCCACCGCGATGGAAGTTCCATTTGCGGGAACAGCGTCGTCGAACCGGGCGAGGAGTGCGATGATGGCAATTTCCTGAGCGGTGATGGCTGTTCTCCCGGCTGCATCCGGGAACGCATCTGCGGGAACGGAACCATCGAGTCTGGTGAGGATTGCGGAGAACCCGGACTTTCGTGCCAGACAGGACTCACCTGTGACACTCTCACCTGTGAATGCAGCGGGTTCATTCCGTGCGGCAATGAGACGATCGATACGGGTGAGGAATGCGGAGAACCGAACCTGGACCTGTGCCTCCCCGGCCAGATCTGCAACTTCGGCACCTGCCGCTGCGGAGGCGGCGGAGGCGGTCTGTGCGGAGACGGCACGGCTGACCCGGGGGAACAGTGCGGGGAGCCTGGACTCCCCCTGTGCCCCTCGGGTGAAAGTTGTTCGCAATGTCTCTGCGAAGGGCCACCGCCCTGGTGCGGCGATGGAATTTGCGCAGGCACGGAAACATGCGCCACCTGCAGCGACTGCGCCTGCAGCTGCGGCGACGGCGTGTGCACTGCATCGGAGTCCTGCGAGAGCTGCTCTCAGGATTGCGGTGCCTGCACATGCGGTGATGGGGAATGTACGACTGGGGAAACATGTGGAAGTTGTTCGAACGATTGCGGAAGTTGCACGTGCGGGAACGGGATCCTGGAACCGGGGGAACAATGCGATGACAGTAACCGCGCCGCGGGAGATGGGTGTTCCCCGATGTGCAAGCTTGAAGTCTGCGGCAACGGCATTCGCGACGTGCTCGAGGAATGCGACCCGCCCGATCCGAACGGGATCGTTCGGGCGGGCGACGGAAATACGAGAGCCGGTGACGGATGCTCAGGAACCTGCACGGCGGAGTACTGCGGGAACGTTGTCATGGAGAGGCGGGAAGAGTGCGACGATGGCGGCGTCTGCAACGCCGGCACCGCAGTGGGAAGCATCTGCACGACGGCTGCGGAAGCGCGCGAGTGCGCCCTCCGCGGCGGTACGTGTGCGCCGACGAGCGGCGACGGATGCTCCGCACTCTGCAGACTTGAGGCAGTCTGCGGGAACGGCATCCTTGAGTTCCGCGAGCAATGCGACGATGGCGGGACGTGCATCGCCGGAGATGACGACAAGCTTGGAAAGAACTGCACGATCCTCACGCCAAATGAGGACTGCGGCCTCTCCGGCATCTGCGCCCCGGGCGATGGGGACGGGTGCTCTGCGGGATGCGCGGTCGAGGAATGCAGCAGCATCGGAGAGCCGGGAACGCTCAATTCCTATATTCAGACAATCTTTAACCTCGGAAAGCATCAACCCGGGATGGATGATCCCGCCTTTGTAAGTCCGGCAGATCCGCGCGGATTCATCTGGTTCGATCAGACCTATCGCACGCGGTATGGCCTCTATGCTCCCAAGGGTCCCGGGAATGAGATTCGGGAAATCCCGTTCATCGGCCCCGTCGATCATGTTCCCTTCGATCCGTCGTATTTTGCTTCGAAATGGGAAGGAGTCCTCGATGTGCCGCGCCTTGGAAACTACACGTTCCATCTCGGCTCCCGCGATGACGCGTGGGTGGTGATCGACGGGACCGTCGTCATGAGTTACCGCGGAATCCACAGTACCGTCACGGATCAGCAGGGATCCGTCGTGCTTCAGCCCGGCAGACACACAATCGGAATCTACTACGTCAGCCGCACCGGATATCAATGCGATCTTGATGAGGAAGTGCGTTGCGGCGATGGGTTGGATGACGATGGGGACGGGCTCACGGATTGTGCGGACGGAGACTGCACGGCCGATCCCGCCTGCGGACCGCTCTCTGCGCTTCCGCCCACTCTGACGATTACGGGACCCGAAAACGAACAAGGATTCTTCGAGAACATCGTTCAGGGCATTGCCACATTCATTCGCACATTCTTCGCAAACCTTCGCGATCTCACGGCGCAAGTTCTGCCGCCGGCACAGTGCAACGATGGTCTCGATAATGACGGAGATGGCGCCATCGATTGCGCGGACTTTAGCTGCAGGAATGCAAACGACGCCTGCGATCCACAAAAGATCGATGAAGCAAATCCGCGCGCGCAGTGCGATGACGGGGTGGATAACGACGGCGATGGGAGGACCGACGCAACGGGGACGAACGCCGACCCCGAGTGCTCCAGCACACAAGATAATGATGAAGCGGACGGCCGCATTGGTTCCTGTCCTCTCACTCCTCCCGGCACACCACGACCGCAGTGTTTCGATGGAGTCGATAACGACAGTGACGGAGCGGTTGATTTCCCGAACGATCTCTCCTGTTCATCGCGGCTCGACAACGACGAACTGAATCCCCGACCGTCGTGCTTCGATGACCTTGATAATGACGGTGACGGACTCATCGACTTCCCTGCGGATCCGGGGTGCGGCAAGAGACAGGACACGGATGAGTTCCACACGACGCAGTGTGCGGATAACGTCGATAACGACGGCGATGGCGCCATCGATCTCAATGACTTTAGCTGCGGGAATGACCCCGCGCATGCAAGCGAGGATGATCCGCCGGCGCAGTGCGGTGACAACATTGATAATGACGGCGATGGCGCCATTGATCTTGCGGACTTTAGCTGCAGTAATAAGCAGGATAACGATGAAACAAATCCGCCGGCGCAGTGCGGCGACGGTCTCGACAATGACGGGGACGGCGCCTTCGATTACCCGGATGACTATAGCTGCAGCTCCCGGAATCAGAACGATGAAGCGAATCCGAAATCACAGTGTCAGGATGGAATCGATAACGACACTCCTCCGGACAATGCGATCGATTGCGCGGACTTCGCGTGCCTTCGATTTGATGGCTCCTGCGATCCGCAGCGCAATAATGAGCAGACACCGAAGGCCCAGTGCGCAGACGGCATCGATAACGACGGCCGCAACGGCACGGATTTCCCCGCAGATCGCGGCTGCGATTCATTGCAGGATAACAGCGAATTCAGCCCTCCGGCTTGCCAGGACGGCATCGATAATGATGGCGACGGAGGACTGGATTTCATCGGAAGAGATCTGAATGGAGACAGGGATTTCATCGACGCAGGCGAAGCATTCCCCGATGCCGCCTGCGCGTCCTCGGTTGACGATAACGAAGCGGATCTCACAACCGAGTGTCAGGATGGCGTCGATAACGGTGACCCCGAGGATGCGCTCATCGACCGCTTTGATCCGGGTTGCCACTGGGATCGCATCGCCGCAAACGCTGCATCCTATAACAGTCAGAAGATTCGGGAAGACGATAACACGCAGTGCAGCGACGGCATCGATAACGACCTGGATACCTTTGTGGATTCCGCCGACCGCAACTGTCATACCGATGGGAATGCAGCGAACCCCGCATCGTACGATCCAAACGACGATAGCGAGCTTCCTGTCTGCTCCGATGGCCTCGATAATGACGGAGACGGCCTCCAGGACTTCCCGGCGGACTTAAATTGCGGAAGTGCCAATGCCGAATCGGAAATGGGAGCGTGCCAGAACGGTCTCGATGACGACGGCGACGGCGCAACCGATTTCCCCGCGGACTTCAGCTGCTTAAGTCCCTCGGATGACGATGAAACCAATCCAAAATCACAGTGTCAAAACGCCATTGATGATGACAATGACCTCGCGATAGATTTCCCGGCCGACATCGCCTGCGACAGTCTCCAGGATAACAACGAAAGTGATCGCGCTGCACAGTGCCAGAATGGCGCCGATGATGACAGTGACAGTTCCATCGATACCCTCCGCTTTGTCAAAACCGCCGTGTCGGGACTCACGAGCGGCGCACAGACCGCCTTTGTTGATACCGATGGGCGGCGCATCTATCTCGGTGGCGTCAGCCGGCGCGTCGTGCGCATGGCAATCCCCGGACTCAGCGTCGAGGGATCCTCGAGCGATCTCGGAGCAGGCATTCTTTCTTCCGTGCTGGATCCCGCGCAGGGATATGCGTTCCTCGGAACAAACAATAATCGGATTCTGCGGATACGGCTCCCGATGATGGCCGCCGCGGGCACCCTGCAGCTTCCGGGAGGGTCCTCTCCCCCCATTCCGGCAGCCGCGATGGACCGAAAACGTCGCACCGCGTACTTCGTTGCGCAGACGCAACCGACCATGGTGCACAGAATCAACGTGGACACATTTGAGCTCACAGGAACACTCTCCCTCGCGGGAGTGGATTCCGGAAGCACGACCTTCATCGACGCCGCGCGCGGATACCTCTACGTCGGCGCCAATACCGCTCCGGGGAAACTCGCAAAAGTAAATCTGAAAACCTTCACGCTGGAAGACACACGCACCTTCCAGGCGGGAGAAAATTTCCTCAGCAGCAGCGCCATGGATTCCGCTCGCGGGGTTGCGTACTTCGGGACGAATACCAGTCCGGGACGGGTCGTGAAGGTGGACCTGAACACGTTCCGGCGCACGGGGAGTCTGACGTTGTCGCCCGGCGAGAATCGCTTGCGCTCCGCCGTTCTCGATCCCGTGGACGGCTCTCTGTACGTCGGAACATCCGATCCCTCCCCGGGCGCCATCGACACGGTGATCAAAATTTCCCCGAATCTCCAGCGACTCACCCATCAACCGGGGGGAACGGCGCTGACGCCCAATGAAGACTTGGGAGCGGCCGCCGTCGATAGAGAACGCGGGTTCGTCTACTTCGCTTCCTCGCTCTATCCCGGCACCGTCGCGGAATTTGCTCTCGGCGATCCGGGATGCGGAAATCTCCAGGACAACGACGAGACTTCCGCGACCTTCCCCTGCAATGACGGCATTGATAATGACGCGGACGGATTCGTCGACCGGCTCGATGAGAGTTGCCTCACGGGAGCGGGCGGCATCTACAATCCCTTCGATCGGAGCGAAGCATTTCCCGAGCGTGACTGCTTCGATTTCCTGGATAACGACGGGGATGGCGCGGCAGACCTGAAAGACTTCTCCTGCGCAGGCACGCAGGATAATGACGAAACAAATCCCATCTCCCAGTGTCAGGACACGCTCGATAACGATGCGGACACCCTCGTGGACTTCATCGGCACGCCCCCCTCCTTCTCCAATAAGGATCCCGGATGCTTCAGCAATCAGGATAACGACGAGACAAATCCACCTCAATGCAGCGACGGATCGGATAACGACAACGACGGCGCAATAGACTTCCCCGCGGATAAAAGCTGCGACACCGTGACGGATAATAACGAGACCTTCCCGCTGCGGAAATGTCAGGACGCGCTCGATAACGACGACGACAGAGGCTACGACTTCCCGGAAGACTATAGCTGCGCTTCTCCTCAGGATGATGCGCTTGATCCCGTTTCCTTCGCCTTTGAAGCATTTCCGAAGAGCAAGTGCCAGGACGAAGTGGATAATGACGGAGACGGCGTTGCGGACGGCAATGATTTTGCCTGCAGCTGCACGCAGGATAATTCCGAGGGTGATGCGCTTGCCGCTTGTCAAAATCAGCAGAATGACGACGCGGACACTCTCACCGATAACGCGGACCCCGGTTGTCACAGTGATGACGATGCGGCAAATCCCGCATCATTCACTTCAAACGACAATGACGAAGCGAACACGCCGCGCTGCGGAAACGGAGCAGTCGATCAAACGGTGGAACAATGCGATAACGGCCGGAATAACTCGGACACAATTCCCGATGCGTGCAGGGCGGATTGCCGCCTCGCGCGCTGCGGCGACGGCGTCCTCGACACCGGCGAAGAATGCGATGACCGGAACCTCGTGAACGGCGACAGCTGCAGTCTCCTGTGCAGAATCACCGTCCAGTGCAGCGACACGGTGGACAATGCCGATACGGAAGACGTCCTCGCGGACACCACTGATCCCGGTTGCCACACGGATGGCGATGCACTCAATGCAGGTTCGTATGACCCTGCGGATAACGATGAAGGGCACACTCCCGCTTGTGGCAACGGCGCGGTGGAAACAGGAGAACAGTGTGACCAGGGCGCCGGAAATTCAGATACTGCCCCCGATACCTGCCGTACAAATTGTCAGAACCCACGGTGTGGAGACACCGTCACCGATACCGGCGAGCAATGTGACGATGGGAATGCGAGTAACATCGATAACTGCACGACCACGTGCGTCTTCCCGTCGTGCGGCGACGGCTTCCTTCAATTGCTCGGGCGCGACGGCATCCCGGGCACCGGAGATGACGAACAATGCGACGACGGGAATACGAGCAACACGGATGCCTGCACGACAAGTTGTGAGAATGCAGTCTGTGGTGATGGCTTTACGCAGGCGGGGGTGGAGCAGTGCGACGACGGAAACACCGTCAAAGGAGACGGTTGCTCCGATGTTTGCAACACGACCGTTGAATGCAGTGATACCGTCGATAATGGCGACAGCGAAGACACCCTGAGCGATACTGCCGATCCGGGATGTTACACGGACGATGATGCGACGAACGTATCTTCCTACGATCCTGCCGATACCGACGAAGGAAACGCCGTTCGCTGCGGAAACGGTGCGGTCGATCAAAGTTCAGAGCAATGCGACGCGGGAGCTGCGAATTCCGATACGAATCCTGATACCTGCAGAACAAATTGCGAGAATCCGCAGTGCGGGGACGGCGTCAGAGATACCGGAGAAATCTGTGACGATGGCTCCCTGAACGGGCAACCCAATCGATGCAATGCGACGTGTTCCGGTACGACGGGTGCGGTGTGTGGGAATGGAGCACAGGAACTCGGGGAAGCATGTGACGACGGAAACACCGTCAATACGGATATCTGCACGAATGTCTGTCAGTTTGCTTCCTGTGGCGATGGCTTTACACAGGCATTCGGAAGAGATGGGGTTGCTGGAACATCCGATGACGAGGAGTGTGATGATGAGAACTCAAGCAACGCGGATGCATGTCTCACGACGTGCCGGAACGCAACGTGCGGCGACGGGTTCACGCACATTGGCGTCGAACAGTGTGATGATGCAAACTCCGTCGATACGGATACCTGTCTCACGACCTGCGTCGCCGCGCGCTGCGGCGACGGCATTATTCAAACGGGCGTCGAGCAGTGCGATGACGGAAATATCATTCCCGGAGACGGATGTTCCGTGCAATGCGCGCTCACGCTGCAGTGCGGCGACGGGGTGGATAATGACGGCGACAGCTTCGCGGATTGCGACGACCCCGGCTGCCATACGGATGGGAACGCGGCAAATGCCGCAAGTTGCAATGCGAGCGATGATGATGAGCAGCATGTAGCCTCGTGCGGCAACGGCGCGCGCGAAGGAGGTGAAGCATGCGACGATGGAAATCCGCTGGATGGTGACGGATGCTCGAGCATCTGCACGCTGCAGGAATCCTGCACGAATGGCAGAGATGATGACGGAGACACGCTGATCGACTGCAGTGATGATGATTGCAGTGAGCATCCCGCATGCGACCTGAGTTGCTCTGCAAACGACATTCCCTCCAACTTCTACTTCTTCTTCGAGGATCCGCGACTCATCGTCACGCCTCCCGAGGTTTGTCCGCCGCCGCCGATGTGCGGTGACGGCACCGTACAACCGCCGGAGCAATGTGATCGTGGATTTACCTGCGCGAACGGGAGTCGGTGCAATCCGCCCGGATCCCGCTGCTCTGACGGCTCCACATGCACCATCCGATGCCCCGACGGACTCTGCAACAACGATTGCCGCATCCCGACGTGCGGCAATGGCATTGTCGAGTGCGGCGAATTCTGCGAGCCGGAGTTCCATGCCTCCTGTGAAGGGAACCCGAATAAGACTTGTGACCCTCTCGATAATGACCAGCAAGGCTTTAATCCATCGTGCGTCGATACCAACGGAAAGTGCTGCCTCGATCTCGCGACGCCGGGATGCAAGCGCATCGGGTACTGCAATGATAAAATCCCAACCCGCACCTGCGATGACGACTTCGACTGTGAAGTTCCTCTCAAGTGCGATATCGTGCTCGATGATCCCTGCTGTGACCTCACCTGTAACGATACGTGCGGTGCATCGGAATGTCAGGTCGACACTGATTGCACGAATGGGGAGTGTTGTATTGCAAGCAGTCAGGGAAACACCTGTGGCACGTGTCCGGTGTGCGGGAATAATACTACGGAGCCGGGCGAGCAGTGCGACAACGGCAGGCAGTGTGCTGATCAGAACGGGGGGATCATCGATTGCACGAGTGATGCTTCACTCTGCGCAAATCCGGTGGATTGCGTGTCACTCGGCGGCGACGGGTGCAGCGCATTCTGCGCTCTCGAAGAGTGCCAAAACGGCATTGTGGATCCGGGAGAGCAGTGTGACGACGGGAAGCAGTGCGTCCTTCATCGTTCTCTCGCATGCCAAACGGACGCAGATTGCGCAGCCGCCGCACAGTGTCGTCCCGACACATCCGGTCTCCGTCGCTGCCCGGATGGCTCACGATGCTCCGTGAATAGCGATTGCACCGACACCTGCGCCGCATTCGACGGAGATGGCTGCAGCACCGCCTGTCTCATCGAAGTGCCGCCCCGCTGCGGCGATGGCATCGTGAATGGGATAGAAACGTGCGACGGGAGCGCGGGGTGCGCGGCTGGAGAAGCCTGTAATACCTCCTGCACCGCGTGCGTCAATATTCTCTGCGGCAACAGTCAGGTGGACAGCGGGGAAACATGCGCGAATTGCCCGAGCGACGTGCGCTGCAACCCGGGCGAGTGCTGCGCTGCAGGTCTCTGCTCCACGACATGCCCCTGCAACAGTGACGGCGTCTGCGATCTGAGTGAAACCTGTGCGTGCCCGGATTGCGCAGGAGAACAGGATAGTTGCGGAACGGGATTCATTTGCGATCCCGCACTGCAGAGCTGCGTCGAGCAAACATGCGGCAACGGTGCGATCGAGCCGCGCGAGCACTGCGACGCTTCCGTTCCGCCCTCCGACTCCGGCCCGACGTGGCTCTGCGATCCGCAACGCTGCAGTCTCGTCACAACGTGCGGGAACGGCATTGAAGAATTGGGAGAAGAATGCGACCCTTCCGCTCCGGGAGCGGATCCTTCGTGCACACAGGGGTGCACGATTGATGTGTGCTCCGTGATAGACGCCGGCGGCGGCAATGGCTTCCTGAGGCTCACCTACAACCTCCCCGGGTGGCGTTACGGCATGGATGATCCGCTCGTCATCGGACCGGAAGATCCGCGCGATGATCCCTATCTCTGGTTTGCCCGCGAGTATCTCGCGGGAGTGACGCAGGACGGAGGGACACTCTCCTTCCCGGCTCCATTCGATGGACCCTCTGAGCAGCTGCCCGGTGACCCGGCTCATCACAGCGCACAGTGGTTCGGAACGGTTGCTATTCCCCGCACGGGATTCTATGGCTACACGTATGTGACGAGAAACAGCGGCTGGATCTCGATCGATGGCGTGATCACCGATGCCATCCGCGGCATTCAACAGAATACCTCGGTGCGTCGCAGCAGCGTTTTCCTGACTGAGGGCACGCACATCGTCATGATCTCCTTTGTGAGCAGGCAGAGCACATCGGGGAACGAAGGCGCGTTCTCCTTTGCGTTCGATACCGCGCTTCCCATCCGTCCGTACTATCCCTCGTGCGCACTCTGCGGCAACGGACTCCGGGAACTCGGGGAGGTTTGCGACGACGGCTTCCGGAACGGCCGCGGAGCGGGGCTCTGTAACGATGCGTGCACTGGCTTTGGTGAGGCAGTCTGCGGAAACGGAATGAGAGAACTTGGAGAAGAATGCGATGATGGAAATGCCATTCCCAACGACGGATGTTCGGACGTTTGTCTCACGGAACCTCAGTGCGGCAATGGCATCCTCGAGGGAACGGAAGAGTGTGATGATGGAAACACGGGCAGTGCCGACGGCTGCTCCGCGACGTGCATTCTCGAAAGCATCTGCGGGAATGCAACCGTGGAACCGGGAGAGCAATGTGATCCCCCTGCGCTGGGACTCCCGGGGGCAAGTGGATGCAGCGATACATGCCAGCTCGAACTTGTTTCCTGCGGCAATGCCATTCTCGAGCCCAGTCTCGGAGAGGCCTGTGACCTTGGTGGAACATGTCTCTCTGGATCACTCTCGGGCACGCGCTGCAGCACACCGCTGGAGGCACTCGCGTGCACTCTCGCAGGCGGAACGTGCACCGCTGAAAACGCGGATGGCGATGGGTGTGATGCCTCATGCCAGATTGAAGTTCCGCTCGTCTGTGGGAACAGTATCCGCCAGGATCCCGAGGAATGCGACTTCGGTTCCTGCGCGAACGGTCTTCCGTGTAACGACAACACCGCGCCCGATATGTGCCGGACGGACTGCATCTTCGCGCACTGTGGAGACGGCGTGAAGGACAGTGCCGAGCAGTGCGATACGGGCGACAGCCGCAGTGACTTCCTCCCCGATCGTTGCCGCCTCTCCTGCGAGAATCCGCGCTGCGGCGATAATGTGATTGATCAAGGAGAAGCATGCGATGAGGGGCCACTCAATCATGATGCTCTTCCCGATCGTTGCCGTACGACGTGCGAAGTGCCAACCTGTGGCGATGGCGTGACGGATCCCGGGCGTTCAGAGCAGTGTGATGACGGGAATGCGGCTGCCGGAGATGGATGCGACGCGCTCTGTCAGGCCGAACCGCCCGTCTGCGGGAATGGAAGAATCGAGCCGGGCGAACAGTGCGATGATGGCAATACGACAAACGGCGACAATTGTTCGGCCGCGTGCATGATCGAGGTGCTTCCAAGCTGCGGTGACGGCGTTCTTCAAACGGTGGACGGCGAGGAGTGCGATGATGGGAACGTTGTCTCTGGCGATGGTTGTTCCGCAACCTGTCAACTCGAACCGGATGCAGACTGTGGGAACGGACAACTCGATGCAGGGGAACAGTGTGATGATGGAAATACCAGTAATGCGGATCTCTGCACCGGGACCTGCACCTTCACGCTCTGTGGCGATATCGTCATCCAGAATCCAAACGGGCTTGGAGATGAAGAGCAATGCGATGATGGAAATACCATCGAGACCGATGCCTGTACCAATGAATGCCAGAGTGGCTCGTGCGGTGACAGCTTCCTCTGGGCGGCAAGCGGAGAGGAATGTGACGACGGAAACAGAGCAGGAGACGATGTCTGCTCCGCAACGTGCAAGATCACGCGCTGCGGCGATGGCACCGTCCAAACCCCGAACGGACAGGGGGGGCGCGAGGAATGCGATGATCAAAACACGGTGAATACGGACACGTGCACCGCTGCCTGTACGCTCGCGCGCTGCGGCGACGGCTTCCTCTTTGCTGCGGCAGAGCAGTGTGATGATGGGAATGCTTCGTCGGGGGACGGGTGTTCGCCACTTTGCCGGAACGAAGATGACGTCGTCGTGGATCGCTCCGTCTGCGGAAACAGCATCCGCGAGGATGATGAGGAATGTGATGACGGAAACACGCGGAGCGGCGACGGCTGCGACCGCAATTGCGCAGTGGAACCGGGATGCGGGAACAACGTTCTCGACTCCGGCGAGGAGTGTGATGACGGGAATCTGGTCGCAGGGGACGGGTGCTCCCGCACCTGCACGACCGAAAGCCCGCTCTGTGGCAACGGCATTCAGAATGCGGGTGAGCAGTGCGATGACGGCAATCAAACAAGCGGTGACGGATGTTCCGCGACCTGCGCGACTGAACCGGGAGCAACCTTGTGCGGGAATGGCATTCTCGAAGCCGGAGAGCAGTGTGATGCAGGTGACGCAAACGCGGACGGCACTCCCGACGCCTGCCGGACAGATTGCAGGAACGCGCGCTGCGGGGACGGGATTGTGGATAGCGCCGAACAGTGCGATGAGGGCGAACTCAATGCGCTTCTGCCCGGCACATGCAGACCGACCTGCGGTCTCCCGCGCTGCGGCGACGCCATCATCGATTACCGCGAAGGGGAACGCTGCGACGACGGAAACTTCCTCGATGGCGACGGCTGCTCGGCAACATGTCAGGCAGAGGAAGCAGGCGTGATCATTCCGGATCAGGGATCACCGGCACCCGCTCCGGCACCTGCGCCCGCACCCGCTTCTCCTTCGCCGATCGCCTCCCTCGCTCCAGCCCCCGCTCCCGCAACCGAGCCTGGTCACGAAGCGGCACCAAATGAGCCGGGCGGATGGACTGCACCGGGAACCACTCCTCCCGCGGGACAGCATGGCACCTACGACGATTTCGATCCGCTGCAGAACCCGCTCCACGCGACACTTCCCTCACGTCTCACAAAACCTCGCGACGCTGCGCCGGATGGAACGCCTGCGACGGGACCGGGGATCATTATTGTGATCTCGCTCGGGGCCGCGGGGATCTATGCGATGAAGAGGCGAAGGAAGACATAAATTGAATCAATCGAGAAATTTTTTCTTCTCAGGTTTCTTGAGGAAGTTCTTCTGCGATACGATTGATTTCCCCAGTCGCTTTTCCAGCTTCTTCCTCGCTCCTCCGGCGATGTCGCCACCTGCCCTGGCATCGGCCTTCAATTTTGGAGCGCCTTTTGAATCTTCCGTTCTGTGGATTTCCGTCGTTGCACGCTCGCCGAGCATGGTAAAAATCAGTTCAAAATCATCCATATGGTCGCGCAGGCTCTCCCTCTTCAGACCCTTGAGTTTCTTATACTCGCTCGGCGTGACACCGAACGTCGCTTTTGATATTTCCGCAGTGAGAATTTCGTAGTCTCTGTGATCGGCAGCACCACGCTGTTTCCACTCGTCTGTCAGTTCCTCGCGAATGGCGATGCCACGTATGCGTTTCTCGATCCAATCTTCACTGTAGCCTTTGAGCTTATAGAGCATACGAGTTCGCTTGGTCGCGAGTTCCGGACTCTCGATTTCTTGCACCCGCTCGTAGCCCACCTTCGAGAGCCATCGCTTGAACGGTTCGGCTTTCGGTGATGGAATGGACTGAATGATGCGAAAAACGCCTTCGGTGTTTGCACAGTCAGTCTCATACTTTTTGCCATCATTGGACTCCAGTTTCAGCTGTCGACAAAGTGTCGACAACTCAGATCCCTCCTCATTTTTCACACGTATTTTCATCTTGTACCAGTAGTCCCGGGCGTTAGCGCTGCCAGTTAAAGCTTCCACTGCATCCACGACTGAGAACCACCACTCGCCGTCGCGGAGCACTCTGCGGATTTGTTTTCCCTTGAAGAGGGCGATTTTGGTCGTATCCATAGGCGGGGAAATTAAGAGGAAAGTATGAGTGATGGGGACGCATCTCGCAACATCTCATTCACGATATCTGCATCAAATTCCTCAGGGTCGAAGTCCTCCGGACTTTCGATGCTTAACCATTCGAGCATGTCTGCATGTTCCTTGTGCTTTGGGTCCGAAAGAATCGCCAGGAGTTCCTCATAGCCCCATGGCCCCCCGCAATCCTCCGGCGGGCACTGACGCTTTCCCTTGATGCAAACGGGATACTCCATGCCGGGAACCGGATCGAGAACTTTCTCGAGAAGCACATCGTGCTCCCAGCTATCCCCGAAATCATACGTGTACACGCATCGGTGCCCCGCGCCACGGAAGACATCGGAGAGTTTCAGTTTGCGCTCCTCCTCTGCATCATCAAATGGTTCCACGTCGGGAACCTGCGTATCGGTGATGCACCGTCCCGGAAATCCGGCAGGACGGCGGAAATCGAAATCATGAAGATGTCCTCCACCCCATCCCATTGCATTCTGGATCGCTTCATGGAGCACATGGAACGTTACATGCGCCGGAATCAGAATTCGCCGCCAGATCGGAGGTTGGATATTTTTCAGCGCAATCTTGATCTGATAGACGACAAAGGCAGATTTCATGCTGAAAGCATACCCGCTCCTCAGACTTGAGCAATTGTACTCATAATGGCATCCGGCAGAATCCAGCAGCGCATTGATCCGGAGCTCCAGAGGAAAGCGGAAGCTATCCTCAAGGTTCTCGGGGTCAAACCTTCGCAGGCGATCAGCCTGTTCTATATGGAAATCACGCGGCAGGGAAATCTTCCATTCCACCCATCCAACGTGCACCCATCGGAAATTCCGAATAAGAGACTCGCAAAGGCGATCCGGGAGGCGCGCAGAGGCAAAGGGGTACGAGAATTTAAGAATAAGGAGGATTTTTTTGCATCACTCAAAAAGTCGTGATGCGTCTCTTCTCTTGCACTGCGTTCCAGTACTGAGCCATACGTGAGATTCGACCGCGTTCTGAGGTATACTTTTCGGTGTTCGGGGTGTAGGTCAGTTGGTAGACCGCCAGGCTGGGGGTCTGGAAGTCGCCGGTTCGAGCCCGGCCACCCCGACCAGCCTTCGCCCATCGCTGCGCGATAGGCTACGGCTGGCCTCCGGCCATGCAAACAGATTCATTGCGAAGGCTGAGTCCGCCGAAGCTCGAAGCAAAGCGAAGAGCGAAGGAGGACCATTCGAGATACCATGAATACGCATGTACTACGTCTACATCCTCCGACTTGGGAATGGCAAGCCATACGTCGGTTCCACTCCCGATCTCAAGAGGAGGCTCCATGAACATCAGCAGGGCATGAGCGAAGCAACGAAACGGTTTCTTCCCTGCAGCCTCGTTTGCTACATTTGTCTCCCGAATCTTCTCCTCGCCAGACAGTTTGAAGAGTACCTGAAGAGCGGTTCCGGAAGAGCATTCCGGAAGAGACACTTCGGCATTTGATCTTTTCCGGTGGTTAAATGATCGGAAAAACTGCCAAAGAACCCGTAAAACGATCGGCTCGCTTGCCGGCCGTAGCTTCATGCGAAGGCTGGAACTTTCTTGTTTACCCCGAGTTCATCGAGGGGGTGCGCCAACCGCAAACTTTTCTTCAAAGTATTCTCTGACTGCGCTACAGTGCATTACATGCCACCTCGCAAACAATCAAAGAAGCCCAAGCAGGATGTTGCCGCCTATGAGCACAAAGACTCTACGGCAGCCATGCGCCCCGACATCGGAACGCAGGCGCACTTCCGCAAGAAGAAAGCACCAAAGACGTATCGCTACGATTCCTCACTCGCCCCCGAGCTTCAATGTGATGGGAAGAACGCCACTCGGGAGGAGGGCGAAGCTTTGATT
>CAYIRQ010000011.1:0-7253 GCA_964365905.1 uncultured Candidatus Peribacteria bacterium
TCGTTCTGTTACTGGTCCTGCAAAAAAGATCTCTTATCGGAGCTTTCATATTAGATGGATTGGATGGGGAAAGTGGCGTAGAGGATGGAGTATTGGAAATACCCTCCGGGACCTTTGAGGATTGTGACGATGCAGCTCCGGAATATGGTGAAGAGTGTGTTGCATACAGTGGTCCTCCAGGAACATGCGCTGGAACAGTTGTGACGTTCAGTAGTACAGATACCAGTCCTTCGTTTCAATGCTGTTGTACGGGACAGAGCACTCCTCCACCAAATATATTGTGTACGGTGTGTACCACGGAGTGTTATAGAAATAATATCAGAGGATGGATAGTTTCATATGATGAGGATGACTGTTTTGATACATACACGACAGGTTTACCTGATTGTAGCGATGTGGGTGTTGGTGATTATTGCGACCCCAATAGTTACAGTCCTCAACAATGCTGCTCTGGAACTCCGTCCTCTGAGCCATTGCCTGTACCAATTGGACCCATCACATAGCATCGCGAAGTAATTAACCAACTCAGCCAGTGGAGGTTGGAGTGTCGGGAACTCACATGCTTTGTCGTGGAAGCATGAAAGAAATCGTGACAAATTGTGCTACCATGATGTCCATGCTCAGGATTGCGATCAACGGCTACGGCAGAATCGGCCGCGTCGTGCATCGGCAGCTTTTGCAGAGATACCCGAAGGAAGTTGCGGTCGTTGCAACGAATGCCTCGAGTGATGCCGCCATGCGGGCATACCTCCTCAAGTATGACACGCTCCATGGAAGGTTTGATGGAGAGGTGGAGGTGGAGGGCGAACATCTTCGCGTGAACGGCGCTCCACTCCGCGTCGTGCGCGAGAAGGATCCCTCGAGCTGCCCGTGGAAGGAACTCAAGGTTGATCTCGTAATCGAAGCAACGGGAAAATTTCGAAGTCGTGACAAAGCGGAAGCGCATCTCAAAGCTGGAGCGAAAGCGGTTCTTGTCACCGCTCCGCCAAAAGACGATATCCAGATGATTGTGATGGGGGTGAACGATCACCTGCTCAAAGACGCACTGCCCATCGTGAGCGCCGCTTCCTGCACGACGAATTGCATCGCACCTGTCGTCAAAGTCGTGGATGAACTCAAGGGGATTTCGAGGGGACTCATGTGCACGACCCACGCCTACACAAGTTCCCAAAATCTCCTCGATAACTCGACGACCAGCGCGAAGCTGCGCATCGCGCGAGCAGCCTCCCTCAATATTATTCCTTCGACAACCGGAGCTGCGAAAGCTATTGGGAAAATCTTCCCGCATCTCCAGGGAAAGATGGACGGCATGGCGCTGCGCATTCCCATTCCGGATGTGTCGGCAACGTACTTAGTTCTGGAGCTCAAAGAGAAGAGCACCGCGGAGGAGATCAATGCGGCGCTTACAAAAGCTGCGAAGGGATCGCTCCAGGGCATCCTCAATACGGAAGAAGGACTCCTTGTTTCATCCGACTTCATTTCCGATGATCATGCCTCAACCGTGGATCTCGATTCTACGCTTGTAATCGACGGCACGCTCGTGCAAATCCTCTCCTGGTACGACAATGAATGGGGGTACGGAATGCGGGTCACAGAGATGGCAGTGCGCATGGGCGAATTATTGAGGTGATGTCTGAAATGTGAGATCCCCTCTCCCTTGGGGAGAGGGTCAGGGTGAGGGGTCCCCTCACTCTACCTCTCTCCCCCGGGGAGAGAGAATGTTTCTGTTTTGTTTGCAGGTGCTACAATCGTGGCATGCCCCACGTCTCACTCAATTCCCATCTGCGGAAAGCTGGCGCCCCCGATCATCTGCGCCATCTCATCACCGATATCGTGCAGGCATGCAAATACATCGTGCAGGAGGTCTGGCATGGGCGCACAGGAATGGCGGGGGGAGAAAATGTCTTCGGGGAGGAGCAGATTGAGATGGATGTGCTCAGCAATCAGCTCATTGAGCGACATCTTCGGGAAAATGATCTCGTTGCGTGTTACGCTTCTGAGGAACAAAAGGAAATTGTTGAGCTGCATCCTGAGGCACCGTACTCCGTTGTCTTTGACCCTCTCGATGGTTCCTCGCTCGTCGATGTGAACTTTGCGATCGGAACAATCGTCGGCATATACGCCGGAAATACCATTCTGGGACGAACGCCGCGCGAGCTTTCTGCTGCTCTCTATGTCATTTATGGTCCTCGCACGCTGCTTGTGTATAGCCTCGGCGGTGGAAAAGGAGTCCATGCGTTCGTCCTCAATCGAGTGGGGGAGTTTGTTCTTCTTCGGGAATTTCTCGGAGTGGGGGATGAAGCGAAATCCTACGCGCCCGGAAATATTTCGGCTGCAGCGGAAGTTCCCGGCTACAAGAAGCTCATCGATAGCTGGATCGCGGAGAAGAAGACCCTCCGCTATAGCGGTGGCATGGTTCCGGATGTGCATCATATCCTCGAGAAGGGGAATGGCCTCTTCTGCAACATCGGCGGAGCGAAGTATCCCGAAGGAAAGCTCCGCCTCGCATTCGAATGCGGTCCTTTCGCATTTCTTGTCGAGGAGGCTGGAGGTGCTTCCAGCAACGGCAAAACGAGCATTCTTGACATCAAACTTGAAAAAATCGATCAACGAACACCCTTTATCGTCGGATCGAAGGGGGAGGTGGAGAGAGTGGCGAAGACGCTGTCATGATTTCCGATGAGGAAATCACCCCGCCTCCCACCACCTCTTCTCCCCGATAGAGCACAATGGACTGCCCGGGGGAGACGCCGAGGACTGGCTTCTCGAATCGAAAGCGAAGTGTATGATCATCGTGTGTGAGTGTTCCGCGATGACGGAGACCGAGCGAATGCACGCGTACGTCGAAGACGTGCTCTTCATGGGGTGAGGGGATGGAAGCGACCCACTGCAAACTGTGCGCATTCAACTCTCCGCGATGAGCTTCCTCTTTTGTTCCCACAATGAGGCGGTTGGAAGCTGTGTCTTTCGCAACCACATGAAGGGGAATTTTTCGTCCCCCAATTTTAAGTCCACGTCGCTGACCTTCGGTGTAGTGGGGGAGACCTTCGTGCGTTCCGATAATCTTCCCTTGTGTATCAACCATGTCGCCGTGCTGTGGGGAGAGATAGCGATCGAGGAATGCATGGGGATCCTTTTCCGGGAAGAAGCAGAGATCCTGGCTTTCCTGATAATGCTCCGGGAGAGGAACATCAAACTGTTGTGCGAGAGCGAAGACTTCCTTCTTTGTCATACTTCCGAGTGGAAAAAGAACGCGCGATAGTTGTTCCTGACTGAGGCCATACAGGAAGTAACTTTGATCTTTCTTTTTATCCACAGCTTCAAGAAGGAGATGTGTTGAAACCTGGAACCTGAAACCTGAAACCTCGCGCGCCACCCGCGCGTAATGTCCCGTCGCAATCTTCTCGCACCCCAATTGCTCCGCGATCTCCAGAAGTTTTCCAAATTTGATCGTGCGATTGCAGCCGACGCACGGATTCGGCGTGAGACCTTTTCGGTATCCATCGAGGAACGGATCGACGACCTCGCGCTTGAATTCATCGGAGAGATCGATGCGATCAAAGGGAATACCGAGATCAGACGCCACTTTCTTTGCTCTTCCCAAAGTTTCCGCCGTGCAGCACTTGCTGGGGAGGACTTGCGCGAGCGCCGGCGCGAGGGGATCCATCCAGAGCTGAAACTGGATGCCGATGAGATCATGCCCCTGGCTGTGAAGCAGGTGCGCGACGACGCTTGAATCCACTCCGCCTGACATGGCAACGAGTATTTTCATGATCTTATGGTAACACCTTGCTATTCCACGATCATAAATGTTCCCTCAAGAATGCGTTCATTCGGACGAGGGTCATCATCTTCTTTCTCCCACGTAACGAAAATCTTCTGTGAGGACGGTGGCGCACGCAGCACGGAAGCCTTTTCCACATAGGAGAGAGAGTGTGTCCCATCACTCCGCAGTGCATCCAGTCGTCCGATACTTTTTGCGGATGTTCCTTCACCCACCCACACTTCGTAATATCCCTCTTCCACCGGCACGAGATTTGCGCGCAACGTGAGGTGCATCATGCCATCGGAGAGTAGTTTCACTTCAGCAAATCCATTCCCAACTTCACCCTCTACTGCCTGCAAGCGTGTCGTTCCAACCCAAAGTGTCTGTGGAGCATTGGGAGCAGCCTGCTGCAGTTCTCCATCGGACTGCCATGGCAGGCATCCGACGAGCGTGAGCGCCCCAAGAAGCAAGATACGTTTCATTTTATGGCATATTACCAAATCCACCCGGGAGGTCGAGCGCGCAGACGAAGCCGCTCCTCTTGCGACTCCTTCTCAATAATCTCATCCAACGTTCGAAATTCTTCCGAGCGCTCCGGTGAGAGAATCGTAAGCATGAGAAGGACTTTTCGCGCCTCTTCGGGATTCGGCGAAAGAGCCGCGAAGTGCGTGTTCCGGCGAATGGCCTCGACGAATGCGAGTACTCTTCGTTCGATTTCCGGTACGAAGATCGCGAGATCGGGGTGAGGGAGGAGGCGCGTGCTGTCCGCCGCCGCGTCCGAAGTGGGTTGCGAGTAGGTGTCGGCGAGAAGCGCTTCCAGCAAATTGCGACTGATGCTGAGATCATTCCACGATCCGTAGGCGAATGCCTGTTTGAGAGCTTCGATCGCTTCGGAATAACTTTCCAGAGAGAGGAGAATGGATCCGAGCAGGTTCCAGGCACGGGGATCCTCGCTATTTTTTGTGAGATACGATCGCACGGCTGCCTCTGCCTCATCCAATTGATTCGATTCCAGGAGAAGATGCGCGCGACTCAGTTCAAGATCGCGGGGAAAGAGCGCAGCTTGCGATCGGTCATACCACGAAAGCGCTTTCACTTCCTCTCCGCGAGCCTCTGCATGGCGGCCAAAGGATGATGTGACGAGGAAGAATCCTTCGCGAACAGCGAGAAGGAGCAGGAGTGCGGAAAGAGAAGTAAGAATTATGAAGTAAGAATTATGAGAAGTTTTTTCCAAAGCATTCTTCATTCTTAATTCCTGATTCTTGATTCTTCCATTTCGTACGAGCATCCCCATAAGTATCCAGAGCGGCAATGCAATTCCCACAAACTGCAGATTATAATCAATGAGATTATGAGCGAGGACACCGGCAATACTTACGAGAAGGAGTGTGGAGCCGATCCGATAGCTGTCATGTGGGAGGAGCCTCTTCCCGGAAAGTGAACTCTGCACCCCGCCGTACAGAATAGTTCCGACAAGTACGGCAAAGAAGAGCATAGCAAGAACTCCCTGTTCCATGCTCAGTTTCAGAAATACGTTATGTGGATGGTCGGATGTCGCGAGGGGGGAGCTCTGCAAACGCGGCTGCACAAAGCGAAAACTGTAAGGTCCCCATCCAAGCAGTGGATTTTCTTTTGCGAGCATCATTGCCTGTTTCCAAAATTCCGATCGCTCGGAAATCGATGAAGATCCTTCTGCAGCCCTCCATGTGACTTTTTCACTTAAGGATTGCACTGGATGAAAGAATGATCGCAGTTCATTCACGCCGGCAAACATTCCTATCCCGATCACAATGGAGAGTGTCAGAAGCGCAAAGGGCTTTCCGGTTGCTATGACTCTCTGTCTTCGAGCGAGTAGAAGGATAAAGAACAGCAAGAGCTGTCCCAGGAATGCGAGGAATGCACCTCGGGAATACGTGAGGAAAAGAGAGCCGAATACCAGAGCGAGCAGCGAATAGTGAGTAGTGAGTAGAAAATAATAGTGTTTCCCTCGAGTGTATTTCTTTGAGATTTGATACCAGAGAACGATGGGCCATGCGAGGAGCAAAAACTGCGCTCCGGCATTCGGCCAGTAATCGGTGTGAAATCGCGGATCGAAGAATGTCGCGACGAAGCGATTGACTGGCTGGAATGTGTAGACGAGAAATCCAATGCCACAAGCGAGGATGGTGATTGTTGTGAGGAATGTGAGAAAACGCTCATCAAAGGTCATTCCCTGCCCTTCTCCTCCGTTCGACTTCTCGACCATCCAGAGGAGCAGAAGTCCCAAGCCAGCCGTTCGCAGCACTTCGTCGAAACCGTAATTCTGAGTTTTGGAAAATATGAAACTCAGACAGATCCAGACAATCTGCAATGAAATGATGAGCATGAGGGTCGGATGATCAGTCCGAAAACCTCTCCGCAAAAAGAGGACAGCAAAGCAGAGTGCAGCTACCCCAAAGAGGAGCCAGGTGGACTCGAGTGTCTTGCCACCTTTCCACAGGATGGCAAATGCGAGCAGGAAGAGAAGGGCATTTTCACAGAATCGGTTGAGAGAGACCGTACGCATTGGCGACCATTGTGACACTGCCACAGTGCCGATGCTACACTGACGGCGCGTGCCGACGTGGCGTCCCCCTTCGCTCTGCTGATGCAGAGCTTCGGCGGAACTACTGGAAACAATTGCGCCACGCACGTACTCTGTCATCGGTGCTGCCGACGTGGCGGAATGGCAGACGCACTAGCTTCAGGAGCTAGCGGGAGCAATCCCGTGGAGGTTCGACTCCTCTCGTCGGCACCAGACATGGTACATTCACTACGTGCCGAACCCCCGAATCGCCATCATCACGTTCCCGGGGACAAATGGGGATACCGAGAATCTCCGCACATTCTGGCGCTGCGAATTCGATGCGTTTGTGTTTCGTTGGAATGACAGCCGCGAGAAGCTTGCGGATGTCGACGGGTACTTCATCGGCGCGGGCTTTTCGTACGAAGACCGCGGACGGTCGGGCATGGTTGCCGCGCGCGATCCACTTTTTCAGTACCTTCATGAAGAGGCCGCGCGCGGAAAAGTCGTGATTGGAAGTTGCAACGGAGCGCAGGTGCTGGTGGAAAGCGGGCTTATTCCTCTTGGGGATGGACTGAGGATGAGTTTGGCGAGGAATGCCGTTCGGGGCTTGGATTCGGGTTCGGGTTCGGAAGGGTGGTACGCACCGGGGTTTCTCAATGAATGGATTTGGATCAAGCGGACATGTGCGCGCGATCGCTGTGCGAGCTCCGATTGGGATGGAGTGATGCAGATTCCCATGGCGCATGGGGAGGGACGGTTTGTTACAAAGGATCCCGAACTCATTGCTACGCTCGAGGCAAATGATCAAGTGGCATTCCGATACTGCGATGAAGACGGCGATGTTTCCGACGATGCCTCCGTCACGCTCAATGGATCGACGAATGCGATTGCGGGAATCTGTAATCCCGGAGGAAATGTCGTTGCGCTCATGCCGCATCCGGA
>CAYIRQ010000011.1:7353-18805 GCA_964365905.1 uncultured Candidatus Peribacteria bacterium
ACCATCATCGTGAATAACGAGGAGCGAACGGTCGAGCAGGCGGCGCGGAGAATGATCCCCTCTCTTCGTCTGAAGCAATACCGCTATCTTGCGCCGACGGAGAAATCGCCGGAGCGGTTGCTTTCGACCATTGCGCTTTTTAATTCCAATAAGGAGCTTGCGTATGTTCGTTTGGGTTCGGGTTCGGAGTCGGGTTCGGAGCAATGGCTTGAGTGGAATGCTGCAAAGAAAATGCTCGGGCGATGCATTCCCCCTCGAGGATTTCGAGCATCCGAGCCCCAACCCCAACCCGAATCCTACGTCCTCATTCGTCGCGACGAGCCGGATACTGGTGCTGCAGGATTCGGAGAGGGGAGTGAAACCGGCGTCTGCTACTGCCTCAGCGGCATTTCTGAGCAAAATTTGTGTTCAGTAAATCTGCAGGAGATCTTCGCGAATCCGCATGCATCGACGTTAGAGAGCCGTGAAATAGTTTGACTCTTTTCGTGATACGAAGATGATGAGAATGTGAGTCGCTTGTGGCGATTCATGCGATGGGAGAGGCCCATCGCGACATCAAGCCCCCTGCATGTTCGCCTCGGCGGACATGCAGGGTCTTTTCTTGATAGCATCCTGCACGTGAAAAATCGCATCTGCGTTCTCGCCCACAACATCCGCAGCCTCTGGAATGTCGGATCGCTCTTTCGTACATGCGATGCGATGTGGATCGAGAGGCTGTACCTCACGGGTTACACCGGAAAACCCCCCCGAAAAGAAATCACCAAAGTTGCGCTCGGAGCCGAGGAGTTCGTCCCATGGGAACATCACGATGATCCGTTACCGCTCGTAAAAAGTCTCAGGGCCGAGAGATGGCAGATCGTGTGTCTCGAACTCACGCCGGAGAGCGTTCCTCTTCAGACATTTGCACCGACCTTTCCTCTCTGTCTCATCCTCGGAAACGAGATTGCGGGCGTGCGGGATGATCTGATCGCAGAAAGTCATGCGACTGTTTCCATCCCCATGCTTGGACGCAAGGAATCTCTCAATGTAGCTACTGCCGCGGGGATTGCGCTTTACGGTCTCCGACACTACAATCCTCATACTCATGGCTGATCAGCCGACCCCGCCGCCACCACCCCCTCCGCGCCCCGGCGACCCCGTTCCGGATGGCGGTATCGATCCCACGCAGGTGTTTGCGACCCCGCCCGCACCTCCTCCACCGCCTCCCCAAGCGGGACAACCGGCAGGAGACAGTGGAGGAGCTCCTCCTATGCAGGATTCCGGCAAGCCACCTCCTCCGGTCGGGACACCCGTTGATGCAACTGCACTGAAAGCCCAGGGCTATGACGATGAGGATATTCGGATTCTCGGAGTCGTCGGGAATTATCGCTTTGGATCCGTCGCAACGACGCTCACGACGGAACACATTGTCATTCCCGCTCATCCGGAGACGACGTTCGATGACCAGCGCTTCCTCCTCCTCCTTGCGGGAAGCATCTCGCTCATGCGGGATGAGAAGTGGCGTATCATTCATGCAATTCCAAAGTTGAGCCAGTTCCAAATCGATGAGCTCACGAAGATTCTCGAGGAGGAGAAGCGGAAATTCTCCGAGCTTTCCCCGAAGCACTTATTGCAGCTCCAGAAACTCGAGCAGAAGCATGCGGAGGAATGGCGTGACCTCCAGGCGATCATGGTGCAGGAAGGGGCGCGCAAGCAGGAGGAGGCCCAGGCGGATGCGATCAGGAAGCAGCTAGGTCTTTCATGAGAGGATACTGCGAACGTACTACACTCAACGCACTCTCCACCTCCTCCATCGTCTCCGTCTCCATGAGCCGCATGCGGAGCTCCTTCGCGCCGTCGAATCCTTTGATGTAGCCGCCGAAGTGCTTCCGCATCTCGATGATGCCGCGTCGCTCTCCTTTGTATTTCACCGCAAGCTCGCAGTGTCGGAGTATCACGGGAATCTTTTGCTCAAGCGTGAGAGGAGGTGTCAGGGTGACACCGCGTAGCACATCACAAATTTCCCGCAGCAGCCACGGATTTCCGATTGTTCCCCGCCCCACCATGACTCCATCGAGATTTCCAATTTTTGCGATGGCATCGGCCGCGGATCGAATGTCTCCATTACCAAGCACCGGCACGGAAACCTGTCTCTTCAGTTCGTAGATGGGATTCCAATCGGCGGATCCTCCGAATTTGTCCTTATACGTGCGACCGTGAATGCTGAGAGCCGCGGCTCCCGCATCGACCAGTTTCTTGCAGAACGGGATGAGGTCTTCCGCGTTCTCCCATCCCAACCGCGTCTTCACGCTCACCGGAATCTTCGCTGCGTTTACGGCAGCTTCAACGACTTTTATTGCGAGATCCCTGCGACGAAGCAGGGCAGATCCATAGCATGAAGAAACAATCTTGGCCGCAGGGCACCCCATATTGATATCAATGCCGTCGGCACCCATTTCCTCGATGATGGCGCAGGATGATGCGATATGGCCGAGATCATTCCCGAAAATCTGCACGATGAACGGTCGTTCGAGTGCAGCATCGAATGCGAGCATCTGTAATGTTTTCTTGGCTCCGTAGGCAATGGCATCGATGCTGAGGAATTCCGTGAAGACGATGACCTCGGGAGCCAGGCTCTTCTGCAGTTGCCGGAGCGACGCATCCGTCACTCCCGCCATGGGGGCGAGGGCGACGATGGGCCGTTTGCAACTGTCCCAGTGAAACATGGAGTCATTCTATAATTTTCGTCAAGCGTGTCCATGTTTCATGCTACGAGCTGCAACCGTACGATAGGAATGCATGCGCATATTCGTCTCTCTCCTCGTTGTGTTTCTTCTTCTCTCGTATGGGAGAGCATCCGCGCAAGCGCCTTCCCCAAGCTTCATTCCCGCGAGCGGCGTGATCACATCCCCTGCAGGTACCTGCAACTTTGTGACGGGAAAACTAAGTTTTGATTGCGTCCCTGTTTACATTGGCTTTCTCATTAAGCTCCTCCTTGGTTTTGCGGCAGGATTTGCACTCACAGGAATTATTTTGAGTGGCTATCGCATTGCAATCGGTTCGGTGACTGCGGAAGGAAAGGAGGGTGGGAAGAAAGAGTTGCTCGCTACACTTATGGGGCTCGCCGTGATCCTCCTATCCTATCTCCTCGTGGATACCGTAATCGAAGCACTTACATAATTTCCTTCTTTCTTCTCTTTTCTTTTCTCCTCTCCCATGTCTCTTCCCAAGAAACCATCCTCCTTCAAAACATTCCGTCTCTTCGGGAAACATGCTCAGAAAATTCTCGATACGGCGCGAGAACGCATTCGCACGCGATCGGAAACGGAGAGAGGGGAAAGTACGTCACCCCCCCCTCCCGGAGAGACCGGGGAGAAACTGGTCGTCCATCTCACAATGGGGAGCGTTGCAAAGGCAACGGCTGCCATCATCGGAATCGCGGCGCTCGCGGCGCTCTGCTATCTCCTCCGGGACAAGATTCTCCTCTTATTCCTCGCAGTGCTCCTCTCGGTTGTGATCGATCCAGGAGTCAGTTTCCTTGAGCGTTGGCGTCTCCCACGGGGGTTTGCTGTCCTTCTCGTTTATGCAATCGTCCTCACCTCACTTGTTTTTCTTCTCGTCTCCCTCATTCCGATCATTGCCGATCAGATCCAGCAAATGGCCGTGCGCCTGGCGGAAAGAATTGATGCGTTTCTCGCTGATCCCACGTTTTATGTCCGCTTCCTGAATGAAGACATCAATCAGTATCTGAATACTCTCCTTCGCCAGCTCCTCGCGGACATTTCCACCGGTGGATCTCTCCAGACGATTCAGCAGTTTGGGGAACGACTCTCGAATGCCGCGCAAGGATCGCTGATTTTTGTGGTGGGCGTTGCGGGATCCGTGGTGCAATTCATGGTGAAGCTCGTGTTTGTCCTCGTGCTCGCATTTTTCCTGCAACTCGAGAAAGAGAGTGCCGTCCGATGGGTGCGCGTGTTCTTCCCCTATCGCTATCGGCGCTATGCGGAAGGCAAAGTGGATGCCATTCATGCAAAAATCGCGCGGTGGATCCACGGTCAGCTCATGCTCTCCTTTGCGATCGGTGTCATCGTGTTCGTCGCGCTCACGATTCTCCGCATGCCGTACGCGCTCACGCTCGCAGTGCTCGCGGCATTCACGGAATTCATTCCGGTCGTCGGTCCCATCTTCGCCGCAATTCCTGCGATCTTCATCGCGCTCACACAGGGGGGTCTCTTCTCCGCTCTCATCATTGCGGTCGTCTACTACGGAATCCAGTGGTGCGAGAATAACCTCCTCGTCCCGCTCATCATGCAGCGCGCGGTGGGACTTTCTCCCATTGCCATCATGTGCGCGATGCTCATCGGCGTGAGCTTTCCGGAGACCATCCATCCCATCCTCGGCATTTTGCTTGCCGTACCCGTAACGACCATTATCAGCGTCTTCCTCCACGACTATCGTCAGTGGAGAGATTTATACGGGGATTGAGTGTCATGGTTCGGCGGGCTCACCATGACACCCTGTTCAAAGCTTTCCCTTCATTTCGTTCAAGGCATTGAGGAATGCATCGAGATCTTCGGCGTCGAACATGATCGTCGTCTTGCGTCCGCCGCGGGACTTCTCGGAAACCTTAAAGAACTTCCCGTTACTGGACTCCTTGAGATCGATGTAGAACGTCCGTTGCTTCGCGTGGATGGTGATGCTGTGAATTTCCTTGCCATATTCACGCTGAGGACCGCTCTGCTGTGCACTACCGAAACCGGGTGCGCCCGTCGCATCGGCTGCGGGAGGTGGCGGACCAACCAGATCCGACATGGGATCGAACATAGAAAGATGGGGAAGAAGTAATCACGTCCGCTTTCGTGTCATGCTTACGAGAGCGCTGAGGAGCGTAACAGATTGCTTCCTACGGTTCAATGGGTGGGAAGAGGATCGCGGGCGTTCCAATGCTCTTCCACTCGCTCACCCCTCCCCACTTCTTCAGGCTTTCCGTGATGACGAAGTTCTTCTCGAGCACCTTCCCTGCATAGGGCACGCCGAGCTGCATGCTCATCTTTTGCGCAGTTTCAGGAATGAAGGGAAGGAGGAGGAGGGAAATATGACGCAGAAGTTCCGCGAGCGTACTGAGTGTTTCTCGCCGATCCTTCGCATCGCGCTGCCAGGGTTTTTTCTCGTCGATGAATTTGTCGCCCCGGGCAGCAAGAGCGGAGGCAACCCCAATTGCTCCAGAGAGCTCAAACACTTCCATTGCCCGGGCATACGTATTCCATTCCACCTGGAGACGCAGGATGTCCTTCGAGGGAACAGCCAACGTTCCACCATCTTTCTGGAGAAGAGTGAGCACGCGATTCAGCAAATTTCCCACCTGATTGCGCAACTTGCTGTCGTAAATTTCGTGGAAGCGTTTCCAGGAGAAGTCTCCGTCGTTCCCCATGGGGATTTCGTGGATGAAAAAGAAGCGGAAGGCATCCACGCCGTACCGACTGATGATGTCGTGGGGATCAACGACGTTCCCGAGCGTTTTGCTCATCTTCCTCCCTTCATGCGTGATGAATCCGTGAACCAGCAGGCGATCGGGTGCGCGAACGCCGGCATCCAGAAGCATGGCGGGCCAATTGAGTGCATGGAAGCGTGCGATGTCTTTTCCAATGATATGTGTCACTTCCGCATCATCCCACCATTCCGGCATCGCGTGCTCCGTAAGGAGACCAAGGCTGGAAATGTAGCTCGTAAGGTTATCGCACCAGACGTACATCACTTGCTCTGAGTCATCCGGAACGGGTACGCCCCATGTGAGTGTTTGCTTTGAGCGGGAAAAAGAAACATCCTCCAGTCCCTGCTCGAGAAACGAACGCGTCTCATTGCCACGAAAGGAAGGCACGATGCGGTACGTTCCCTTCTTCGGATCCAAAAGTTTCTTGAGATCGTTTTCTCTCTTTTGCAGAAGGTAGAACCAGTTCTCCTCAGTTACTTCCTCCGGAATCTCATTGTGTTCGGGGCATTTGCCATCGAGGAGATCTTTTTCCGTGACGAAACGTTCACATCCATTGCAGTAGAGGCCGGTGTACTTTCTCTTTTCCAGTGCCCCGGCCTCCTTCAGTTTCTTCCAGAGGGCGGTAACGGTTGGCCAATGGGAGACTGGATCTGCAGTCCGGATGAAATAATCGTGGGAAATATGGAGTTTCCTGAAGAGATTCTGGAAGAGCGGCGCATTGCGATCAATAAGTTCGCGAGGGGTGATCCCGGCGGCCTTAGCCGTCTGCTGGATTTTGATGCCATTCTCATCCGTTCCTATGTGGAAACGAACCGTGTCGCCCTGCAGGCGGAACCATCGCACAATGCAGTCCGCGAGCACTTTCTCATATGCGTGTCCGAGGTGCGGTGCCGCGTTTGGGAAGTCGATCGCCGTCGTGAGATAGCGTCGAGTCATCGTGAAGAGTTGCGGGCTGCAGGAGGGGGCGGATAACTCGTTGGCGCAATGACGGATTCGACATCGGGAACACTCTCTTCCGCCTCGACTTTCTCCTCCCTTGGCCCCTGGTCTTTCACGATAATCGCTTCTTCCGTCACTTCCAGAATCTCGCTTGCGGGGAGGGGAGTCCCTTTGGAGAAGAAGCGTTTTGGGAATATCCATTCGAGCGTGAAATGTTCCGTCGAGAATTGGTAATCGCTGCAAATGCCGATGCGCGCGCCGCTCTTCGTAACAATGGGTTGACGGTAGATCCGGCGTCTCTCCTCGAGAAACGGCTTCAAGCGAATGATTTCTTCGACGGGACCAAGGACCGAGGAATCGCGCACGTGAATACGCTTTCCCCAGGTCGTGATATCGGGGATCTGAACTGCGGTGATCACGGAGTCGAAGGGCATGCGCACGAGCAGTGCGAGAATTTTCCCGCGATCGGGATCCAGGATGAGATCGATGACTCTGCCATGAATTTCATGGAGTGCGTCGTCGATGATCTCTGTGCCGATTGCTGCGCTACGGAGGAGATGCATCGCCGCAAGCATAGCTTGCGGAAACATCAAAACCCAAATCTCAAATCCCAAAAGTCCACTCGTTGCTTCTTCTTTGTGATTTGAAATTTGTTGGGATTTGGTGCTTGGGATTTGTAATTTCCCGCAAGCTCCTTTTCATGGGTGAACATCAATCCTTCCTGTGTTCTCTGTATACTATGCGGGCCGGGGCGTAGCTCAGTTGGCTAGAGCGCCTGCTTTGGGAGCAGGAGGTCGCGAGTTCAAGTCCCGCCGCCCCGACCATCGTCTGTTTTCGACCGTTTTGCCCACTCCTCGAACTGGGGAGTTAGCGTAACGGAAGCCACTTTATCGCCATCCACCATCACGTTCGAGACGATCATATCGGCGAGAATGCGTTTTTTGTCGTCGAGTGCCTTTTTCCAGTAGTGCGACCCATTCTTGCAGAGTTCGAGAAACGCATCCAAGTCGTTATAGAGCTGCATGCTCTTCTTGCCGATTCCCCCCCTCCATAGCGCAGGCATCTTTGTAGCTACAGCCCTTTCTGAGCCACCTACAGAGTGCTGACTGCATTTGAGTGCTGTACTTGGATTTTCGGCCACTTGCATTCCTCTGTGCTGGCATTGATCCACTATGCCGAGGACGGTCTTCGCAACTTGTGAATGCCAACTTCATCTCCATTTTTTCTCGCTTTGGTAGACGTATTGTACTATAATGGTGAGATGGCATTGAATGATATTGAACGATCATGGGCAGAAGGATTCTCCAATCCTGAAGAACACAAGGATGATCAATTTCGATATCTCATACATGGCGTGATGAACCCCGCAATTCGAGCAACGCAAAATGTAGGTTTCTTGCAGATTGCTCGGAGCGAAATCGAAAGGGGAAACGATGTGCACCTTAAAATCATTGATTTGCTCCAGCAGCCGCAGAGAATAGCAGACAAGCCAATCATCTCTTCCTCTCTGATAGATCAGGAACACAGAGAAACATGGGCACCAGTGGGTTTCATACTCAAGGCTCCTCCTCAGAACATCATTGATGCGTCTCCAGAAGATATGGGAACGAATTTTGTGAATCCTGCATCGGTGCGTGAGCGAGCGAGGCATGCAGTAAGAACGAAAGTAGATGATCTTTTGATGCAAACAAGTCCGTACCAATACAACGAGGTGGTGGTTGAAGGTAAAACCGAAGCAGGCAAGGTGGAAATTGTCGGTGTATATGAAAAAGTATTCGAGGACGGAGAGCCTGTTGACGAAGCGATGAGCAAAGAAATCCGTCGAGTCGCACGTCAGCATGGCTACCCTGTTACGCAGATTATTGAAAAAGGGCATCAATACCCAGACCATCCGCCGAAGATTGATCCCCTGCACGGTAGAGAAGGAACACATCTCACCATTCGTCGTAATGGAGTTGGCTATAGCTTTGGTGTTTGCACGAGTGAGGGTAAGGAGAATGAAGATTTCTTCTGGGTCAACCGTCATGGCGGAAAAAAGCTCACACCAGCAACGAGAGGAGAATTCGAATCGGTCATGCAGATTCTTCGTGAAAATCCACCGACAGGGATGAGTGATTCACTCGAAGCAATGGAGCAACTTTTTACAGAGAGATTTGATGAGTTCGAATACAAGAAAAATCATCCACAAACCAGTATTCTTCGAGATGAAAAGAGCAAGGAGCCCACAGGTTTTCGTGTGGTTCGATTCGACAAGGAGTACTTCGTACATCTGAAATGGAATTCTTACGAATATAAACCAGACTACAAGAAGCGAATGGAAGAGGCTTTTGCGAGTATGGGTAGACCCATGAGAATTGAGATGGAGCATGAACGGAATAACCTCTCTGTAATGCATCTGTCGGAGCTTGAGAAAGATGTCAGTGAAGACACCAGACTTGATCCAGAAACTCGTGCGACTTTGCTACAACTCATTGAGAAGGCAAAAGAGCAAATTCCGAAACAGCGCTCGGATTCTTCAAAAATTCTTTCTGGTATCACTGATTTTAGAAAACCCATAAAGAACTTGAAAATTGATACCTCAGAAAAGGAGTGACCATTTCTATACTATGAGCGTTCGAGAACGGGTCAGGTTATAGCAAGACACGGGATGCTTCGGCTCATCTGTGCCAAGTCCTCTTCCGTGCAGGGCGTGTAATTCGGGTTGAACGCACGGATGACCTCGATGTACCGCTTGCCCAAATTTCCACGCTCTCTGTGGTATTCTCGGAGGCGTTCGAGTTGCGCTACCCAAACTCGACCATTGAGCGTGGAAGGAAACCTACGGTTTCCTCCCACGAACCCTCCTTCCCTTAAAGGAGCGCTTAGCGCCGGGACCCACAAGACCCAGCGCACGCGATCTTTCAGAATGAAGCAAATGTGACACTGAACCGAAGCGATCCTTCGCCAAAACGCCCTTTTCAGCCCCCTAAACTCATTAAAATGTTGCAAAGTGATGTTGACTCAGTGTGAAAATAGTGCGAAATTACTTATGAAGCAGTGTGTTCTTTTCAGGATTTTGCGCAAGAGGAAGCTCTCTCAAGGATTCCTCTCCCATGAAAGATGAAGAGCGCGTGCTCATCTTTCCATCATGTCAACCTTCTGGTAAAAAAAGGGGTTGAACTCCCTACTGCTTCTTATCACCACTTCTTATGCCCGTCGCCACTACCACTGTCACCGGAGATGGTCCCCAGCTTCAGCTCAATTTGCAAGAGATGGTGTCGGATCTCTTTCTGGTGCTTTCGGAGAAGGAGCGCGAGGTGATTAAGCGCCGGTTTTCGCTCACGGGGCAATCGAGGCAAACCCTCGAGAAGATCGGCAAGCATTTCAATGTCACCCGTGAGCGCATTCGTCAGATCGAGAGCATTGCTCTTGGCAAACTGCGCCGCACGGTCGGTACGACGCGCCTCGACGAGGTGAATAAGATGGCGAAGGGAATCCTCCGCGCAAATGGGGGCGTCATGCTCGAGGAGGCTCTCATCGGCAGCGTCCTCAAGAGACTTCCGCATGCGACGAGCCTCGATGGGGCCGTTCTCAAACTCTCGCTCACGGTCGATGGGGAACTCGATCACGTGGGACGGAGTGGTACCCTCAAGCCTTTCTGGCGCTTCGCGACAATTACTCTCAAGGACGTGCAGGCTGTGGTCGAGGGCGTCGTGCGTATCCTCAAGCGCCGGAGCACCTGCATGCCTGCTTCCGAGGTCGTGTCCGCTGTCCAAGCCCTCAATCTCTTTGGTGAAAAGCAGCCGAGTGCGGAATTGATTCTCTCGTGTCTCACCGTCGATAACCGGCTGAAGGAGATCGAGGAGGGATGGGGTCTCACGGAGTGGAGATTCGTTCGCCCCCGTTCGATCCGCGATAAGGTCGAAATTATTCTCAAGAAACACACAAAGCCCATGCACTTCGTGGAGATCGCAAATACCATCCGCACGGCGCACTTCGATCACAAGAACGTCACGGTGCAGGCCGTCCACAACGAGCTCATCCGCTATCCGCAATTTGTGCTCGTCGGGCGCGGTCTCTACGCGCTCCGCGAGTGGGGATATGAGCCGGGAACGGTTGCGGACGTCATCGAGCGCATCCTCAAAGACAAGGGACCTCTCACAAAGAAAGAAATCATCGCGGAAGTCGGCAAGCAGCGGAAAGTGAAGGTCGGGACGATCTCTCTCAACCTCCAGAAGATGCCGTACTTCGTTCGCGTGGGGCGAGCCGTCTACGACTACGATCCGGCGAAGAAGAAATGAACGAACAATTCACCAGTATCAGGCTGCAGGCAGTTGATGTGCATGCAAAAGGAGGTTTCCCGTTCTTGAGCAATCGCCGGACATTCTCCCGTTAGCCGGCGGTTTAAACCGCCGGCTAACCAACGGGGGCAACATGGAATTCATTCCGTATTCCATCGTCGTGTTTAGCCGCTGTGCACTCTCGATTGCGGAACGCTGGCATTGCTGTGCTGAGTTGATGTGGTGATCGTTCCTGTTGACCCGAATCCTCCGCGACTCTTTTTTGCTGCTTCAATTTCCCTCCACTCTGCCTGCTCAATCTTCACGAAGAGTCCCTGGGCAATCCGTTCTCCACGCTCCACGGTCACGGGATGATCAGAGACGTTCTGCACCTGCACGAGGATCTCGTCCTCCGGTCCAGAGTAGTCCTGATCGATGACGCCGATTGAGTGCGGGCAGACGAGCGCCTTCTTCCGCGGGAGAGAAGAGCGGGGGATGATGAGGAGGGCATAGCCTTCGGGGACCTGCACGATGACATTCCCGGGCACGAGGCCGATTGCTCCCGGAGGAATGACGGTGTTCTCTCGCGTGATGAGGTCAAAACCGGTTGCGCCTGCCGATTCGTACCGTGGCAGGGGCAATGTTTTGTCAACGCGTGTGATGGACACGACCATAGTGGCATTCTATCATGAGGTGCCTTTGCCGCGGGGTGGAGCAGTCTGGTAGCTCGCCAGGCTCATAACCTGGAGGTCGTGGGTTCGAATCCCACCCCCGCAACCATTTA
>CAYIRQ010000012.1:0-9441 GCA_964365905.1 uncultured Candidatus Peribacteria bacterium
CCGAGCACGGCATCGGGAAGATGAAGATCTGGCGCATCTGTCGTGACCAATTCCGGGGACAGCGCAAGGATCACACGCTGATGTTCAAGAACATCGCCGGATTCCACAACCTGATGTTCGCCTGATGGGAGGGGTGAGGGGGAAGTGTGTCCTGCCCCCATTATTATTGCGCAAGAGGTCTATTGATCTTTGAACTGAAACTGTCCGCCAGAGAAAACCTTGAAATTGCCCGAAACGGCCAGTCGTCGGAGCTGCGACGGCTGGTGCCCCAAAAAATTTCAGCCGCCGCAGCCGGAGCCCTCAAAATCTGTTCAAATTTTTGCGAGCGCACCCTGCCATCAAAAAAATACTTCATGCCGTCTTCCAGCAACACGGCTCTTTGCACTGTGTGCAGTACTGCTCTCCATGTTCGTGCGCACTGCCGCTCATGCAACCCATGTTACAACATGAGGAACGAATGAGCTCCTGCTTCTCGCTTGATATCTTTCGTCGTTCATCGATATTCGTATGTTTCTGACAGTACTTTTTTCTCACAGAGGAGAGGCTGCATCCCTGCATCAGACAGACGGAACGATCTTTGTGCACGGCACCACCATACTCCGTATTAAGGTGATTTCCCGAAAAAAGTGGACTTTCATGATCATCGAGCGGCAACCCTCACCGGCCAAACATCTGCATGGAGCTGCATGGGGAGAGCGACAACCTCGGTGCGACGAAGGATCATCGTGTTCTCTCCATCACGATCGCAGAGGTAGAAGGAGGAACGTCAATCTCGATCGGCGTCGGCGTGCAGGAGTAGGTAACGACTTATTGGTACAGCCTCCGCACCTCGAAGAGGAGCCAGAATCCGATGAGGATTCCGAGGATGTTCCCGAGTGCGCCGGAGTACCCGAGGATGGCGCCGATGAGAGCGGAAACAGCCATGAGCACGGTTGCGTAGAAAAGGTAATTCCAACCCTTCTTTCTTCGAGCTGACAAAGGTTTGAATGCGAAAATCTCGAGCACGGAGGAAATGAGTCCCGCAAGCAGAGAGATCACCATCGAGATCTGCACCATGCCCATGCCAACGAAAGAGAACGCGAACATCGAGCTGAGAATGCCGGCAGACAAGATTCCGAAGAGGCCAAGGATTCCGAAGATGAGCGCCAGCCACGGCGCAATCTTCGCGAGCGTCTGACGCGCGCTCTCGGGAAGATGCGGGGCTTTCGCAAAGAGCGGCACCATCCATGTTTCGAGCGCAGACATGTGTTTCCCGGCTTGCCGGGAGATACCGCTATCCATGGTGTGAGGGGGAAGAATCGCTCCCCACACTATTCTGCATCGCAGCAAAGAACAATCCAAAGTGGAAATAAGAATTCTGGTACGCTGCGCACATGCAGTGGGCAGATCTGACACTGATTCTCGTGGCGCTTCTGACGCTCATCGTTCTCTTCACCTTCGTCGGAAGTCTCCTCGTGCTCGTTCCGTATGTCCCCACGCCGAAGGCCGTCGCTGCCAAAATGGTGGAACTTGCGGGGCTCCACGGCGACGAAACGATTTATGACCTTGGGTGCGGGGACGGCCGGATCCTCATCGAGGCGAAGCGGAAATTGCCGGGAATTCGCGCGATCGGCTATGAGCTCCCCATCGGCATCTATCTCCTTGGGCGACTGCGCGTTGCGCTTGCGGGTTTCGCGAAGAAATCACAACCCGGCGGGCGCATCGAACTCCATATGCGCGATTTCTTTGGTGCGGATCTCAGAGATGCCGACGTCCTCTTCCTCTATCTCATTCCGGAAGTCTTCGCGCGGTTGGAGCAGAAATTGCAGCAGGAACTCCGTCCCGGCACGAAAATCATCTCCCACGGATTCTCGTTCCCGGGAAAAGAGCCGGAGAAAGTGGAGCGGTGTCCTCTCCCCTCGTGGCGACTCTTCTCGCCTTACGGCAAAGAAGGGCCGCGGATTTTTGTATATAGGTGGTAAAGAATGAGAAGGAGCAGAAGATAATATGCTCCCATCCACCAAACACTGATTGAATACACTTTGAAAAGTGCGAACGATTGATTGCCGAGCACATGAGCAACGGAAAGAATGGCTTCGAGAGCGCCATAGGTGGGATAGCCAAGGAAGAATCCGAGTGGGAGAAAAAGGAAACTTGCGAAGACTGCGACGGCGCCGAGAAGCATTGCAATGGGTACGAATGGAGCAATCAGAATATTTGCGAGAGGAGCGATGAGAGAGAATTCCCCGAAGAGGAATGCGACAAAAGGCACTGCCATGATTTGCGCTGCGATCGTCATACGAAACGCCTCCCGCATCCCGAGAATATCCGGAATAAGTTTGGAAGGCTTCTCGAGGAATGGATTGAAGAATGAAAGTCCAAGAACGGAGAGGAACGAGAGCTGAAATCCCGCGTCGTACCACAGGAGCTTCGGGTTCCACCCTGCCATGAGGCTCCCTGCGACGAGAATCGCAATGAGCGTGTGTCGCTCACGTCCCGAGTGGAGCGCGAGGAGACCGAGCCCGCCCATGATGGCCGCGCGGACGACGGAAGGAGAAGCGCCCACGAAGAGCGTGAATGCGGCAAGCGCAAGGAGCGACGGCAGGAATCGGAAGCGGAGAGGGAGGAAGAATAGCATCGCCGCAATGACCTCGAGCACAATCGCGACGTTTGCGCCGCTCACCGCGATGATGTGCGTGAGACCGGTCGCGCGGAAATCTTCAAGCACATGTTCCGGTAATCCTCTTCGGGAACCCGTGAGAAGTCCGGCAAGGAAGGAAGCATGCGGCTCGGGCATGATGCGATTGATCTGTGCTTCGAAGCGCTCACGAAGCTTGATCAGTGTTCCGAGCAAGGCAGAATCATGACCTGAGGAAAGCATTTGAACCTCGGCACGCGAGATGATGGCGTAGATTCCGTACCGGCTGAGATAGCGATCGTATGCAAAATCATCGAATGGTTCGGGGTGTTCGAGGACGCCTTTGATCATCACTTCATCCCCATACTCATGCCGTGGCCACAGAGCGTAGTCGGTTGCGAGGATTTTGCCCTTCACAGGAATGTTGGTGTCACCCTGCCTGCCAGCCGAAGCCTCGGCGAAGGCTGGAGGAGCCCCTCGAAGAGGCGCATCTCGAAGGGCGAGGGACGAAACTTCCACCGTATACCTCGTCTTCATCGGTCTCCGATCCGGCGCGTCGACGATTCTTCCCCGCACCATCACTTCCTGCCCGTTCGCAAATGCTTCAATGTCGGTTGGTGTTGTAACATGCGTCGTCCGCGCAACACGAAGCAGTGCAAAAGAAGAACCTACCGCAACACAGAGCAGTATTCCCCCGAGGACATGTACTCTTGTACCGGTACAAGAGTACATGTGAAAAAGGAGTACAAGGAGTGCGAAGAAGACGAGGAAACCGAGGATAAGCCAAACTGCGATTGGATATTCCACTCGCTGCCACCACTGGAGCCCTCCGAGTGTCGCGAGGAAGGAGAGGAGAAGAGCGATGGTGAAGTGGGATCTCCGCATAAAGGGTGGAATTGTAGCACGAAGAAAAACCCCACATCGAAGGAGCCCATACTTCCATCAGTACTCTACTCTATTTCCATACCATCGACTGGGGTGCCTGTGCCCAAGAAGATCGCAAGGCACATCCCACTAGGGGAACATGAACCAGAGCAACACACACCATCAGACGCGCATGACTCACCGGCATTTTTGCAACATTGACCTGCCGGTCCCCCAAAACCCCCTCCAGGCTCGCATGTCTCACCCCTACAACAATCAGTATTGGAAGCACACTCTCCCCCTGTTGTACTCGAGCTGCATTCTTTGCATGCACCTCCCCTACACTGCAAATCATTGCAACATTCACCGTCGCTGGCACACTCGCCGCCGACAGCATCGCACATGCGGCATTCGCCGCTTGCGCCCAGACAATCACAACCTTTCGCTTCGTACGAGCCTGAAAGGACCGCAGTGCTGCAGATGCTCCCTTCTCCTCCACATTGAAGACCATTGCATGGATTGCCGACGAGAGCAGCCGGAAGCGTTGCGCCAAAGTTTTGAGACGCGAGAAACAACCATCCGACGCCTACGCCCGCGAGAAGAAACATCGAGAGAACGAACGTCTTCATCCGTACATGAACGGTACGCCCCCCCCCAGAGAGTCAAGAGCCAGTCTTCAGATTCTTCAAAATCTCCTCCACTTCCGCGACCGACCCGGGAACAAAAATATCCTGCAGTTCCCCGCGAGGAACGATCTTGCTCTCTTTCTCGCTCCTCTTCTTCCACTCAATGCCTTCTTCCTTCAGGGTCCGTGCGCTCACAATGATGCGGTGCGGGATGCCGATCAGGTCGGCATCGGCGAGCTTCTCGCCCGCTGTCGCATCCATGCGATCATCAAAGAGCGTGTCGATCCCCATTTCCCAGAGTCCTTCGTAGAGTGTTTCCGCTTCCTGCAGCACTTCTTTCTCTTTGCCGAGCACGATGAGGTGCGCAACGAAGGGGGCAATCGCTTCGGGCCAGATGATGCCCTTACTATCATGCGAGACCTCGACCGCCGCCGCCATCACGCGTGACATTCCGATGCCATAGCATCCCATGATGAGGGGTTTCCTCTTGCCATCTTCATCCGTGAACTGGGCTTTCATTTTTTCGGAGTACACCGTTCCCAACTTAAACACATGGCCCAGCTCGATGGCACTCTCTTTGCGCAGAGCATCTTTGCAGTGCGAACATTGATCCCCTTCACTCACGGCACGGACATCGACGAATGGAGGCACAGGAAAATCGCGATCAAAGTTCACGTTGACGTTGTGATAGTTCGTGCGATTGGCACCAGCTTCAAAGTTCGTCCGATCCTCACAGGTCAGATCTGCAACCACTTTCACGCTCTTCGGGAGTCCCACGGGTCCCGCATACCCCACGTCCGCCCCTGTCACTTTCTTCACGACCTCCGCTGTCGCGAGGGAAAGATTGAGGCACCCAAGGTAATTCTTGAGCTTCGTTTCGCTGATATTGTAATCCCCACGCACCATAACCGCGACGACATCCTTATCTGCCTGGAAGAGCAGCGTCCTCGTCGTCTGATGCACTTCGAGTCCCAGAAACTTCGCGAGGGGCGCGACCCCGATGAGCCCCTTCCCTTCCACTGCTTCCATGGGATTCATCTTTTTTTCCTGCGGATATTTCTTGAACCGGGAAGTCGCCTTCTCGACATTCGCTTTGTAGTCGCAACTGTCACAGACGAAGATTGTGTCTTCGCCGGCATCCGCGATCACCATGAATTCCTCCGAGGCATCGCCGCCGATTGTACCGCTATCGGCCTGCACGACCATCATCGGGAGACCGATGCGCTCAAAGATCGCGTGGTACGCATCACGCATGATCTGAAAACTCTCTTCCAGTCCCGCCTCATCGCGATCGAAACTGTAGGCATCCTGCATGAGGAACTCGCGCGTGCGGAGGAGTCCTCCGGAGACGCGGATTTCATCGCGGTACTTCCACTGGTCCTGGTTCAGGATGACGGGGAGATCGCGATAACTCTTGATGTACGTTCGCGCGAGGTCAGTGACGGTTTCCTCATGCGTGGGCGCGATGACGTATGCGCCGCCACGGCGGGATTCGAAACCGGCGAGGACGTCCACTTTCGTGAGCCGGCCCGTTTCCGCCCAGAGCGACGCAGGATGAATGAGCGGCATGAGGAGATGCTGCACGCCGCGTTGGCCGAGTTCTTCACGGATGATTGCATCGATTCTCTGGAGGACCAGGAATCCGAGCGGAAGAAAAGAATAAATGCCCGCTGCCGTTTGGTGAATAAACCCACCCTGCAGGAGAAGTCTGTGACTCGCGATGTTCGCATCCTTGGGAACCTCCTTTGAAGTTTTGCCGAAGAGCTGGCTGTAGCGCATTGTAATGCAGTGTAGCACGGCCATCCTGGCCGTGACCTTGTTTTCCACGGGCAAGATGCCCGTGCTACGTCAACCAAATGCCCACCCACGTCACCACCGCCCCAAACACAATGCCACCCAGAACCTCCACAAACGTATGTCCGAGCTGCGTCGTGAAATGCTGGAAGCTCTGGAGACGATTGAGCATTTCGGCCTGCAGCCCGAGTTCTCTGCGCGCATGGAATGCGTCGTACCAGACGACCGATGCGAAAACGACACTGATCGCGAACTCAACGGATTCGACGCCCATCTTGCGACCAACAATAATGAGGAGGGAGGTGACAAAGGCAGAATGGGAGCTCGGGAAACCACCCGCATGGAAAAAGTGATCATAGGCGAAGGATCCCCGCTTCACCGATTCCACGGTGAGCTTCACGACTTCGCAGAGAACGAGGACGACGACCGGGATGAGGAAGAGATAGGTGGAGAGGAGGGAGTGGAGGGACATTAGGGAGAAGCATACACCAGCCAGGGGATTCCGAGGAACAAGTTCTTCGTCGGTTTCTTCGGACTCTTCGGACTCCTCGGTTTCTTGTATGATCACCCCGTGCTTCGCTTGCCACTTTCTCTGGAACGCCGCCTCGAAAAGCTCTTCCCGAAGGAGAAGGATCGGGACCGATTTATCGTCGAAGCCGTACAAAGAGCAATCGAGGATGAGGAATTTGATCTCGCGGAGCAAAACCAGCCCGAGGCAATCGGAGGAACGCTCTACCTCTTTACCGATGGTGGTTCGCGCGGCAATCCCGGCGAAGCAGCGATCGGCTGTGCGCTCATCAACCCAGATTCCGGAAAAGTCCTCGCAACCCACAAGGAAGCGATCGGCGTCCACACGAACAACATCGCCGAATACAAAGCGCTCATCGAGGGATTGCATCTCGCAAAGCGGTTTCACCCGAATCGCCTGATCTGCCATCTCGATTCCGAGCTCATCGTGAAACAGCTCAGCGGGGAATATCGCGTTCGGATGCCGACGCTTCAGCCTCTGCTCGATGAAATTCAGGAACATGTCGAAGAGTTTGCACATGTCGAGTTTCGCCACGTCCCGAGAGAGCAGAACGCGCTAGCCGATAAACTTGTGAACGCCGCCTTGGATGCTAAATTGAAGCGGTGATACAACTCATGCGCTCCAGCTTCCTTGTACTCTTCGCACTCTTTGTATTCTTCGTACTCCTTCGTACGCCCGCCTCCGCCGCCCCCTCCTCCCTCACGTACCAGTTCCAGGAGCAGATCTTCACGCTCGGCCCGAAATCCTTCAACGGATGGCAGAAAGTGGAACGCCACACATTCTTCCGTGGAGTCGAGGTTGAACTTCCCTCCGGGCTGCTGCGGAGCCTCCCGCGAAGTGATATACACGAAGAAACACGCATCACATGGAACGCCGAAGCGATCAAAGCAACGATCGAGAAGGATGTGGCGGCGAAAATCAATCGGGAAGCAGGGAGCGTCCGCATTTTCCGTGATACAGACGGGAAGATTGCATTCGAAGGTCTGGGTCTCCCGGGGAGAGCACTCGATGTTCCCCTCACCGTGGAACTCACGCTCAAGGCACTCGCGGAGGGCGTAAGTCTCATTCAGCTTCCTATCATCGAGACGCAGCCGACCGTCCTCATCGAGGATGAGGAGCTCAAATCCATCGGCATTCGCGAACTTGTTGCCGCGGGCGAATCGGCGTTCGCAGGATCACCGCCAAATCGTCGTCACAATATCGGTGTGGGCATTCAGCGTTTCCTCGGCCATCTCATTCCAAAAGGAGCAGAATTCTCCTTCAATGCCGTGCTCGGGCCGGTGAATGCTGCGGCGGGATACAAGAAGGAACTCACGATCAAGGGGGAGCGGACGGAACCGGACTATGGAGGAGGGCTCTGCCAGGTAAGCACGACGGCGTTCCGCGGCGTCTGGAATGCGGGCTTCCCGATTACGATGCGCATGAATCACAGCTTTGCGGTGCGTTATTATTCACCGGAAGGCACCGACGCAACCGCGTATCCTCCCTACAAAGACGTACGCTTCCTGAATGACGGCACATCCGCGCTCCTCGTGCAGACGGCCGTCATCGGAGATAAAGCACACTTCCTGTACTACGGAACGAAGATCCCGGGAAGAACCGCCGAACTCGTCGGCCCTTACACGTGGGATCTTCGCGCCCCGCCCCAAGACCGCATCGGATACACGACCGATATCCCTGTGGGAGCGAAGCGTATCGTTTCCCAGCGTGTCCCCGGCATGAAAACCATCTGGTATCGCATCGTGAAGAGGGAAGGCACCCTTGAGGTTATCGAGCCTTTCTATTCCGCCTATGAAACCCGTCCCTACTTCGAGGAAATCGGTGTTCTTGCGGGAGACCCGCGGCTGCATGCGGCCGCAACGAGCGAGGAAGAAGCGGTTGCGGATTTGAGCGGTGAGGACAAGTGGTCCGAAACGAGCGCATCGCAGAATGAAGAAAGTACAGAAACATCGTCGAAGCTCCAAGGGAGACCCAAATGGGCGGAGAAACCGTCATCCCGCCGAAGGTAAGAAAAAAGCTCAGGCGATCCTCGATCGAGAATGTTTTTGAGGCGCGAAGGGAGAAGTGTGAGATTGGCGAACGCCGGAACGTAGCCAAGGAGTGAGAGAAGATGCAATTGAAATACTGGGAAGAGTTTCGAAACATCATGGTTCGACGGGCTCACCATGACACACTCACCTTCTCCTGCACACGCATGGAAAAACTCCCGTGCGAGAGTAAAGACGGAAGGCTGGAAATCCTCATCTGGAAGAAGTCGCAGCAAAAGTTCCGCCCCGCGGCTTGCGATGGCAAATTTTGAAACATCCTTCCGGAGAGAAGGGAACGCTCTGCGTTGCTCTGCAGATTTGAGGACGTAGCCTGCAGATCGCTCCACAAGCTCGACCTGCAATTCCTGGAACGACTGGATGGCAGCCCCGTATCTGCTGCCGAGCTTCCGCACACCTCTCGCGCTCACTCCGACGCGCCCGAGGCAATCCGTGAGGAGGATGCAGAAACGATCGGCATCGCCGACGTCGTAGGCTTTGAGGACAATGGCTTCCGTGAGGACAACGCGACTCATACCTTTCGAGACGAAGTCGCCGTGAGAAACATGTTCCCGACTGCGAGAACAAGAAGAAGGGAAGAGAGCTGACGCAGGATTCTCAGTTCCGCCATCTTCGCGCCGACCGCATTCTCCCATCCCGCGAGAGCAACGGCCGCTCTTTCATCAAGCAGAACCTGAAGAGAAGGCTGCGCCAGGAAACTCGAAAGGAGCGCCTCGGCCCGGGGGGACGCAACGCGCATCTCCACCGTGTCAGAGAATGGATTCCCGGAGATTCCTTCCGGGAGAGCTGAAAGCTCCTGTGCGCGCACACGCTGCGCTTCCTTCGTGAGGAACCGCACGGAAGAAACCTGCGGCAAATGAAGGAGAGTTGCGAGGAAGGCATGCACCTGCGCCTCCGAAGCAGCGGCGCGCAGTGGAATGGAGAGCGGTGTACTCAGAGGAACACGGGCAAGGAGCAGGGAGAGCG
>CAYIRQ010000012.1:9541-18319 GCA_964365905.1 uncultured Candidatus Peribacteria bacterium
CCGCTCCGCCTTCGGCGGTACTGCTTTGAGCGGTGCCTCCACCCGCGCACGCCGCGCCGCCTCGCGTTCTGCCTTGGGAAGGCGTCGCAGATCGTACTGACTCGGATCACGTGGGTCAGGCCACGGTGAAGGTTCCTTCGCAGGCACCGGAAGCGGCATGCGTCCACTCCGACGAATTCCCCGCTTCGGCGCAACCAGAATAGGAACACCCATGGTAAACGAAGTGTAGCAAAGGAACTCCTGAAAAACACCAGCGTGTCATCACCACACCTTATTTCTCCCCTCTCCGCTTCAGCTTTGCGACCGCGGCTGCGCATTCGCGGGCACGCTCGTTTGCAGGATCGAGGCGCAGGGCTCTTTCAAAGAGGTTGTGTGCTTTCTTGAGGTTCCGAACATGGAGATAGCAGACCCCGAGGTCACAGAGCGAGAGCGTGTTCTCCGGATCGAGATTGAGTGAACGCTCGAGCGTCACGATGCCCTGCACGCGCTTCTCTTTGTGGAAGAGCGCCCACCCGAGGCAGCGGAGAATTTCCGGATTATTGGGCTTGAGTTGGTTCGCGCGCTGGAGCTCCTGCTCGGAACCCATCCAGTCCTCGCGGAGCGATGCGACAAAGCCAATAATGTAGTGTCCCATGTAGCTCTGAGGGTCGAGTTCGACCGCTCTGCGCGCTGCCCGGAGCGCACGGTCGTACTGCTCAAGACTCAACTCGTTATCGGCAATCTCTTCGAGAGCCGCGACATTCTCGGGATCGGAAATGACAAGCTGCTCAAGGAGAGCAAGGGCGTCTTCGTGCTGACAATGGAGTTTGAGCCTCTCCGCCTCTTCGAGTACTTGTGCCGTCCGATCGGAGAATGCAGAATTCATCATTGATCAGGATAGTATAGCAGAAACTTGGGTCAAGAAAAAACCGACGTGTAGAGACGCCTCAAATCAACCCAGCGCAAGGACCGTCTCCCGATATCCCTCCGGAGTCCCCGTATCGTACCGTTTTCCTTCAAAAACATAGCCATACACAGGTAACGTCGGAAGGCTCGCAATGAGCGCATCGATGATGCGGATTTCTTTAGCCCTGCGAAGCTCCCCGGATGGGAGCGAAGTGGGACCCCCACCGATCTTTTCTAGTGTTCCGAAAAGCGACCGGGGAATGATGTATTTGCCGACGATGGCGAGGGTGCTCGGCGCTTTCTCGGGAGCCGGCTTCTCGACGAGTCCTGTAATGCGCTTCAGCCTCCTCTCTGTCTCTTCAACACTCGCGATTCCATAGCGCGAGATCTGCTCCCTCGGAACATCCTGCAAACAAAGGAACGCACAATCGCTTCCTGACCCCTGATCTCTGATCTCTGACATCTGCTTCGCAAGCTGCTGCAACCCATTCTCCTTTCCAACAATTAAATCATCGCCAAAGAGCACGGCGACGTTGTCACTTTTCACAAAATCGACTGCCGAAAGAAGCGCGTGTCCATCCCCATGCTGCTCCTCCTGATACACCGACGTAAATTTCACGGAGTCGTACCGCAGAAGTTCATTGAGCACTTCACTCTTGCCGCGCTTTCGTAACTCTTCTTCCAACTTCGCATCCTGCGCGAAGAACTGGGGAATTACCTCCTTCCCGCGACTGATGACGAAGCAGATTTCTCTGATCCCGACGGAGATACATTCGTCCACAAGGAGCGCGATGATCGGGAGTCGCCCCACCGGCAGCATTTCTTTCGGCACGGCCTTCGTCCAGGGGAGAAAGCGGGTGCCGAGGCCGGCGACGGGGAGGATGGCTTGGGTAAGGCTCATACACCTACCTTACCTCAGCAGACACTGGTATAATAAGAGGAATACTCACAATGCCAAAGAAACTCCCCCTCACCGTCGCCTACTTCACGATGGAGATCGCGCTGGGGCGCGAGATTCCTACGTTTGCCGGAGGGCTCGGCGTGCTCGCCGCGGACATCATGCGCTCCTGCTCAGACCTCAAGGTCCCCGCGATATTTCTCTCCGTATGCTGGCAGTACGGATATCTGCGTCAACACATTGCGCTCGACGGGACACAGCACTACGAGGATATCCGGTGGGATCCCGGGAAGTACATGCAGCGCCTGCCGCAGAGAGTGACCGTCACCATCGAGGGACGCTCTGTTCATGTCGGCTGCTGGCTCCTCGAATGTCTCACGCAGGAAAACACCTGCGTTCCTGTCCTCTTCCTCGATACGAATCTCCCCGAGAATCGCCCGGAGGACCGCCGCATCACGGAACACCTCTATGGCGGAGATGGCAGCATGCGCCTGAAGCAGGAGGCGATCCTCGGCATCGGCGGCGTGCGCATGCTCCGCGCGCTCGGCTATGGCGACATCGGCACGTACCACATGAACGAGGGACATGCGGCGTTCCTGACGCTGGAGCTTCTCAGAGAACGCGGCTATCGGGATGAAAACGTCCGCCCGTCGTGCGTCTTTACCACCCACACGCCCGTCGCCGCCGGACACGATATCTTCGACTACGATCTCGCGTACCGGATCGTGGGAGAGATGCTGCCCTGGCATATTCGCAACCTTGCCGGGCAGGAGAGACTCTCCATGTCGCACCTCGCGATGCATCTCTCGCGCGCAAATTTCGCCGTCTCACGGGTCCATGCGACCGTGACGCACCAGCTCTTCCCGGGCGAATCCTTCGACTATGTCACGAACGGCGTCCATGCGATCACGTGGGCTTCCCCGGAAATCCAGCAACTCTTTGATCAGAGCATTCCCGGCTGGAGAGCCGACCCTGCTCTCCTCACGAGTCATTGCCGCGAACTTCCGGATGAGGGTCTCTGGGCGGCGCACTTGGCCGCGAAGAAGCGGCTCATCGATCATGTGAACGAGCATACGCTCGTGCCATTCGATACGTCCCATCTCACGATCGCATCGGCGCGAAGGGTGGTCGGCTACAAACGTCCGGAACTCCTCTACACAAATCTCGAGCGTTTGAAGGAAGTCTGCTGCGGGCGCGTGCAAATCATTCATGCAGGGAACGCTCACCCGCAAGATGCCTTCGGGCAGGACGTCATCCGGCGCATGATCGAGAGGTCCCAAAAACTCAAGGACTGCGTGAAGATCGTCTACCTCGAGAACTATAATCCCGATCTCGCGAAGTTGCTCGTGGCGGGCGCCGATGTCTGGCTCAATACCCCCATGCGGTTGCACGAAGCATCGGGAACATCGGGGATGAAAGCGGCGCTCAACGGCACGATCAATCTCTCCGCGCTCGACGGATGGTGGATCGAGGGGTTTGAGAAGGATCCGCAGGCCGGCTGGCGCATGGGTCCGCTCGCGTCCGCCCTCAACCCCGATGACACGCGCACGATGGACGCGGAAGACCTCTACACCCAGCTTCAGTATTCCGTGATCCCGGAGTATTACTACAAGGATAGAGTTCGCTGGCTCCGCCGCATGAAGCGCAGCATCGGCCTCGCGGGGCACTTTAATTCGCACCGGGTGGTGAAGGAATATCTATTGAAGGCGTGGAAGACAGCCGGAAAATGAACTTGCCAAGAAGTATTCAGAGGGATTGAATGAAAAACCAAGCGACAGGCACTGGAGGAATATTGGGAACGCATCTCCCCTCTCCCAAGGGGAGAGGGATAGGGTGAGGGGAAAAGAAAAGTAAACAAAAAGCACTTCGTGCGCAGTCCCCTCACTCTTCCTCTCTCCCGGAGGGAGAGAGAATCTATAGAACTTTTGCCGCTTCCCTCTCGATTCCAAGCATGCTTGCTTGTTTCATCCCCTCTCCCAGAGGGGTGCGGTCAGGAGCCTGCCCTGAGCCTGTCGAAGGGTGAGGGGTCTCCTCCGCAAGCCCGATGTGTCCGGCCTGCGCGACCTGCATATCGAGCTTCAGGTAGTTCGTCTGCACATCGCCCATCTTCGCGGAAGCATTTCCTACGTGCCGCTGGAGCACCTGGAGTTCCGCGCCAAGCTTCCCGCTCTGCTGCTGAATCCCTCGAATAAGCCCGAGCACCTGCTTCGCGTTCTCCTCAAATTGCTGGCTCTGGTAGGCGAGACGAATGACATTCAGGAAGTAGTAGAAGGACTGCGGCGAGAGGACATAGACGTGCAGCGACTGCGCGAGATCGGAAAGCTCGCCATCTGCAACGATGTCATGCCAGACGGCTTCGGAAGGCGTGTAGAGGAGTGCAAACTCGAGCGTGCCTTCGTCGGGGAGAATGTATTTCTTCGCGACATCCCGGATGTGCTTCTTCACATCGTTCCGGAATGCCTTCCGGATTTCCTCATCCTCGGGATGTTCCGAGAGTCTGAGATAGTTTTCGAGCGGGAACTTGGCATCAATGCAGATATCGCCGTCCGCCGTCTTCACGAGGAGATCGACGATCACGCCGGAACGGAACGTGTGCTGCGCCTCGTAGGATTTCGCGGGAAGGACTTGGCGGACGAGATCCACCAGAGTTTTTTCTCCGAATCCCCCGCGCAGCTTCGGTGCGCGGAAGGCTTCGTGGAGCTGCTTGATCGCGCCACTCAGTTCTTCCACAGTCCCGTACTGCTTAGAGATCTGCGTCATGAGTCGCGCCGCGGCATCGAGGCGCTCATTAATTTGCGTCACCCGCTTATCAATGCGGTCATCCATTCCTCCCAGTTGCCTCCCCATGAGATCGAGCATCTTCTCGAGACGTTGCTGGATACCCTCGGCATTCTTTCCCATGCCGTCGTGAAGCCTGTCTTTCGTCGCCCCGAGTTCCCCCCGAAGCGCTTTTAGTTCCCAAAGGAGATACACGGCAATGAGAGAAACGCCGAGAACGGCAATGAGAAGGACAGTCGTCATCGTGGCGGATGATAGCACATGGTGAACAAGTGTCCACCAAACAAATATTGACAATTTTTGCCATACCTCTATACTGTGGGTATATGGCAAGCATTAACATTTCCCTCCCCGAATCCCTCCTCGCGTTCCTGAAGGATCAGGTGAAAAAGTGCGGCTACAGCACGGCGAGCGAATACGTGCGCGACCTCCTGCGCGCGGCTGCCGAGCGCAAAGCGAGTGCACACCTCGAGAAGCTGCTCCTCGAGGGACTGGAGAGCGGTGAAGGGAGGATCGTCGATGACGCATTCTGGAAAGAATTCCAGCGTAAAACTGAAGCCCATCGCTCATCGAAGAAGTAATGAAGGACGTCATCATTCAGCCGAGGGCGGAGAGTGATCTCTTCGAGCAGTGGGCATACATCGACAAGGATAATCCGGAAGCAGCGGATCGCTTCACGGAGCAGGCAATGGAGACTTTTCGTCTCATCGCAACAATGCCCCTCATCGGCACGTTCTACGAATCCCCAAACCCGCAGCTTCAGAGCCTCCGCAAATTTCCCGTGCAGGGCTTCGAACAACACCTCATCTTCTATGCGCCGTCTGAAGATCGCATCGAAATCGTCCGGGTGCTTCACAGCAAGAGGGATCTTGAGGGGGTGGTCGGGGAAAAGTGAGGTGCTATAATCATCACATGACACAGCAGGAAGCTGTACAACATTGGCGCGAGGGATCAAGAGGCTCACTCATAATGGCGAAGGCAGGACTGCATGAAAAAGAATACCTGCTGGCGCTTTTTCACTGCCATCTTGCTGTGGAAAAAGCATTGAAGGCCGAATGGATCGCCGAACATGATGCGCCCGATGTGCCGCACACGCACGATCTCAACTATCTCGCAGATCAATTGCATGGCCGCTTTACCGAAGAGCAAAAGAAGCTCTTCAGTGACTTGAACGACTTTGCCGTCACTGCGCGCTACAGCGACCCTCCTTGGGCGCAAACGCAGGCAACACCTGAACGCACCGCTCTGTGGATTGAAAAAACAGAGAACTTTCTCACTTCATTTCTTCCATCATGAAACATGTGCCGCCCACTCGTGTGCGAGGGCTTCAAATTGCACAACGCATGAAAAAGCGTTTGCTTTCCGAGGGGATTCCCGTCATTAATGTGTACCTGTTTGGATCTCTCGCTCGCGGAACCCCTCGCCGATGGAGCGACATCGATATCGCCGTCGTCCATCGCCAGTTTCTTCCCGACAGGTTTGAGGAGCGCTCCCGCATCCGGTCCACTCGTGAGGACTTCGACGTTCCCATGGACATCATCTGCCTCCATCCGGAGGATTTCGAGAACCGCTACTGGGCGCTCCCCCAGGAGGTCAAGAAACACGGGATTCCTGTGGAGTGAGTCCAATATTCAGAAAAAACATGCGGAACGCGGAACTATGCCGCACGGGAGGACAGGATCCAGATCGTCCGGGTGCTTCATGCGTAGCTACGCCAGATCAGGTTGGTGGTTTCTTGCATAGCGCCTGTAGCATCGCAAGCGAAGCCCCGCACCGCCCCGCACCGAGAATACTCTGGTGTCGGGGCTGGTGCGTGGGTGAAGAGGGATCTCGAGGGGGTGATGGAGGGGGAGTGATGCGGATAGTTCTCCTACGCTGCCTCCTTCATTTCCCCCTGCGAAGGCTCAATAAGAAAAATCCTTTGATCATGGTCACCACTCAGAGACTCGAAAACGATTTTTCGCACATCGACACCCGGCTTAACCTTGAACTGCCATCCGGTGAGTTTACCTCCTTTGGGACCATTCTTTGGAGATAATCGATACTTTTGCACATAATCATCATAAGAGAATTCTCCTTTTTTGACCTCAAGGTACCGAAGCAATGAAGAAAGTTGGTTGGGCTTTACTGTCTTTGTAAGCAACCGACCTTCATCGGGATCATAGACCTCCACTGTGACGGTAAATGTCCCAGAAAATGGATACTCGATGGATCGATCGGGCGTGATCGTGTATTGCAATGCCTTCCGTTTTTCGAGCCTTACCCATTCGCCGGGTTGCTCTACCCATTGGTGATCAGCCCATTTTTTCGTGTAGACATATGCTCTCTCATCCTTCTCTTGTCCCTTCAAGTGCCACAGGTACTTGGATTTATCAGGACGGAACGTGATCACTCCCAGAGGAGAAAGATCGAATGTCTGTTCCTTTTGCGGATCCAGAGGCTTGAGATGGTGCTCCTTTCCAGAGGTCGAAACATAGAGTTCCGGTGTGGCGGTTTCCCGTAAGAATTGCTCAAATCCAACGGTAGTGAGATTCTCGGGCATTTTCTCTCTCTCCACGGGAAAGAATTCATACTCCCGGCTCTCAAGCCACGCAATGTGGCTCCGGATTGTTCCTCGCACCCGTTCGAGAGCCTCCTGATAGGGATGTTGCTCAGGGACGCTGCGTGTCCAATAGATCCCCGGGAGATCTCGAATTTCCTTTCGAACGATCCCACGTGCATCGAACATAGGATGTCGATCGAGAATGCGTGCATATTCGAGCAAAAGATTATAATGCTTCTGATTCGGAAACCAGGGACCCTTCCCGAAAACACCCACGTGCTCGATCTCCGCATAAATTTCTTTTGTGCGTTTCAGAAACGGCACATATTCCTTCTGCACATCCTCTCCTTCTCTGAGAAGACGTTCTTTGGCTTGACGGTAGCGCTCGCTGAGCACAATAGATTCTGCAGGATTGGGGTGTTTTATCTCTCCGTCGTCATCAATCGCCAGTTCAACGAGGGAGTGCTCACCTCCTGATGTAGGAAGCTTGAAATCGTCATAAGCTGCAATCGTTGCGGAGAGAACCACGAAACGACGATTAAGATCTTCGAGTGTCTTCCGATGATCTACAATCTTCGCACGATACGTTGCCCGTTCAAGAGTACCATCAGTGAGCTGTTGCTCGAGCTGCTCTATGAGATTCATTGTGCGATCCGTCTCTTCCTGGGTTTCCTTGAGATCTGCAATGGCAGTATGACAACGGCTTAGATCCATCCGCAATGCCGCATAGGCTTCCGCGCTTTCCAAGGCCTGCTCCAAAGGCATCTTCTTACTAATAATGGTGAGATCGTTCCGCGAGCCTGTATTTTCCTCGAGGTACTCCTGAACAAAATTGAGATACATTCCCCACACCATACGATGCTGCGGAGTTTCAGTACCATCCCGGTTATAGAGCTGGTTGAGCAGGATGGAGGAAAATACATCCTCGGTATCGACCTTCTGGAGAACTCGATGGAGAAGGTAGCCACTCAGATAATTTTGTCGTGCAATATCTCGCTCCTGTGCCATTTCCTTATCGCTATCCCCTTCCCGCAGTCGCCAGTTCCACGGCATGACTCCCCGACTCTTGTCCACTGTAAACAGGTTTGCTGCCGACCAGAATCGTAGATGTTGTGCCGTAGTACGATGCTCAGAATTGTATTCCGTGAGGAGTCTCTCAATTTGTTCCGGACGCAGTTTACCCTCAAAGGCCTGACGCATTCTTTCTTCTGCACTCGTCTCAATATCTTCAACATTTTTGCGGATTTCTCCTGCAATGAATTTGGTTTCTGCTATGAGGGCTTCTGCTCCCAATACCAAGACTGTCGCCGGACCAGCACCTACTTTCATGCGCATGAGGTGAAACGGAATAGGACTTACAACACGCAGTCCTATCTCCCCGGCCTTGCCCGCACGATGGAGACGCAAGAGATCTGCCAGTGCTTCCTTCTCCCCGATCTCAGCAGTATTCACGTCTTTCCAGAGCTGCATAAATTCCGGCATGTTCTCCAATCCCGCAGTGAGGATGTTGGCTACACCTACCACTCCTGCCGGACCAAATTTCACGATACGAGCTCGCAACGGACGCGTATACGCCTGGAGTGCATAACGCGCCTGTTCTGCGGCCCTCTCTGTGCTGTGCGCAAGCGTGCGGACGTTGGCTCGTGCTTCTTCAAATTTAGAAAGAATGCCTTCG
>CAYIRQ010000013.1:0-17806 GCA_964365905.1 uncultured Candidatus Peribacteria bacterium
CCCGTTGAAGTGCACGATGAGAAGGTGGATGCTGTGGTGACTGCAAGGGGGATGATCGAAATTGAGAATTGAGAATTTGTTGAAATTTGTGATTTGGGATTTGAGAATTGAGCGGTAAGATTCTTCCGTGTTTACCTACGACGACCTCAAAGTTGCCGATCCTGATGCGTATAAGGCCCTCATGGGGGAAATGCGGCGGCAGTGGGAGGGGGTCGAGCTCATCGCATCCGAAAACTACATTTCGCCCGCGGTGCTCGAAATGATGGGGACGGTCTTCAATAATAAGTACAGCGAAGGATATCCCGGACGCCGCTACTACGGTGGGCAGGAGTTTACGGATATCGTGGAAACACTCGCAATCGAACGCGCGAAAAAGCTCTTTCGTTGCGAACATGCGAACGTGCAGCTGCACGCCGGGTGTCCTGCGAATATTGCGACGTACTTCGCGCTCCTCGAACCCGGTGATACGGTGCTTGGCATGGATCTCACGCACGGGGGGCATCTCTCGCACGGCCACCCCGTGACCTACATGACGAAGGTTTTCAAGTTTGTACGCTACAAAATGAAGGATGTTGAGACAGGTGAACTCGATTACGATCTCATGCGGGAGACCGCGAAGAAAGAGAAACCCAAAATTATCCTCGTTGGTTACTCCGCCTACCCGAGGATTCCTGATTTCAAAATGGTTCAGGAGATCGCTTCCGAAGTCGGAGCGGTGACGATGGCGGACATGGCCCATGTTGCCGGTCTCATCGCGGGCGAAGCGCACCCCAATCCCTTCGACGATGGCTTCGATATCATCACGACGACGACGCATAAAACGCTGCGCGGGCCTCGTGGGGGGATGATTCTCTGTAGGAAGGTTGAACTTGGGAAAAAAATCGATAAATCCGTTTTCCCCGGTCTCCAGGGCGGTCCCATCATGCAGATGATCGCGGCGAAGGCGGTTGCATTCGGGGAAGCTTTGAAACCAGATTTCAAAGACTATGCGAGACAGATTGTTGCAAATAGTGTGCACATGGCGGCCTTTTTCATGGGAAAGGGGGTGAAGCTCATCACGAATGGGACAGACAATCACCTCATGCTCATCGATTGCATAAAGTCCTGGAACCTGCCGGGGAAAGAAGTCGAAGCACTCTTGGATCGCATTGGAATTACCTTAAACAAGAACATGATTCCCGATGATCCGCGCGGCCCCGTGGATCCTTCCGGTGTGCGCATCGGAACGCCGGCGGTCACGACGCGGGGAATGAAAGAAAAAGATGTGGAACAACTTGGTGTTTTTATTCTTCGGGCAATTGAAAAGCGTTCCGATGAAACCGCCCTCCGAAAGCTCCATGAGGACGTGAAGGCATTCTGCCGAGGATTTCCTGTGCCGGGGATTGCGGCGTAGATATGCCTCATGACCTTCTCCAGAGCGCCCGACACGCGATTGCGGGCTTTCTCCGTGCCTGGAGAGGGGAGAGGAACGTGCGGCTGTTTCTCCTCGGATATGTCTTTGTGCTTTTCCTTGGTCTTTTGCTCGATCTCTCGAAGGGAGAATGGTTTGCGTTGCTCATCACGGGAGGAATGTTCCTCAGTGTCGAGCTCCTTAATACCTCGATCGAATACGTCGCGGATATCGTCGATGATCACCTGAAGGCCGCGCACTGCACGCACAATTTTGAGGATATGAAGATGGTGAAGGATGTCGCGGCTGCGGCATCGCTTGTGAGTTTCCTCATTGTTGCAGGAACAGTGGTTGCAATTTTTGTGCCCCACATTTCGAAGGTGTTAGGTGATAGGTTTTAGGTTCTAGGAATAATTAATAATGATCGTATTAACACCTAACACCTAACACCTAAAACCTAAAACCTAATACCTATTTCAATTCCTCAATCGTCCTCGTAATATTCACTTCCAGTCGCGGCGTGAGCTCGCGTTTCGCTGTGTGCAAGATGTTTTCGAACGTGAGGGAAGAGAGGATCGGGAGCATCAAGGTGATTGCCGTCACCGCCAGGGTTGCGTAACACACCTTTCGTTCTCCCTGTGAAAGAGGTGTCCGTGGCACGAAGGGAGCCGTGAAGTGATACTTCCAGTACGTCACGACTTCGAGAATATGTTCCGCGATCTTGAGACGCGGTCCCACTCTCAGGATGAGATCGAGAAGGAGGATGGGTAGTTCTCCGAAGCGACCAAGTCCACCGATCGCAATCGTATGATGGAAGATGACAGCAAGGAGAACGCCAAGGACAATGAAAAAGATATCCATGAGACTTTCGCGCACCGTTTCGATCGCAACCCATCCCCATTTGAGATGATGCAGTGTGCGATACTTCACGACATCGAGCCCCATATGCCCGAGCACGAGCGCGAAGAAAATGCCAAGGTTGAAGACGATGCTCGCGACGACCGTTGCAACTGTGAACCACACGCGAAACATCGGCCACTCATCGTGACGATGGGCAACGAGAATGATCGGGCGGAGCACCGCGGTGCGGACGAGGACGAGGGGCATTTTTGTCTTGCTGAATTAGCATTATATAATAATTCAACTATTATTTCAATTACAAAAAAAACGCTTCTGCTAGCCTTACTTCGTTCTTCCCCACACCAATTATGAAGTTGTCCAACTTCCTTTCTCCTGCGTCACTGGTCTTTCATCTCTTTCCCTCGCTGGCCATGAAAAAATACCTCATCGGCGGCAGCTGCGTCGCAGCACTGCTTCTTGTCTTTTTTGCATATAGAACTGCTTCCGTTCCGTCGGTGCCTCTCGATGCGGCGGCGGTTCCTACCTATGGGTATTCATGCCTTTGCAAAGTGCCAGAAATTTCTGTGATAGTCCCAAAGCCGGCAGATGGTTGTGATTCTCTCGCCCTTTTTGCGGCAGACGATTTAATTAATTCATGCAGCCCTGCAACCCCGTCTTTAATCAATTGTCAAGATGATCCCACCGGTGCCTATGGCTTGTGCCTCTGCTGGATCGAATCTAGTGAGAAAGCTGTGGATTTTCCTGAAGGAACTTCCACTTCTGAAGCTCAAGAGATTTGTGAAGAAAAAAATGGGAATGATTGTGGATCCTATGAAGGCATGCATTTGCAGTGTCGTTTCATCTACTCTCCGTGATACTTTGTACGGGAGAAGTAGAGCCGCCTCGCGTATGCGAGGCGGCTCTTCAAAGTGTCATGATGAGGAAGAAAACGTCATGCTGAGTCCCTCGACATGCTCGGGATAAACTCCGCGAGCGAATGCGAGCGAAGTCGAAGCACGTCCTCGCGAGGTGCAAGCAATCAGAAGTAGGTATCAGGCACCCTTTTCGAGCATCGCAATCGCCGCCTGGACCTGCTCCTTCAGTTTCGGGAGGTCATTCTGAATCGTATCCCAGATCGTTGCCCGACTGATGCCGAAGTATTCATGCACGATCTTGTTCCGGAGCCCGATAATCGCCTCCGCAGGAACATCTAGGTACATTCCGCGAAAATCATCGTCTATACGTCTCATTGCTTCACCGACGATATGGAGTTGGTAGACCACTGCCGAAAATTTTTCTTCATCCTGGATAAATGCTTCCCTCGTCACATTCTTCGTAAACTGCTCGATATTCTCTATTGCCTCCAGAATGTGCCGGACGCGCTGGATGTTTTCCTTGCTCATGCCTTATAGAGTACTTCTGCTTCCTGCAGCACGTCATCGCGGAAATACCTGCTCAAGGCATCCGGTTCCACAAGGTCTACTCTTGTGCCGAGCTCCTTCGACAAGAAAAGCTCGATACTCACAAACTCCAGCGCCCCCATTGGCCGGTCGACTTCGATCAGCAGATCAATATCACTGTTTTTCTTTGCCTCGCCGCGAACCTGCGAGCCGAAAAGAGCAACACGCCGTATTTTTCCTCTGGAGGGGGATTTGGAGATCGCCTCCTGAAGCCTGCGGCGGAGCTCATCTTTACTCATGACAGCATTGTACTCCTCTCGAGCCTGAGCGTCAGGAGGCATTTCCCTTTTGCTTGGCCGGAGGCACCGTCGCACCACCTGCGGCAGCAAGTTTCTTCTCGAGGTCCTGCATCTCCGTCATTTCTTCTTTCGAGAGTGCTCCGCCGTTTGTCACGACCTTCTTGAGTTGATTGATCCGGTTTGTCCACATCTCGCGGTCGCGCCACTGCCGGTATTCATCGGGCTTCATCCCTTTCTTCTTCGCTTTCTCTCTCTCCTCCGCTTCTTTCTCTTTTGCCTTTTCATCGGCGCGTTGTTTATCCTTCTCCACCCTCTGCGATGCCGCCCAGCGAACAATGTTCCCCTCCACCTCCGCGCGTTTCGCGCTGTAGCGCTCGCGCGAGCGCTTGCGGATTACTTCCACGCGTCCCGCATCCTGATCAAGCCGTGGCGGGGGAAGAGTCGCGACGGAGAACGCTTTGCTCGTGACACCATCGATCATGAGCCGCAGGTAGGCTGCATATTTGGGGAGGCTGCCGATATCCTCCTTGAGTGTCTCGTCCCCGAACTGGTCTGCGATTTCCTCTGCGTCTTCTGATCCCACCTGGAACGAGATGAGCGTTCCGACGTTCCCGAAGACCGCGTCCTTCAGCATCGTATTTGATTTATCGGGCGTTAATTGTCCCACGAACTGATTCGCCATCGTGAGATTGAGGTGATATTTCCGTGCCTCCGAGAGAATGGTCGCAAAGGAGGGAGTCGCGAAGTTCTGGAACTCGTCGACGTAAAGATAGAAGTCGCGGCGATCCTTTTCCGGGATTTCGGCCCGGCTCATCGCATCGAGCTGAAACTTCGTCACGAGCATGGAGCCAAGGAAGTTTGCATTATCTTCCCCGAGCTTGCCTTTGCTTAAGTTCACGATCACGATTTTTCCAGTATCCATGCTGTGCCGCAGATCGATCGTGCTTCGCACTTGGCCGACGATATTGCGAATGATCGGCGTGGAGAGCAGTTGCCCCACTTTATTTTGGATCGCTGAGACCGCCTCCGTGCGGAATTTCTCGGTCCAGCTCGCAAATTCATCCTCCCAGAAGCTGCGCACGAGCGGGTCACTCAAGTGTTCGATGATTTTTCCACGGAAACTCGCATCGGCATACATGCGCATGACGCCGAGGAGCGAATTCCCCGGCGACTCGATGAGTGCGAGGAGCGTATTCCTCAGAATATGTTCCATGCGTCCGCTCCAGACATCAGGCCACAGCTTCGTGAAGACCGCCATGAGACCGGAAGCGATGAGCGGACGCTGCTCGGAGGTCGCGCACTCGAGCATATTCAAGGAAACGGGATAATCGCGGTCTGCGGGGTCGAAGAGAACAACATCATTTGTGCGTTCCCGTGGAACCATTCGCAGCACGGCGTCAGCGAGATCTCCGTGTGGATCGATGACTGCGACCCCTTTTCCCGCCTGAATATCGGAAAAAATCATGTTTTCAAGCAGCGTGGATTTTCCCATGCCGGTTTTTCCGATGAGGTAGACGTGGCGACGCCGATCATCGGGACGGATGCCGAAGCGCACTCTCCGGCCGCGGAAGAACGCTTCGCCGAGAATTGTGAGCCCTGAACCAGTCGCTTCACTCCGATTCAGGGTATCCTGCTCGACCGGAACCGGAAGATTCCCGGGCGGTTCCAATTTCCGATACTGAACCCAATCGATCGAAGGTGTTTTTACGAGGATCGTCGGGAGGTGCCAAATGGTTGCAAGCTCCTCGGCGCTCAGGAGGAACCCCCTGCCTTTTTCGGGTTCGTGTGGACCCTTCCAGGTGTTTCTCGATCGCACGACGAAATGGTTACTCATCGGGAGGTCAAACTGCTTCATGGATCCGAGCATTTCCTCGAGCTTCGCCTTTGCATCGCGACCGTGCTCCGGATGGGAAATAATGGAGAGTGTAATGGTTGTCTCATAGAGCAGGCGATTCACTTTATCTTTCGCGGCCTGCAATTCATCTTCGCGGTCGTGACGCGATCCGGAAACCCGGACTTCCCGCTCCAGCTCTTCGCGCGTTGTTTCCGTGCCTTCCGGCAAAGGCGACATGATATCTTCGATGCTTCGGAACCAGCTGCGAAATCCCCCAAGCAGGAGGTCGGGAATGAAGAAGAGTGGCCGGCGCCACCCGCGCGCGAGGTGCAGTCGCGTAAAGAGGTTGCGATACCACTCCCATTTCTTCGCAAATCCCCGGTTGAGGAGCGGCAGGAAGCGGAGCGCCCGTTTCCGAAATCTGCCGCTGATCGGGCGGAACTCCATTTCGATGCTTCCGCGCATATCAGGGTAATGAAATTGTGCGATGGTCGCGGTGATACCGGAGAGTGGATCAATGTTGATGCGATTAATGAGATCGTCGAACTGCTGATACCGCTTGATCGGAAAGATTTCCGGACTCGAGAGCCTGAGCAATGTTTCTTTCCGCATTTCTCCCTCCTTCATGGCGAGCACATCCGCCGGCAGGCGTTCAATGTCGCATTCCGGATATTGGGCATAGATTTGCCCTTCGAGGAAACTCGCAAATCGTTCATCCGTGCGCGCAAAGAAGCACACTTTTCCTTCGTGCAGTGCGATGCTGAGTGCCACGCTCCCCCCCTGCTTGCGAATGCCATGGAGCGTCGCAATGGCCTGTTCCATGAGAATCGGCCCGCGTTTCGGCCCTTTGTCATCTTCAGGGATGGGCTGGGGGCGGATTTTTAAGAGAATGTCGGGCATTTATGCTGCTCGCAAAAGTCCCGCGACCAAGTCGAGGGCAACGGTGTTATACGCATAATCCATACGCATGGGGCCGAGGATCCCGATGGCGCCTTTCTCTCCACGCAGACTGTAGCTTGTCACCATGAGCGAGCAGCTCTGGAGCTCCCGGAGGAGATCCTCCTCGCCGATGTAGTACCGGACTTTTTCATCCACGTCCACGGAACTGAGGAGAGCTGTCAGGCGATGCTCAAGCACTTCCGCGACGGAACTTGCGAGGAGCGCGTTCTCGCGGAACTCCGGCTGCCGAAGGACGTTTGCAAATCCCATGTAGTAGACCTGATCGCGATGGGGAACGGTTGCAAAGGACACATTCGGAATCATCTGCGCGAGGAGTGCGACTGCTTCGTAGACACGTTCCTGGTCTTTCCTTCGTAAATACTCTTCTTTCAATGTCTCAAATTTCTTCCGCACAGAGCGTTCCTCACGGCTCGGCTCCATGAATTCCCGCACGTACACGCGATATCCGATCGCGGTGGGGATGCGTCCCGCGGAAACGTGGGGTTGCGTGAGGAATCCCTCATCCTCGAGCGTCATCATTTCCGCCCGGATCGTGGCAGAAGATACTGTGAAATTTCCCGCTTCCAGCAAGCGGCGGGAACCCACCGGTTCCGCCGTTTGGATGAATTGATCGATGATCGCTGCAAGGAGCTTGCTCTGGCGGGAGTTCACAGTTCTCAGTTTAGCACTCTGGGATCTTGGGTGCTACGGGCCAATTGGAAAATGTGTGGAGATCATATCTGCTTATGGGGCTTTAAATGAGAGAAAATTTAGATTCTGTTATGATGTATCGAAACACTGGAACAATCTTGATGGAGAGAGTAGTGTGGGAACATGACGAAAGTTGAATCGGCCAGAATTCCCAAGGAACAGAAGCAGGAACTAGAGGAGGAGCTTCTGGGTGCACTTCTGAAATTCCATCTCTCGCAGGATGGAGTGAATTTTATGAGAACTCTCCTCACGGAGAGTGAAGTCGTGATGCTTGCGAGGAGATTACGTATTGCGCGGCAACTTCTCCAGGGAAGATCGTACCGTTGGATTGCAAAAAATCTTCGCGTAGGCCTTGATACAATCGAGAAAGTACACCACTGGCTCGATGAAAAATTTGAAGATTATCGCAGCGTTCTTCCTCCACTCGTGAAGAGGGGGCCAGTGCGCTTGAAGAGGCGAAGGGCATTCATCGAGCCCCATTCCTTTCGCGATCTTCGTCGTCGCTACCCGGCGCACATGCTTTTCCTCAATATTCTTCTTGGAGATCCTCGTTACGAGTGGGTGGAGGAAGATGAGAACTGAAATTCGATGAAGCATGATCGATGAAAGTGTTATGATGTATCGATCTCCGTGACCCACCGGAACTCATGGTGCTCTCTGCTCAGGCGTATATTCATTGATCGGGCATTTTTCCCTGACTTCTCGTCTGATTGAATCTTCTTCCTTCAGGACAGAAGACCAATACCTTGCAATAGAAGATAATTTCAGGACTCATGTGCACAATGAAAATATGGCTCAACTTTTCTTTTTCTTCTTCGGGGTTTTCTTTGCTTTCTCGACTCTCTTCACTTCCAATTTCCGCTCCAGCTTCTCTTCCGGAGACAGCTTTCGTTTCTTCTCCACTTTCGCAGGAGCAGCTTTCGCGGTCTCAATGCGCTTCTTGAAGCGCTCGACGCGACCCGAGGTGAGGACTCCACGGAACTTGCCGGTGTAGACCGGGTGACAGTTGCTGCAGACTTCTGTGTGAATTTTCTGCGCCGTTCCTGGGATTTTGAAGATCGCGCCGCACGACGTGCAGGTCACGGTCGCGTCTTTATAGAACGGTGGATGAATGTCGGATTTCATTGGCGGGTGCAGGGTAGGGGAAAGCGAGGCGGATGTCACCGTTTTTTCTTGCCCTTCTTTTTTATCTTTGGCTTCTTCGTTTCTTTCGCGGCTTTGGAAGCGGGGTGCTTCGTGGTTCGACGGGGCTCACCATGACGTGGAGGGCGGAGTTTACCCCGAGCGGAGTCGAGGGGCTCAGCATGACGTACTGGCTCTTCCGCAAGCAACGCATGCTCCTCTTCGCTCCCCTCCGCCGCGAGCTCTTTCATGAGGACAGCTTCCTCTTTTTGCGCCTTCTTGAGTGCCTCTTCGACGACTTCCGCAGCGTGCTCTCCCTGCGCCTCCATCACGAGGCTGATCGAGGCAACCTTGTCACCTGCTTCGAGGCGCATGACGATGACTCCTTGTGTGGCGCGGCTGCGTTCCGGAATATCCTTGAGGGCCATGCGGATCGTCTGACCGTGCTTGCTCATGCAGATGATGTCGCCCATTTCGCTTCCCGTGAGCACGAAGCCGCCGACGATCTCACCGGTCTTCGGGGTGATATTCGCCGCTTTCACGCCGGAACCTCCCCGGCCTTGCAGCCGATACTCTGTCACTTTCGTCATTTTACTGAGCCCGTTTTCCATGACGACGAGGAGTGAGCTTAAATCAGGAAGTGCGACGGAGGCGACCGCAACGACTTCATCGCCTGCGCCCAGACGAATCCCGCGGACACCTGCGGCTGCTCTCCCCATTGTGCGCACGTCTTTCTCCGGGAAGCGGATGGCTTTCCCTTTCTTACTGAGAATGAAGATTTGATCGGCGGCGGTCGTTGCAACCACCCATTTGAGCTCATCCCCTTTCGGAATCTTCTGCGCGATGAGGCCGGAGCGGCGGATGTTTTCGAATTCGGAAAGATCCGTCCGTTTGACCGTTCCATGCTTCGTTGCCATGAAGAGATGTTTCTTGCCCTCAAGCTTACTGAGGAGAATGGCCGTGATCTTTTCCTCCGGTTGCAGCGCGAGGAGATTGACGATCGCCTGACCCTTCGCTGTGCGGCTGCCTTGCGGGAGTTCGTACACCGGGAGCGTGAAGACTCTGCCGGTATTCGTGAAGCAGAGGAGATCATCGTGGTTCATCGCGTACTGCATCTGGAGGAGTTCATCTTCGTCCTTCGTCGTCATGCCAATGACGCCCTTGCCACCGCGATTCTGCGCACGGAATTGCTGCGGGGATAGACGCTTCACGTACCCCTGCTGCGTGAGAACGACGATCATCGGGGCATTCGGGATCGTATCCTTCGCGGAGAATTCGCCGATCGCGGACGCCATCACGCGCGTGCGTCGCTCATCGCCGTAGAGTTTCTTCAGTTCCTCTGTTTCATCCTTGAGGTTCTGGTCGCGCTTCGAGCTATCTTTGAGCAGCGCCTCGCACTCCTTCATGAACTTCAATTTCTCCGCGAGCTCGTCCTCAATCTTCTTTCGTTCGAGACCTGCAAGCGTCTGCAGGCGCAACTGGAGGATCGCATCCGCCTGGATCTCTGTGAGTTTGAATTTCTTGATCAAATTCTCCTTTGCGATTTCCTTCGTCTCGCTCTTCTTGATCGTCTGGATCACGGCATCGATGTTGTCGAGCGCTTTGCTTAACCCCTCGAGGATGTGCGTGCGCTCCTTCGCGCGATCGCGGTCGAAGGTGATGCGGCGGACCATGACTTCGCGGCGGTGCCCGATGAAGATTTCGAGGAGCTCCTTCAGATTGAGCAATCTCGGCTGCAGACCGTCTGCGAGCGCGATCATGTTGTACCCAAAGCTGCTCTGGAGCGGCGTGTGCTTATAGAACTGGTTCAGGATTTTTTGGGGGTAACTATCCTTCTTGAGCTCCACGATGATGCGGATGCCCTCGCGATTGCTTTCATCGCGGATATCCGACACCCCCTGCACGATTTTCTCGTTCACGAGTTCCGCCATGCGCTCGACGAGCGATGACTTATTCACCTGGTACGGGATTTCCGTGATTTTGATCTGCTGTCTGCCTTTCACTTCCTCGATTTCGGCTACCCCCCGGACAATGACCGAACCGCGGCCCGTGAGGTAGGCTTGCTGCAGAGCTTTCCTTCCGTAGACGATGCCGCCCGTGGGGAAATCGGGACCTTTCACGAATGTGCACAAATCCTCGACGGTTGCTTCGGGGTGATCGATGAGGTGGAGGATGGTATCGGAAAGCTCTGTGAAATTGTGCGGCGGAATATTCGTCGCCATACCGACCGCGATACCCACAGAGCCATTGAGCAGGAGTTGGGGAATTCTTGCAGGGAGAACGACAGGCTCCTGATCGTTCGCGTCGTAGTTCGGACGGAAGTCGACGGTGTCTTTCTCGATATCCGCGAGCATCTCCTCGCTCATGCGTCGCATCTTGCTTTCCGTGTACCGCATCGCCGCCGGAGCATCGCCGTCGATCGAGCCGAAGTTTCCCTGACCATGCACGAGGAGATACCGCATCGAGAAATCCTGCGCCATCCGGGCGAGCGCTTCGTAGATCGAGGCATCGCCATGCGGGTGGAAGCGCTTCATCACCTCTCCGACGACGGCAGCCGACTTCGAGAAGCGGCCCGTAGACCGGAGTCCCACCTGCTGCATCGCGTAGAGAATGCGTCGATGCACCGGCTTCATTCCGTCTCTGGCATCGGGAAGAGCGCGTGACACGATGACGCTCATCGCATAATCCAAATAACTCTCCTCCATTTCGGAGACGATCGGGCGGGGACTGATGGCGCCGATGGTGGCGAGGGGAGCGTCGGCGGGAGGAGGGGCTTTGGGCATAGTTTTGGTCGCGGGAAGTTTAGGGGAAAATTTGCACTTGTGAAAGTGTTTTGTACGTCATGCTGAGTAGCCCCGCGCATGCGGGGCGTATCGAAGCACGTCGCCGAAGCGTAAAAAATAACCCCTCACCCTATCCCTCTCCCAGCCTTCGCCAAGGCTGCTGCCGGCGGGCCACGGGGAGAGGGGATGTAGGGTAATCTGATCTTATGCTTTCGATCGTCAGCACCCCCATCGGCCCGTTCGGTTCACTCCGTTCGCTCAGGGCCTCTCGCAGATAGTTTTTCTCCCTTGCTTCCATGTTATCCGTTGTTAGCACTCCCATCGGGAACCTCGGTGATATCACTCTCCGCGCACTGGAGACCTTGAAAGCATGCGATGCGATTATTTGCGAGGATACGAGGGTTGCGGGGAAGCTTTTGCATTTATTGCAATTACCAAAGAAGGAGCTTCTTTCTTTTCACTCCTTCAATGAACATCAGAAGCTTGACTCTCTCATTGCGCGTCTCAAATCCGGCGAGCACATGGCACTCATTTCTGATGCAGGCACACCGGGGATCAGCGACCCGGGCTATCTTCTGATTTCCAAAGCGCACGAAGCCGGGATCAAGGTGGAGGTCGTTCCCGGACCCTCCGCATTCCTCGCGGCGCTCAGTATCAGCGGTCTCCCGATCCATCATTTCCTCTACCTCGGATTTCTCCCGGAGAAAAAAGGACGGAGAACGCTCCTTGAATCTTTGAAAGTTGAAGAGCGGACCGTCGTCTTCTACGAGTCGCCGCACAGGATCGAGCGGACACTCTCCGAACTTGCAGAGGTTCTTTCTGCAGAGCCCGATCGTCCGATTGTCCTCTGCCGCGAACTCACGAAGATGCATGAGGAGGTGATACGGACGACGGTGGGGAAACTCGGTGAAATCATGAGAAGGATCACCATCAAGGGGGAATTTGTGGTGGTGCTGGGAGCAAAGATCTCGTTGTGTCATGCCGAGTAGCGCCGCGTATGCGGGGCGTATCGAGGGATCGTGATCCTCTCTTTCTTCGCTTTAAGAAGGGCGAAACAATGATTCCTCAGACTTTTGCCAGCGTTATGGGTGCACGATAATTTCAATGAGCAATGATGGGGCTCCATTCCCCTATACCCCTCATGTTCGCATTCGAATCGGCCATGCTTACTCGAAAATCAGAGACAATGGATGTGCAGAAGCAGGATGCCCGCTGCCGGAGTCGTATTGCTCACCATCTGGAAGAAGGAATGTTTGGACATCGTGCTCAGTTGCATTCTGTCCTTCACAGTAAGGCATACGATTCTGAAGAAGAAGAGAACCATTTGGTTCCGCGCTTCATGGAATCTTTTCATGATCCGGATGATGCGCGGATGGATCGTGTGCAGAACTACACGTAGTGCTTGCTTCACTCATCCAGCTCCCCCACCAAACTTTTCTCCATGATCTCCCGGAGCCGGAGAGGGGTCTTACTCTGCGTGAGCGCCCACATGAGCTTCACGAGCGCGCATTCGTAGGTCATGTCTTTCCCCGAGATCACGCCGAGCTCCGCGAGATCGAACTCCTTGCGGAAGTGGTGGAAGTCGACGTGACTTCGGAGGACCTGGGACGTCATGACGAGAGGAATCTTTGCCTCTCGCAAGCGCCCGATCCATGGAAGAATGCGTGCGGGGATCCGTCCCGGGCCATACGCGCGCAGGACGATCCCGTGGGGTTTCGCTGCGACGGTGGTTTCGAGGAAGGCGTCGGAGAGTCCAGGGTGGAGGGTGAGGAGGAGCACATGGGGATCAAAAGTGGGTTTGCAACTCAGCGTGCGTTTTCGCCGGGGAACTCTCCACGGGTGGAGCTCAAAATCGGAACTAAAGTCTGCGAGGGGCGGGAAGCGCGTCGAGTCGAATGTCGTGAGGATGGACTCATTGACTTTCTTCGTCCTGCATCCGCGCAGCACTCGGGGGCCGAGCACGACGCAGACTTCCGCGACGTCGAGCTGCGCCGCGCGGATCGCGAAGGTGAGATTCATGCGGCAGTCGCCCGCGACGTCATTGAGCGGCAGCAGCGCGCCGGTGAGGATGACGGGCTTGCTCAGATTCTGGAGCGCGAAGCTGAGCGCGGCCGCGGTGTAGCTCATGGTGTTCGTGCCGTGGATCACGACGAATCCCTCGAAGTCCTTTTCATGCTGCGCGATCATTTGCGCGAGCTCCGTCCAGTGATCCGTCGTGACGTCCGCCGAATCGACATTGGCGATCGGAAAAAACTCGAGCGCCACTTCGCGTTGCAATTCGGGGAGGTGGCGATGGATTTCCCCGAGCGAGTCCACCGGGTCAATGCGGCCCGTCTTCCGGTTCATGACCATCCCAATCGAGCCGCCGACGTAGAGGAGTGCGATTTTGGGGCGCATAAGTAGCGCAGTAGATTGTAGCTCAGTAGAAGGATTTATTTAGTAGCTACTGCGCTACCCACTACTGCGCTACAATCTGTCTATGATCCGTTCCCTGCGCGGCACCGTGCGGAAAAGCGATATTCCGTTCGTCACCCTCGAGGTTGCCGGCGTCGGATACGAAATTCAGTGCACGCTCCCGCTTTGGGAAGTGCTGCTCGAGGGCGCGGACGCGCAGCTCCATACGTACACGTTCGTCCGCGAAGATCGTCTGGAGCTTTTCGGCTTTCCCTCGGAATCCGATCGCAGGCTCTTCTGCCATTTCCTGAATGTCCCCGGCATCGGGCCGCGCACCGCGCTCCAACTCTGCGGCGTGCCGCAGGGGCATCTCGTGCGCGCGGTTGAAAGCCAGGATGCGCGCATGCTCTCCGCGCTCAAGGGCATCGGGAAGAAAATGGCGGAGAAACTCCTCGTCGAACTCCAGTCGCTCGCGGAGAAAGGGATCCTGCGGTCGTCTGCGGAAGCGGGCAGCAGCCTCGCGATCGATGCAGACGCGCTCGAGGCGCTCCGCAGTCTCGGCTACGACGAACGCACCGTGCTTGCCCGACTGCGGGACGTGCCGAAGGACGTCAAGACGACGGAGGGGAGGGTGAAGCATGTGCTACAGACCCTTTGAAAGACTCCAAGATTCCAAGGGTCCAAGGTTCCAAGAAAATCACAAAAACAAAAACAACAAACATCCTCTCTCCCATGGGGAGAGAGTGAGAGTGAGGGGAGATAAAACATTTTCTTGTTTTTTTCCCCTCATCCTATCCTTCTCCCAAAGGGAGAAGGGATTTTTTGACGTTTGTTTGGAATCTTGGTGTCTTGGCTTCTTGGAATCTTTCCTTTGGGTTTGATGATTGAGAACCGATTCAGGTAAAGTATGAACGGTGCTCCAATTAGATATCACCGGCACCCTCGCGAAAACGATCACGCCGAGTCTCGGTATTCCCGAGCAGGAGTTTCCTTCGATGCGGAACACTCTGAAGTATCACATGGAGGATTTTCTCCGGGAGCGTGCGCAGGGGATGCATGCCTGGGCGCAGGCACCGTACGATCGCGAAGTGCCACGTCTCACGGATGAGCTCAAGGAGCGACTCCGCCGGGAGCGCTTTGAGACGATTCTCTGGATCGGCATCGGGGGATCGAGCCTCGGGCCGCGGGTGATCAAGGAAGTGTTTGAGCGCGTCGAGACCCCCGAGCTCGTGGTGCTCGATACGATCGACCCCGCGATCCTCATCGAAGAGCTCAAGATGGTTGATTTCGAGCGCACGCTCCTCGTCATCGCCAGCAAGTCGGGTGGGACGCTCGAACCCATGAGCCTCTTCTTCCTGCTGCTGGATCACCTGAAATCTGTCCTTCAAGAGAAGGCATCATCCCATGTGGTCGTTATCACCGATCCCGCGAGCGGTCTTCTCCATGAGATCGCGGAGCGCGAGGGATATGCGACGCTCCCCATTCATCCCGCAATCGGCGGCCGCTACTCGATCTTCACTCCTGTCGGGCTCCTCCCTCTCGCGCTCCTCCATGGGGACGTTGCTTCCTTCCTCCGCGGCGCACGAGAGATGGATACGCTCTGCCAGAACCTTACCTTGGAAGAAAATCCCGCGGCACAGCTTGCGGCGGTCCAATTCATCCTCGATGCGCGACGGAACTACCCGATCAGAGTCATCATGCCGTACTCCACGCGCCTGCAATCCCTTGGCCGCTGGGAGCAGCAGCTGCTCGCGGAAAGTCTCGGCAAGACCGAAGCCTACGGTCCCACGCCGCTTGCGAGCATCGGGCCCCAGGATCAGCACAGCATGCTCCAGCAGTGGATGCAGGGACGCAGGCTCCATTGGCACCTCTTCATCCGCGAAGACGAGAAACCGCGACTGCTCCTCCCCGAGGTGAAAGAGGAGGGGCTCACGTATCTCTCCGGAAAATCCCTCGGGCAGGTGCTCGATGCGCTCGCGGAGGGAACGGCGCAATCCCTCACTGCGGCGAAACGCCCGCATGCGACGATCACGCTCCCGCGACTCGACGAGTATCACCTCGGCCAGCTCTTCACGCTCTTCATGACGGAAGTCGTTCTCCTCGGGAAACTCTACCGCGTGGATCCCTACGGTCAGCCGGGAGTGGAATTAGGCAAACAGATTGCGAAAGACATGCTTTCAAAGGGTTCCTTATAATCCTCTCTCCCATGGGGAGAGAGCGAGAGTGAGGGGGAACAACAAAATCCCCACCTTCTCCCCACGGGAGAAGGGATGTATAATAACTCTATGTCCGACGTCACCGACGCAACATTTGATCAGGAAGTTCTCAAAAGCACAGGTGTTGTCCTCGTGGATTTCTGGGCATCGTGGTGCGGGCCGTGCAAGGCGATGCATCCGGTGATCGATGAAGTGAGCAAGAAGTATGAAGGAAAGGTGAAGATTGCGAAGGTGAATGTGGATGAGAATGTCGAGGCGCCCGGGAAATACGGTGTCATGAGCATTCCCTCGTTCTTCATTTTCAAAGGAGGACAGGTGGTCGGTTCATTCGTCGGAGTGAAGACGGTGGATTTTGTGAGTGGAGAACTTGAGAAAGCGCTGAAATAGTTATGTTCAAAGGTCTCCTCGCTATCGCCGCCGCCTTCGTCTTCATCAAATACCGCGAGAAGATTGTGGAGCTCACGGGGAAATTTGCGTGGGCGGAGAAGTACCTCGGTTCCGGTGGCACCTACAATCTCATGGTCATCCTCGGGATTATTTTCTTCTTCTGGGGCATCGCATCGATGACGGGAACGACCGGCGTCTTCCTTGCACCCCTTCGGGGGATTTTCTCGATGGGGGGGATGTAAACAGTTGGCATCATACTGCCTCCTGAATCTTCTTTGCAGTGATGAAGGGAAATGGGTGAAAATCAGTCACATTCTCTGTGACAATGAGGTGGACCCCCGCATCCCGCATGGTCTCAGCAAGGAAGAGGTCGTACCAAACGGCACCATGGACGTCTTTGTCCGCTCCCGTCCGTGCTGCCCGCATCACTGTTCCCCGTTTCGGATAGATCTTCGTGAGTCTGCGTGACTGGTAGAGTTCCTGCACCATGCGGAGCACGTCTGCAGGAGGCAGTGGTTTTTCCACGAAACGCGCGTTCGTGACGACCGCGGCGAATTCCGTCAGGTTCTGCGGCGCGATACAGTAGTGATCGCTCTTGGAGAGCCCCCGTGCGACAAGCAGCGCCGCTGCCGCATGCAAGGGAGATGCCACATTTGCAGCATGGACAAGGACATTCGTATCGAGGAGAGCGCGTGCCATGGATGAGTGAGCAGGATCAAACGATGAATCTATTCATAGAGGTGTTCCCGTGTCATTGGCAGGGATATTGTTCCCATATCCACTGCTCCCAGAGGATCAGGTTGCTCTTTTGTTCGATCCTTACGATGTTTCCACGGTTGCACGATCGTGGGATGCTCCTGCATCTTCAAATACGCATGCAGAGCAAACACCCGCGAAGGTTTCCCTTCACGAAAAACAAGGACAACAGGCTCTCCATTGTGAGTGCCGTGATCCAAAATGCGCTTGGAAACCCTGCGAGGCATGGAACTGAATTTTTTACGTTGTTTCATAAAATATTAGTGAAATATCGTAGAACGAATATACTCTATAGAAAATTATTTGCACGATCAAGTATGTTGTGAACAACTTTTGTGTGCGGAGATTCGATTCTTCTGGGGCATCGCAGCGATGACGGGAACGACCGACGTCTTCCTCACGCCCCTTCGGGGGATTTTCTCGATGGGGGGATGTGATGGTGGAGCTGGAGGGAATTTCTGGGAACGAAATTTTGATCTGCTTGAACTGGCCAAAAAGTTCACAGAACTCAAATTCTCACTCGATTGCATCACAATGATCCTAAACAGCCAAGTGGAGAAAAAAGACAACCTGATCCTGTAATCATGGGACAGTCAATGAGCTGTCGGGAACGATTGGGAACTTTCGGGTCCTGATTGACGTAATAGGTCTTTATGTACAAGATGTGTTTCCCTATGAAGCCTGCATTTACCCCTCAAATGCCCCACCTGGACGAGGTGAAATAAAGAGCAGGTT